>PMLO01000182.1:0-1673 GCA_003158895.1 Propionibacteriaceae bacterium
CGTTCTGCTCGGTGATGGTCATCAGGGTGGCCTCGACCTTGTCCACGAAGATGTCCACGGCGGTCACCTCGTAGCCATTGCGGCGGGACATGTGGAACCGGGTCTTGCGGACCTCGTCCAGCGTCATCGTCATCTGTGCACCTCTGAAGAGACTCGTAGCGGGGCTGTGCGCCGGGAACACCGGCGCAGGTTCAACCCTGCGATCGGCGAAATCAGGCTATAGCAGCGTTTCCTAGGGGACCAAGGACATGCCGGTGAAGGCATCGTAGCGCGGTTGCCACCTGCACTACAGGTCGAGACTTGCCTCAGCCCGGGCCCGCAGAGACGACGCGGACGACCTCAACTCTGGTTGTAGAAACCGCCGGCGATCCGTTCGCGATCCTCCGCGGTGACGGTGACCTCGTGCGGGCTCAGGAGGAAGACCTTGTTCGTGACCTTTTCGAACGTTCCGCGCAGGCCGAAGATCAGGCCGGCAGCGAAGTCGACGAGGCGTTTCGCATCGAAGTCCTCCATGTCGGTCAGGTTCATGATGACGGGGAAGCCGTCACGGAAGCTCTCACCGATGGTCTTGGCGTCGTTGAACGTCTTCGGGTGCACCGTGACGATCCGGGACAGGTCCGCGGGTTCCGGAGCCACGGACCAACGGCTCGGCAGAGCGGTCACGCTCGCCGTGTGCTCGACCAGCTGCGAATCCTCGCCGATCGACTCGGTGAGCTCTTCGTGGATGAGCTCCCCGCGGTCGTCGTAGCGATGGTCCGTGACCAGTCCTAGCCAGGCAGCGCCCCGCTTGATCAAGTCCGGCATGTCAGTCCTCCCGTACGTCTACCCGCCGAGGCTAACCCGCGCTGCGCNNGCCGCGGCGCCGTCGCGGCGGTGGGAGTGCAGAAGCCCGTTCTCGAGCGTGCAGCCGCCGTGATGCGTGGCTCGTACCCCCAATCGCCCTAGCTGGGCCTCACAGCCCGCCCCAAGATCCAGCGCGGGTGTCCCCCAGCTCGTCGTGGACGCCGTCTCGGGCACGACGGCAGCCACTGCTTCGGCCATCTCCGCCGGCACCTCGTAGCACCGACCGCACACGTGGGGCCCGATCCATGCCGTGATCTGGTCGGCGCCCAGCTCTCTCATCGCGGAGACCGTGGCCGCGAGCACACCGGCCGCCAGACCCACCCTGCCCGCGTGCGCGGCTCCCACGACGCGGGCGTTCGGATCGGCGAGCAGGACGGGAACGCAGTCCGCCGCGCGGATGCAGAGCGCGACGCCGGACAAGGTGGTGACCATCGCGTCGGCGATGGGAAGGCTGAGGCCGCCGGGAGCGGATCCTCCGAGCTCACCACCCGGGCGACCGGCCGGGAACGTCGTGTCGTCGATGACGAGCACGTCGGCGGAATGGACCTGATGGAGGGTCGCGATCCGTGAGACGCCCAGCTCCGCACGTACCAGCGCGAAGTTGGCGGCAACGGCGACGAGGTCGTCATCGTCCGTACGTCCCAGGTTCAGCGGCCCGTACGAGCCCTGGCTGACCCCGCCGAGGCGGTCGGTGAAGGCGACCCCGACGCCGGAGTTGGCCGACGGCTCGAACGCGGCGACGAACACGTCAGCGCATGAAGTCCGGGACGTCCAGCTCGTCGGAGCCGCCGCGGGACGGCTCAACTACGGCGGGATCCGGCGTCACGTAC
>PMLO01000182.1:1745-3550 GCA_003158895.1 Propionibacteriaceae bacterium
GATGGACAGCAGGACCCCGTGCGCGCCTTCGATGCTCGCCTCGAGCAGCGGTGACGACACAGCCATCTCCGCGGCGGCGCGAGCACGGTCCTCGCCGCGCGCGCTACCGATGCCCATGAGCGCCGAGCCGGCATTCGACATGACGGCCTTCACATCGNNCGCGAAGTTGGCGGCAACGGCGACCAGGTCGTCATCGTCCGTACGTCCCAGGTTCAGCGGCCCGTACGAGCCCTGGCTGACCCCGCCGAGGCGGTCGGTGAAGGCGACCCCGACGCCGGAGTTGGCCAACGGCTCGAACGCGGCGACGAACACGTCAGCGCATGAAGTCCGGGACGTCCAGCTCGTCGGAGCCGCCGCGGGACGGCTCAACCACGGCGGGATCCGGCGTCACGTACGGCGTGCTCGGGGCGGCAGGACGTGAGGACGTGGCCCGGGTCGGCATCTGGCTGCCCGGTTGGCGCCGCATGGGGACTCCGCCGTCGAAGCCCGCCGCGATCACCGTCACGCGGACCTCGTCGCCGAGGGCGTCGTCGATGACCGTGCCGAAGATGATGTTGGCATCCTCGTGGGCGGCCGCCTCGATGAGGTTGGCCGCCTCGGACACCTCGTGCAGGCCGAGGTCCGAGCCGCCCGCGATGGACAGCAGGACCCCGTGCGCNNTTCGACATGACGGCCTTCACATCGGCGAAGTCGAGGTTGATCAGGCCGGGGGTCGTGATGAGGTCCGTGATGCCGGAGACGCCCTGCATCAGTACCTGGTCGGCCTGACGGAACGCGTCGAGGATCGCGACCTGGTGGTCCGTCATCTCCAGCAGCTTGTCGTTGGGGATGACGATGAGCGTGTCCACTTCATCGCGCAGGGTGGAGATGCCGTTCTCGGCCTGTGTCGAACGACGTCGGCCTTCGAAGCTGAACGGACGCGTCACGACGCCGATCGTCAACGCTCCCAGCGAGCGGGCGATGCGCGCGACGATCGGAGCGCCGCCAGTGCCCGTACCGCCACCTTCACCCGCCGTGACGAAGACCATGTCGGCGCCCTTGAGCACTTCCTCGATCTCGTCGGCGTGGTCGTCGGCGGCCTGTCGGCCCTTCTCGGGATCGGCGCCGGCACCCAGGCCGCGGGTCAGGTCCCGGCCGATGTCGAGCTTCACGTCGGCGTCGCTCATCAGGAGCGCCTGGGCGTCGGTGTTGACTGCGATGAACTCCACCCCACGCAGCCCGGCCTCGATCATCCGGTTCACGGCGTTCACGCCACCGCCGCCGACACCGACGACCTTGATGATGGCCAGGTAGTTCTGGGATGCCGTTGCCACTGAAAGCCTCGCTCGGTCGAAAGAAGAGCCTGGGTACCCACCGGTTCCCTGTGCCGTCAGGCTACGAGAGTGGCCGATCCTTTGCCACGTTGGCCCGGACGACTCGCCGCATCCCTCGACCTGTGGTTCAGGGTCGGGCTGACCACGCCGCCGCGTCAGCCTTTGGTGGTCGGATGGCTCGGCGAGCTCACGTCGTACACGCTCGCTTTCACGGACAGCAGCGCCACGATCACCTGAGCCTTCTGCGCCGAGCTCTCGGCACTCCCCCACACCACCTCAGCGCCACCGCTCAGCTCGATGACGATGCTGTCGGGGGTGTCAGCGGTGATGAGGACGGCGCGATCGCGCAGCGCCTTGGGCAATGCCGTGACGACGGTCGCCACATCGTGCCGCAACCGCTCGTCGTCCCCGGTGATGCTGGCGACGATGAGCCCCTGCGGCGCGTCCGTGACAGACGTGTACGGAACGCCGGAGGCGTCGACGAGGTCGAAG
>PMLO01000039.1 GCA_003158895.1 Propionibacteriaceae bacterium
GCTCAGCTCGCCGTCGCAGATCACCGTGTCGGCTCCGGTCGCAATGACCATCGCGCGCACCTCGTCGACCTTGCCGCGTCCGATGTACGTCGCCGGGTCGGGCCTCTCACGCCGCTGGAACAGCGCCTCGAGCACGTCGGAGCCCGCGGTCTCGGCGAGCAGTCGCAGCTCGCTCACCGAGTTGACCGCGTCCTCCTCGCTGCCGGTCGTCCACACGCCGACGAGCACGACGCGCTCCAGCCGGAGCTGGCGGTACTCGACCTCGGTGACGTCGGCCAGCTCTGTGCGCAGCCCGTCGACCCGCCGCAGTGAGAGCCGCGCGGCGAGGTCGGTCTGGTCGCCGTCGTACGCCTCCGGATCGGGCAGGCGCGGGTCGGTCTCGTCATGGGAGTGAACAGTCATCGAGGACCAGCCTCTCACCCGAGTCCAATCCGGACCAGCCGATAACCCTCAGCCGAGCCCCGCGGGCACGAGGACCTCGCCCCGCGCGAGGATCACAGCGGGTCCCGTGAGGGTGGCGGTGCCGTCCGCGGCGAACGTCACGTCGACGCTGCCGCCCGGCAGGTCTACCCGGACAGTGCCGGGACCCTCGCCGTTGACCACACGAGCGACGGCGACTGCACCGGTGCCGCAGGACTCGGTCTCGCCGACCCCGCGCTCCAGCACGCGCATCACCGCGTGCTTATCCCCCACCACGTGGACGACCTCGAAGTTCACACCGTGCGGGAAGACGGCCGGATCCGCGACGAACGGATCGCGCAGCTCGACCTCGTTCACGTCCTCGGCCGTCGCGACGCACGTGACCAGGTGCGGGTTCCCGACATCCACGGCGACGCCCTCGTACATCCTCGACCCGAGGCGTCCCTCGGTCGTGGCTCCGGTCGTCACACGACCCATGCCCACCGTGACGCGGCCGTCGTCGCAAAGACGGGCCCACCGGAGCCCGGCGCGGGTCGCGATCGTGATCTCGGAGTCGGTGGTCAACCCCTCCTCGGCGAGGTACCGGGCGAACACGCGCAGCCCGTTGCCGCACATCTCCGCGATCGACCCGTCCGCGTTGCGGTAGTCCATGAACCACAGGTCGGGATCGAACCCGGTCTCCGGGACGGCGCTGGCCCTCACCACGCGAAGGACGCCGTCGGCACCGATGCCCGAGCGGCGATCGCAGAGGTACGCGACCGTTGCCGGTGTCAGGTCGAGAACGCCGTCCAGGTCGGGCAGGATGACGAAGTCGTTGCGGGTGCCATGCCCCTTGGCGAACGACCAGGTCTTCGTGCTCACAGGTCCACCGTAGATCACCACCGAGCGTCGATCTCGGCGATTAGCTCTGCCGGCGTCGGCAGGTCCAGCGCGTCGACCCAACCGATCCGCGGATCGCGGCGCCACCAGCCGAGCTGCCGGCGTGCAAAGCGACGTGTGCCGGCCGATGTGTCGGCACGTGCCTGCTCCTGCGTGCAGAGCCCGTCCAGGTAGGCGAGCACCTGCCGGTAGCCGAGCGCCCTCGATGCCGTGACCCCGTCCCTCAGCCCCTGCTCCGCGAGCGCGGCCACCTCCGCGACCAGGCCCTTCGCCCACATGTCGTCCACACGGGCGTCGATGCGGGCGTCCATGACGGCCCGGTCGATCTCCAGACCGATCGCTGCGACGCCGGGCAGTGCGTACCGGTGCTCGGGAAGCGTCGCCTTGTACGAGCCGGTCAGCGCCACGACCTCGAGCGCGCGCACGACCCGACGGCCGTTCATCGGCTGCATCTCGACAGCCGCCTCCGGCGCCAGGCGCGACAACCGCTCGTACATCGCGAGGGGCCCGAGCTGTACGAGTTCGGCCTCGAGCGCGGCCCGTACCGCCGGATCTGTGCCGGGGAAGGCGAACTCGTCGAGGATCGCTCGCAGGTACAGCGCGGATCCACCTACGAGGATCGGTACGACCCCGCGCTCCCGGCAGGACGCGATGGCGTCGCGCGCGAGCCGCTGGAAGTCCGCGACGGTCGCCGTCTCGTGGATGTCGAGGATGTCTATGAGATGGTGCGGGATACCGCATCGCTCCGCGAGAGTGGGCTTCGCCGTACCGATGTCCATGCCGCGATAGACGAGCATGGAGTCGGCGTTGACGATCTCAGCGGGCGTGCCCTGATCGCCCAGGTGCACCGCGAGCCGTACCGCCAGCGTGGACTTGCCGCTGGCCGTGGGACCCAGGAGGGCAAGGATCGGCGCAGGCACCTGCCAAGTCTGTCACCGCAGAACTCACATCGGACTCACAGGTGCCGCGCCCGCATAACCTCTTGGCGATGTGGGCCTTGGGCGGTAACAATATCCGCGTTGACGTCTCAGAGACGTCCCGCACGGACCAGGGTGTTGGAAGCGCCCCCCGTCGCGGAGGTACGGCGAAAGGAGGTGTCTAAAAACATGGGCTTGATGGATAATCTCAGCGCCGCTGTTGGAGGGCACGAGGACCAGGTCAAGGACGGCATCGACAAGCTGGGTGACCTGGTCGACGACAAGACCGGTGGTCAGTACGCCGGCCAGGTGGACCAGGCCCAGGACTTCCTGAAGTCCCGGGTCGACAACTCCAACGCCACTTCCGAGGCCTAGACAGCGGCGAACAAGCCCGAAACCGGGCCCGTACATCCTTGGCGGATGTACGGGCCCGGTGGGTTGTTCAGAGCTCTGCGCCGACCGCTACGCGCGAAGCGACGGCATTCCGAGAGCAATGCCCCGCGGCCCGCCCTCCTGCCGCGCGCGCCAGGCGTCGCCGCCGCGTGTGCGCACGAGACCGTGCACGCCGGCATCCGCCACGAGATGGTGCGGAGCGGCGTACGTGATCGTGGCGCGAGCGATGTCTCCGGGCCTGGGCACCTCCTCGCCGCTGACCGCGACGTGGACGAGCCGGTTGTCCCGTGCGCGTCCGGACAACCGCCGCGTGGCCGCATCCTTGCGTCCCTCTCCGTCGGCGAACATCACCTCGACCTCGGTCCCGACGAGCGCGCGGTTCTCCTCGAGCGCGATCTCGCCGACCAGCTCGACCAACCTGTCGTACCGCTCCGTCACGACGCGCTGCGGCACCTGGTCGGGCATCGTGGCGGCGGGGGTGCCGGGCCGGATCGAGTACTGGAACGTGAACGCCGCGGCGTACCGCGCCTGACGCACCACGTCGAGGGTGTCGTCGAAGTCCTTGTCCGTCTCACCCGGGAAGCCGACGATGATGTCGGTCGTGATGGCCGCGTGCGGCATGGACTGCCGGACGCGGTCGAGGATGGACAGGTAGCGCTCCGACCTGTACGAGCGGCGCATCCGCCGCAGCACGTCGTCCGAACCGGACTGGAGCGGCATGTGGAGGCTCGGCATGACGTTCGGCGTGGCCGCCATCGCATCGATCACCGAGTCCGTGAAGTCCTTGGGGTGCGGGCTCGTGAAGCGGACGCGCCGGAGGCCGTCGACGTCCCCGCACGCTCGGAGCAGTGACGCGAACGCGTCGCGATCGCCCATGTCGAGGCCGTACGCGTTGACGTTCTGGCCCAGCAGCGTGATCTCCTGCACACCGTCGGCGACGAGCTGCTGCACCTCGGCGAGGATGTCGCCTGGTCGGCGGTCCGTCTGCTTGCCCCGCAGGCTGGGGACGATGCAGAACGTGCACGTGTTGCTGCAGCCGACGCTGATGGCCACCCACCCCGCGTACGGGCTCTCGCGGCGGGACGGCAGGGTCGACGGGAAGCGGTCGAGCGTCTCGAGGATCTCGACCTGCGCGGCCTGTTCGATCCGGGCGCGTTCCAGCAGAACGGGAAGCGCACCCACGTTGTGCGTGCCGAAGACGACGTCGACCCACGGCGCCCGAGCGACGATGACGTCACGATCCTTCTGGGCCATGCATCCCCCGACGGCGATCTGCATGCCAGGACGGGCGGCCTTGGCCGGTGCCAGGTGGCCGAGGTTGCCGTACAGNNCAGTCCCGAGATGCGCTCGGAGTCGTGGACGTTCATCTGGCAGCCGTACGTGATGACGCGGTACGTACGGGGCGTGAGCGACTCGATCATGGCCCGCCTACTGTACGCGACAAGGCCTGGAACACCCTCAGGAGGCGATCTCGGTCGCTCGGCTCTCGCGGACGACCGTCACGCGGATCTGTCCGGGGAACGTCAGCTCCTCGGAGATCTCCTTCGCGATCTGACGGGCGAGCGCGGCCGCCTGCGCATCGTCGAGAAGCGCCGGCGAGACCATGACCCGTACGTCGCGTCCCGCCTGGACGGCGAAAGCACGTTCGACCCCCTCATGCGCAGTCGCGATCTTCTCGAGCCGCTCCAGACGATGCACGTACGCCTCGAGGCTCTCCCGTCGAGCGCCGGGTCGCGAGCCGCTGATCGAGTCGACGACCTGGACGAGAACAGCCTCGACGGTACGGGGCTCGACCTCGTTGTGGTGCGCCTCGATCGCGTGGACGATGTCAGGGTGTTCGCCGTGGCGGCGGGCAAGGTCGGCGCCGACGAGCGCGTGCGACCCCTCGTGCTCGTGGGTCACTGCCTTGCCCAGATCGTGGAGGAACGCCGCACGTCGGCAGAAGGCCACGTCGAGTCCGAGCTCGGCAGCGATGAGACCTGCCAGGTGCCCGCATTCCACCAGATGCGCGAGAACGTTCTGGCCGTTCGACATGCGGTAGCGCAGGGCCCCGACCACCGGCACCAGTTCAGGGTGCAGGTCGCTGATCCCGACGCTGGCGAGCGCCTCACGGGCGGCGGCGTCGATACGCTCGTCCACCGCGACGCGACTCCGCTCGAACGCCTCCTCGATCCGCTGCGGATGGATGCGACCATCGGCGACGAGCTCTTCGAGCGCGATGCGAGCGGTCTCGCGNNTTGACGCCGGTGACCTGCTCGAACGCGCGGATGTTGCGGCCTTCTCGGCCAATGATGCGGCCCTTCATGTCCTCACTGGGAAGATCTACCGCTGTCACCACAGAGGCGGCGGTCTGGTCCGTCGCAAGCCGCTGCATGGCGGTGACGACGATCTGCGACGCCTGCTGCTCGGCTGTCGCCCGAGCCTCCTGCTCGATGTCGCGGGCGATGGCCGAGGCACGAAGGCGGGCATCGTGCTCGGCGATCTCCATGACCTCGCCCAGGGCCTTCTCGCGGGTCAGGCCGCCGATGCGCTCCAGCTCGCGCATCGCCTCCGCATGAGCGTGGTCCAGCTCGGCGGCACGGGCTCGTACGTCCGCCTCAAGGGCATCGACTCGAGCGGCACGCTCGTCCACCGCGCCTTGCGACTCGGCCACGCGAGCCTCCCGCTCGGAGACCAGGTTCTCCCTCCGGATGACCGCTTCGCGCTCGGCACGGATGTCGTCACGCTCGTCGCCGTTACGACGGTCCAGCTCTGACATCCGCCTCTCGGCGGCAGCCATCAGCTCCTGAGCCGCAGTCGTGCTTTGGTCTTCGGCGAGTTGGCGCGCCCTGGACTTCTGCGCGAGCCGGTCCCAGCGCACGGCGAAGAACACAGCAGCCACCACGGAGACGACCAGCAACACAAAGACGAGGAGCTCCACCCCTTTGAGACCGAACTGGTCGGGCATGCATCACTCCTCGCGCAGTCACCGGTTCTTGATGAGTGAGAACAACTTACGCCACGGCCCTAGCGCAGCTTTGTCACCGCGCGCCGACTCGCCTCACTCATCGTCGTCCGCCCCCTGCGCGTTCAGCACCTCACCGATGACACGCCTGATCACAGCGCTGGAGAAGCCGCGCCGGCCGAGATAGCCCTGAAGTCGCCGCTGTCTCACGATCACGTCCAGACCCTTCATCGACGCCTCCTTGCGGGTCGCGAGCTCCCTCGCGTTCGCCAGGTCCGCCTCATCATCGCGAGCACCGATCGCGTCCGCGATGTGTTCCTCCGCGACCCCCTTGAGGCGCAGTTCCTGGCGAAGCCGGGCCGCTCCTGAACGCCGGCCCCGGCTCTCGACCCACTCCTCGGCGAACGCAGCGTCATCGATCAGGCCCACCTTCGCGAACCGGTCCAGCACCTCGGCGACCGCCTCGGGCGGCACATCCCGGCTCTTGAGGTCCTGCGCCAGCTCCTTACGGGACCGCGCCCTCACTGACAGGCGGCGCAACGCGATTTCCCGTGCCGCCGCCAGCGGATCGTCTCCCGAGTCCATCGGCTCGCTCGCTGCAGGTGACGGCTCGGCCACAGCTGGCTCAGCCGCCATGGCTTGAACCTGGCTCCATGCCTCACGCAGCGCTGCCAGTGCCTCAGGGTCGGGCGCCAACGGCCCTGAGGGCTGCTCGAACTCGGTCAGAAGTCCACCTCACCCGTGACGGGATCGATGCGCTCCTCCGGCTCCTTCTTCACCGCGTCGGGACCGATGCCCACCTTGGCGAGGATCAGGTGCTCGATCTTGTCGGCCATCTCCGGGTTGGCCTTGAGGAACGTGCGGGCGTTCTCCTTGCCCTGGCCGAGCTGGTCCGCCTCGTACGTGAACCAGGCGCCGGCCTTGCGGATGATGCCGTGCTCGACGCCCAGGTCGATCAGGCTGCCCTCGCGGGAGATGCCCTCCCCGTACAGGATGTCGAACTCCGCCTGCTTGAACGGCGNNCTTGTTCTTCGCCACCTTGACGCGCGTGCGGTTGCCCACCATGTCGTTGCCGTCCTTGAGCGTCTCGATGCGGCGCACGTCGAGCCGGATGGACGAGTAGAACTTCAGCGCGCGCCCACCGGTCGTCGTCTCCGGCGACCCGAACATCACCCCGATCTTCTCGCGCAGCTGGTTGATGAAGATCGCCGTCGTGTTCGCATTGCTGAGCGCGCCGGTCATCTTCCGCAGTGCCTGGCTCATGAGCCGTGCCTGAAGACCTACGTGGCTGTCGCCCATCTCGCCCTCGATCTCGGCGCGGGGCGTCAGCGCGGCGACCGAGTCGATGACGACGAGCGCCAGAGCGCCAGAGCGAACCAGCATGTCCGCGATCTCGAGCGCCTGCTCGCCGTTGTCGGGCTGGCTGACCAGGAGCGCGTCGGTGTCGACGCCGAGCTTCTTCGCATAGTCGGGGTCGAGCGCGTGCTCGGCGTCGATGAAGGCGCAGATGCCCCCGGCCTTCTGGGCGTTGGCCACGGCGTGGAGCGCGACGGTCGTCTTGCCGCTCGACTCCGGCCCGTAGATCTCGACGACCCGGCCGCGGGGCAACCCGCCGATGCCCAGCGCGATGTCGAGTGCGATCGATCCCGTCGGGATGATGTCCATCGGTATCCCGACACGATCGCCGAGCCGCATCACCGAACCCTTGCCGTGAGCCTTTTCGATCTGAGCAAGTGCTGCTTCAAGCGCCTTAGCGCGGTCCGCCACCGCCATCGGGGTGTCCTTCCATCGTCTTGTCGGCTCATCGATCGAGCCCTCACCTGGACAGTAGGCAGGCCCACTGACATTTCGTCAGCCCCGCCGACATCTGTGGAGAACTTCTGTCAACGGGAGCCGTCAGTGGACAACTTACCGAACATATGTTCGAACAGAAGATATGACATCGGCGTGTCGCGAGGACTCAACGCTCGCGGACCGGGAGCTCCAGCTTGCCCCACACTGCCCGCCAGATCTCCTTGCGGTCCACCCCTGCGGCGAGCGCTTCGACGACGGTCCTCCCGCCGATGTCGGACAGCACGACCTGAGCGGCCCACGCTCGCGAGTAGACCTTTCCCAGGGCAAACTCCATGCGACGCCAGAGCTCGGCTTCGCGCACGTCAGGCTGCAGCGACCGGTACGACCCGCAGCATGGCCACCGACTCGTACGAGGCGAGGCGCTGCGACACGTCGTCCAGCACGATGGACAGGGGTAGGTCGAGCGCACCGCAGATCGCGGCCAGCAGCTCCGATGACGCCTCTTTCTGGCCCCGCTCGATCTCCGAGAGGTAGCCGAGGCTGACGCGCGCGTCCTGCGACACCTCACGCAGGGTACGACCCTGCGCGGTGCGCTGCTCTCGCAGCGATTCCCCCAGCACCTCACGCATCAGGGGTGCGGCGTCACGGACATTGCGCATGGGAAGACTCTACCCGTCACCTGCAACCGCTCGGTGGATGTTCCGCCGAGAGCGATCAGCGCGTCCAGACCTCGCTCAGAAGCTCGAACGCCCGCTCCACCGTTTGACGCCGGACCGCGCCGCGGTCACCGACGAACCGCTCCTGCACGCTCACCGTACCGTCCGGGCCCGCAATGCCGATGCACACCGTTCCGGGTGACAGGCCGTCCACGGGATCCGGTCCGGCGACGCCCGTGAGCCCGATCCCCCAGGTCGCCCCGCACGCGAGGCGAGCCCCTGCCGCCATCGCCTCCGCTACGGGCCGCGAGACGACGCCGTGCTCGGCGATGAGGTCGGCCGGTACGCCGGCGAGCGAGGTCTTGAGGTCCGTCGCGTACGTGACCAGCCCGCCCCGTACGACCGCGGACGCCCCTGGCACCGTGGTCAGCTCGGCGAGGACGAGGCCGCCGGTCAGCGACTCGCACGTGGCCACGGTTTCGTGGCGGCTCGCGAGCCCGGCGATCACCTCAGCCGCGGTCACCCGGCCAGCGCCTTCTTCCGCAGCCGGTACGCCTCCCACAGGTAGTCGACGCCCGTCAGCACGGTCATGATCAGCGCCGCCCACATCACGACGACGCCCACGGCGTGGAGCCAGGTGGGAAGGGGCAGGAGGTACATGACGATGGCGATCGACTGGATGACGGTCTTGAGCTTCCCGCCGCGGTTCGCGGCCATGACGCCGTACTTGAGGATCAAGAACCTCAGCAACGTGATCCCCCACTCGCGCACGAGGATGACGATCGTGATCCACCACCACAGCTCGTTGATGATGCTCAGCCCGATGAGGGCCATGCCGGTCAGCGCCTTGTCGGCGATGGGGTCCCAGAGCTTCCCGAAGCGCGTGACGAGGTTGTACTTGCGCGCCACCCTGCCGTCCACGATGTCGGTGATGCTCGCGAAGACGAAGATCAACGCGGCGCCCCACCGCCAGGAGTTGTTGTCCGGGTGGGACAGCAGCACCCATGCGAACACCGGTACGAGGAGCATGCGCAGCGCCGTGAGGCCGTTCGGCACGTTCAGCCAGTGCGCCTCCACAGGTATGGGGGCGTGGACTGTGCCATGGTCGGTCACGATTCTCCTGCTGCGATGAGGTCGATGCCCTCGCAGTCTGTCACTGTCGCGAGCACGATGTCACCGACACCGTGATCACCGGTCACGGATGTCGTGCCGTCGACGTCTGGCCCCTGATGCCTCGCACGCCCGCGCGCGGCGCCGTCCTCGTGTCCCTCGATGAGCACCTCGACCCGATCGCCCACGCGCCGGGCGGCCCGGCCCTCCATGAGTACGAGCGCGAGGTCGGTCAGATCGGCACGCCGCTCCTCGATCAGCTCGTCCGGTACATGGTCGGAGAGGGTCGCCCCCTCCGTGCCTTCCTCGTCGGAGTACGAGAACACGCCGAGCACGTCGAGATCCGCGGCCGCGACGAAGTCGCGAAGCACCGCGAAGTCGGCGTCCGTCTCGCCGGGAAAGCCGACAATGACGTTGCTGCGGACGCCGGCGTTCGGCGAGACCGTGCGGATCCGGCCGAGCAGGTCGAGGAACGCGTCGCTGTCGCCGAAGCGGCGCATGCGGCGCAGAACGTCGCCTGACGCGTGCTGGAACGGAATGTCGAAGTAGTCGACGACCGTGGGCGTACGCAGGATCGCGTCGAGCAGGCTGGGCTTCACCTCCGCCGGCTGTAGGTAGCTGAGCCGTACCCAGTCGAGTCCGTCTACGCCCGCGAGTGTGTCGAGCAGCGTCTCGAGCGCCCGGGGGTCGCCCAGGTCCTTGCCGTACGAGGAGGTGTTCTCG
Organism: Propionibacteriaceae bacterium; assembly: GCA_003158895.1. Classification (GTDB taxonomy): domain Bacteria; phylum Actinomycetota; class Actinomycetes; order Propionibacteriales; family Propionibacteriaceae; genus Fen-668. Next base: position 9,837 of record PMLO01000039.1, read on the forward strand.
CTCACGAGGAACACTTCGCGGACGCCCTGCTCGACGAGCCAGCGTGCCTCGGTGACGATGTCGTCGACCTCGCGCGACACGTACGAGCCGCGGAACGACGGGATCGCGCAGAAGGCGCAGCGGCGATCGCAGCCCGACGCGATCTTGAGCGGCGCGGAAGGGCCCTTCTCCAGCCTCGAGCGCATCACGCGCGGACCGCTGGCCGGCCCGACGAGCCCGTTGTCGCCGAACCCCGGTACGGCCACGCTGGACACAGCCTGCCGGCGAGCCATCGGCGTCACCGGCAGGAGGAGACGACGATCCGTGGGCTGATGTGAGGCGGGTCGCGCGCCCTTGACGATCTGCGTGAGGCGCTCGGCGATGTCGGCGTAGCTGTCGAAGCCGAGGACGGCGTCGGCCTCGGGCAACGCCTCGGCGAGCTCCGTGCCGTACCGCTCCGCCATGCAGCCCACAGCGACGACGGCTTTCGTACGACCGTTGCCCTTGAGGTCGGCCGCCGCGAGCAGCACGTCGACGGAGTCCTTCTTCGCGGCGTCGATGAAGCCGCACGTGTTCACGAGAACGGCGTCGGCATCCTCCGGCTCGCTCACGACCTCGAAACCGCCGGCGACCAGCCGTCCGGCCAGCTCCTCGGAGTCGACCTCGTTACGGGCGCAGCCCAGAGTGACGACGGCGACTCGGGTGGCTGACACCGGCTCAACCTACCTCAGCCCTGCAGGTTGGCCAGCACCTCGTCCAGCTCGTCGGGCTTCACGAGGACCTCACGCGGCTTGGAGCCCTCGGAGGGACCGACCACCCCGCGAGTCTCGAGGATGTCCATCAACCGACCGGCCTTGGCGAAGCCGACGCGCAGCTTGCGCTGCAACATCGAGGTCGAGCCGAGCTGGAGATTGACGATGAGCTGCGCCGCCTCGAGCACGAGGTCGAGGTCGTCGCCGATGTCCTCGGCCACCTTGGTCACGCCTTCGGGTGCCGTGGTGACGTCGGCGCGGTACTGCGGCGCCAGTTGCCCGGACACGTGGGCGACGACGGAACGGATCTCCTGCTCGGTGACCCAGGCGCCCTGTACGCGGACGGGCTTGCTCGATCCCATCGGCAGGAACAGGCCGTCGCCCTGACCGACGAGCTTCTCGGCGCCGGGCTGGTCGAGGATGACCCGCGAGTCCGTCATCGAACTGGTCGAGAACGCCAGCCGCGACGGCACGTTCGCCTTGATGAGGCCGGTGACGACATCCGTGGACGGACGCTGCGTCGCGAGCACGAGGTGAATACCAGCGGCTCGTGCGAGCTGCGTG
>PMLO01000119.1 GCA_003158895.1 Propionibacteriaceae bacterium
GACCAGGCTTCGCGCGGTCGGCACCGGGGTGTTGTCGCTGCCGCACTCGGCTTTTGCGCGGTTCTGGGCTGGGTTTTCACACGCCTGTGGTCCGCATCCGCGAGATGGCGTGTCCACACCTTGCAACCAGGCGGCGTGTTTTGCCATGTCGCGGCCCGGACTTCGGGCTCCTGCTGATTCGAGGTGCCTGGCCGACCAGGCTTCGCGCGGTCGGCACTCGGGGTGCTGTTGCTGCCGCTCTCAGGGTTGGCAAGGGTCAAGCACTGGCAACTGGTGGTCGGCGGTACGTGACCGGAGCAGGCTGAGTCCGTACCCGCAACAACGAGGAGTCGGTCATGGCCAGCGTGGGCGTACAGATGATGATGGTCCGCGAGAAGGTCGCGACGGACGGCATGTTGGGTGTGCTCGAGCGGATTGCGGGCCTCGGCTACGACTCGGTCGAGGTGTCGCAGGTGGCGACGACCGAGGCGAACATCGCGGGGCTGGAGAAGGGCCGTACGGAGCTCGGCATCGCGGTGGCTGCCATGTCTGTGGCACTGCAAAAGGGCCCTACGGCTACGGGTGATGCGCTGGACACCGACTTCGACAAGGTGGTCGACGACTGCCGCCGCCTCGACTGCTCGTACCTGCGCATCGGCATGATGCCCGTCACCGCGATGGTCACGAAGCCGGCCGTCGAGGACTTCGCGCGGCAGTGCGAGGACGCGTCAGGGCGGCTGCTCGCGGAGGGGATCCAGCTCGCGTACCACAACCACCACGTCGATTTCGCGAAGCACGATGGCGAGACGTTGTTCGAGATNNCGAGCTCGTACACCTCAAGGACTACCGGGTCGGTCTTCTCCCGGCCTCGGCGCTGGACCTGCTGGCGGCGGGCGATGCGGCGGGGTTCAGTCGTGAGTTCGCCGGCCTCGTACAGTTCGCCGAAGTCGGCGCCGGCACCCTCGACTTCGCCGGCATCATCGCCCAGGCACTCGCCAGCGGCGCCGAGCACCTGCTCGTGGAGCAGGACGAGCTGTACGGGAGGGACGTCTACGACTGCCTCTCCGACTCCATCTCCCACATCAGGTCGCTCGGCTACTGATCGGGAACTGACACGCCCTCGTGGGTTGGCCGCCGGGTCGTCGGTTCATCATGTTAAGCAGGCGAACCGTATGTTCACATGGCCGATTCGCCATGTGAACATACAACTCACCCACTTAACATGATGAACCGACATCGTCGCCGGGGACGTGTCCGCTACAGCCTGTACAGCTCGCTGAGTACGTGGGCGACGCCATCCTGGTCGTTGGCTGGAGCGAGGTGGGTGGCGGCGGCGAGTACGGAGGGGTGGCCGTTCGCCATCGCGTACGACGTACCCGCCCAGCGCAGCATCTCCAGGTCGTTCGGCATGTCGCCGAACGCCACGACGTCGGCCGCGTCGATCCCCAGCGACCCGCACACCTCGCGCAACCGCCAGCCCTTCGTCACGCCCACGGCGCTGATCTCGACGAGCCCCGGTACAGACCAGGTCGGGGTTGCTCGCGTTCCCACGATCTCCGCCGTCACCGCCCGAAGCTCGGCCGACGGGATCGAGTAGTCCTTCACGAGCATCTTCGCGGCCGGACTCGGCCACGGCGCGAGCAAGTCGCCGACCGTGCTGAAGTCGGGAACCTCCTCGCACTCGAACAGCACGTTCCGGTGCAGCCCCGACACGTACTCCAAGCCGAGCCCCGCCCGCGGCAGCGCCGCCGCGAGATCCGCCAGCAACGGGACCCCGACCTCCGGGTCGATGCCGCGGATGTCGACGACTCGACCGGCGCCCGCGTCGTACAGGATCGCTCCGTTCGAGACGATCCCCAGGCTGTGGCGGCCGACGTAGGGCCAGATATCGCCCATCCAGCGCAGCGGCCGCGCGGTGACGAACACGACCGGGACGCCCAACGCGCCGACGGCCGCCAGCACCTCAGCCGTACGAGCGCTCACCCGGCCGTCCGCGCCCACCAGCGTCCCGTCGAGGTCGGTGGCTACGAGACGCGGTGGCACACACAGAACCTAGCCGCGAACCGCGTCCGGCATCGGCGTACGGACCGCGAGCGTCGCGGCGATGAGCATCAGGACGGTGACGCCGAGGATGATCGCGAACGGTGCCGACCAGCCGCCGACCTGCTGGTGGACCCAGCCGGCGACGACGGGCCCGGCGGCGGCGGTCGAGTAGCCGACCGTCTGCATCGTCGAGGTCGTACGGCGGTTCTCGTCGATGCTCCGCGACCGGCGGATGACGACCGACATGATGGCCGTGAAGAACGCAGCCTGCGCCATGCCCCCGGAGATGCTCCAGATGCCCCACAGCTGCGGCGCGATCAGCATCCCGGCCGGCATCACCATCCACGCGAGCCCGAGGACGACCACGATCCGTACCGACGACCACCGGAAGGCGGACATGAGCGGTACGAGCAGCGGCCCGGCGATCCCGGCCGCCTGGAACAGGCTGGCGGCGACACCGGCCTGCGCGCGGGTCATGTGCTCGATGTCGACCAGCGCGGTCGGAAGCCACGCCGTCACTGCGTAGTACGCGAACGTGTGTCCGGCGAAAGCCGCGCTGAGAAGGGCCGTCACGCGCCACGAACGGCTGTGGGCCGGCATCGCACGAAGCGGGGCGGCTGTGCTCACGGGAACGGCATCGGGTTGTCCGGCGCGGCGGCTGAACCACTTCCGCGCGCCTTGGACGCCGGGCGGGTAGACGAGGAACCACGTGATCAGCGCCAACCCTCCGAGCACGATCCCGCTCCCCGCCGCGGTCCAGCGCCAGCCCCAGAGGTCGGCGGCCGGCACGGCCAAGGCGGTGGTCGCGGTGACCGTGACGTTGGACGTGATCGCGTACGCGCCGGTGAGCAGCTCGGCGCGGTGCCGGTACTGGCGACCGATCAGCATCGGGATCGCCAGGTTGCCGATCGCGATGGAGACGCCGAGCAGGATCGTTCCGATGAATGCGGTGGAGACGCCGCCGACGGACCGGAGGATCGACCCGGCGATGACACCGATCACGCAGTACACGCCGCCGAGGTTGATGCCGAGCCGATGGATGATCCGCGACGCCACGGGCGTGAGGAGCCCGAAGCACAGGACGGGGATGCTCGTGAGCAGTCCGGCGGTCGCCGCGTCGATACCGAGGTCGGCCCGTACCGGCGTGAGCAGCGGCGGGATCACGGTGACCGGAGCGCGCAGCGACAAGGCGAAACACAGCAGCGCGGCTACCGGTACCAGCCGCCACCACCGCGTCCGCTGCGCTACGGGTTCAGTCGTCACCACTCCACCCGATCGTCCGGACGATTGTGGTCGCCGCGTGCGCGGTGCCCGTACGCCATCGTGTCATCCCCGCCACATACCAGCCGGGGACGACCAGGAGTTTCCTTGGATCCCCGGGCCGCGGCTCGCCGCGCGACAAGGGGTGACCCGCCTGCAGCAAGGGGTCCAACGACTGGAAGGATGCCGCCATGGCTGACTCAGACGTCCGTGAGGTTCTCACCTGGGAGATGTTCGGCACGGCGAGCCGAGAGCTCGCGCAGCAGGTGCACGACTCGGGGTTCCAGGCGGATCTCATCCTCTCCATCGCACGTGGGGGACTGTTCGCGGCCGGCGCCGTCTCGTACGCGCTCGGCATCAAGAACCTCCACGTGATGAACGTCGAGTTCTACACCGACGTCGAGGAGCGGCTCCCGATGCCGGTCGTCCTGCCGCCCGTACCGCGCCAGATCGACCTGTCCGAGAAGACCGTGCTGGTCGTCGACGACGTGGCGGACACCGGCGGCACGCTCGCGCTGGTGCGCGACTTCTGCGCGGAGCATGTACGCGAGATCCGTACGGCCGTCATCTACGAGAAGCCCCACAGCATCGTGAAGTGCGACTACGTCTGGCGCATGACCGACAAGTGGATCAACTTCCCCTGGTCGACGCTCCCCCCGCTCGTCAGCGGCGTACAGCGACAGTGACTGTGGCGGTACGGGCTACTGGCTGATGTACGCCTCGTACAGGTCGCGCTCGGAGGAGAGCTGGTCCATACGGGCCTTGACGATGTCGCCGATGCTGACGATCGCGGCGAGGCGGCCGTCGACGACCACCGGCAGGTGACGGATGCGATTGTCGGTCATGAGGGCGCCGATCTCGACGAGCTCGTCGTCGGGCGAGCACATCAGGACCTTGGCCGTCATGATCGACGACACCGGGGCGTCGAGGAGTGCGGTGCCGCGAACGTGCAGCTGCCGAACCACGTCACGCTCACTGACGATGCCGTCGACCACCACACCGTCGGTGCTGACGACGACCGCGCCGATGTTGTGCTGGGCCAGGAGGCCGAGCAGGCTGGCGATGGTCTCTTGGGGTGCCACGGTGATGACTGCGGACCCCTTCGTCCGGAGTACGTCGGAGATCTTCATTCCTGGACGATAACCATTTCAACTGTCTCTGGCGAGGGGCACGCGTCCATGTGCCACCTCTCGGGACCGCTCCGACCGGCACCCGTACCGCCGTTAGCCTTCACGGGAACGAAGGAGAACGATGCCTGACAGGAGAACCCGGATCACCCGGGCGACGCGTGCGGGGCTGGCGTGGGACCAGCAGCACCACGCCGTCGTACCGCCGATCTACCTCTCCACGACCTACGCCTGGCCGAAGCCGGGGGAGTCGCCGGGCCACGAGTACAGCCGTTCCTCCAACCCGACACGGTCCCTGTTGGCGGACACGATCGCCGATCTCGAGGGAGGCGCCGGCGCGGAGATCACCGCCTCCGGCATGGCCGCGCTGACCACGATGGTGGCGGCGTTCGCGCCCGCCGGTTCGCTGGTCGCGATCCCTCATGACTGCTACGGCGGTACGTGGCGGCTCTTCACCGCTCTCGCCGGCAAGGGGCAGTTCGAGCTCGCCTCGGTCGACTTCACCGACCAGGCGTCGATGGCCGCTCTGTGGCCGCGAAAGCCCGCTCTCGTACTGCTCGAGTCCCCCTCGAACCCGCTGTTGCGGATCACGGACCTGCCCACCGTCATCGATGCCGCGCACGCCGCGGGAGCCGTGGTCGCCGTCGACAACACGTTCCTGTCGCCGGCGCTCCAGCGCCCCATCGAACTGGGCGCCGACATCGTCATCCACTCCACGACCAAGTTCCTCAACGGCCACTCGGACGTCGTCGGCGGCGCCGCGGTCGGCGCCACTCAGGAGATCGTCGAGGAGCTGCGCTGGTGGGCGAACTGCCTGGGTACGCCGGGGGGAGCGCTCGACTCGTACCTCACACTGCGCGGTCTACGGACGCTCGGTGTACGGATGAAGGCCCACTGCACCAACGCGCAGGCGCTCGCCGAGCTGCTGGCCCAGCATCCGGCCGTCACCGCGACCCACTACCCGGGCCTGCCCGACGACCCCGGCCACGACCTTGCGCGCCAGCAGCAGGACGGCTTCGGCGGCATGCTCTCGTTCGAGCTCGCCGACCTCGCTGCGGCCAAGCGGTGCCTCACGGGCCTCACGTGCTTCTCGCTGGCTGAGTCCCTCGGCGGCGTCGAGAGCCTCATCTGCCACCCGGCGACGATGACCCACGCCGCGATGCCCCCTGAGGTACAGGCCGCCGCCGGCATCTCCGACGGCATGCTCCGCATCGCAGTGGGCATCGAAGAGATCGACGACCTCGTCGGCGACCTGCGCGCGGGGCTCGATCGCGCGCGGCGGTCCTGATCTCGCTGGCCGACCGGGCTGGCGCCGGACTGACCTCAGGAACCGAAAACAGTGCGGCCGAACGTAGGTGGCACGCAGACTGTCTCGTGATGTCGCGAAGGGCGACTGGCTCCCGCGATCAGGTCGACGGGCCGGCCTTCCTCGCCTCGTCTACCGCGCCCAGAGCCTCGCGGAGGGAGGCGATCCAGGACTCCTCGTTGCTGCTCACCAGCCGTACGCACCAGGCCAGCGCATCCGACCGCGAGCGAGCGACACCGGCCGCGACGAGCGTGTCGAGCACGCGGCGCTCGGGCTGGCGGAGGCGCGTCATCACGGGGATGGCGAGCGAGGTGAAGACGACCTTGATCTCTCCGTACTCCGCGCCCCACGCCACCTTCCGGCCGAAGCGCATCTCGGCCTCGTCGGCGATCTTCATGCGCTCACGGCGGGTCTCCTCGCGCCAGCGGGCGATACGTCCCTCCGCGGCCGAGTCGCTTCCCGCGCTTCCGTCGTCCGGCTCAGGGACACGCAACCGACCCACGACAAGGATCTCCTCGCGGTCGACGGTGACTTCCGGCGCCCCGGTGAACCACTCGGGCAACCGTCCTGCGAACCACTCTGCGATGTTCATGATTACATGATTACTCAGTAATCCAAACAACACCAGGCACGCGTCGGGAGTCGTAGGGCTACGTACGAATTGCGTCGATCTCCAGCCGTACGTAGTCGATGACCGGCTCCGGCATCGCCTCGCGTACGGCTCGTACGAACGGCCGGTGCTCCTCGGCGGGCATCTTGTCCAGGTAGGCGCCGAGCATGACCGTGGCGAGGTAGGTCTCGAGGAGATCGGGATCCTCGAGACGCAGGGGATCGGGCCGGAGCCGTACGGACTCGACCTGCCAGCCGCCGGCCCGCAGCGCCGCCTCGGTGTCGTCGATGCCGGCGAAGCGGATGTACTGCTTGGGCTTGCCGGTGACCGTGACGAGTGCCTGGTCGAGGATCGCCACCTGCCCCTGGCCTCCGCAGTCGGACGTCAGCCGGCCTCCAGGACGCACCGATGCCGCCAGGTTGCGGAACAGCAGGTCGTGGTCGGTGATCCAGTGGAACGCCGCCACGCTCATCACGGCGTCGACAGGTTCGATGGGGAGCGGCTGGGTCAGATCGGCGACGATCAGCGTCGCCCGCGACCCCAACCGCTCACGTGCCGCGTCGATCATCTGCGAGGACGCGTCGACGCCCACGAGATCTATCTCCGGTAGCCGCTCCAGCAATGCCGCCGCATCTCGGCCCGTACCGCACCCCGCGTCGAGCACCCGTTCCGTACCGGTCAGGCGCATCCGGTCGAGGACCCGCTGCCCCCAGGCAACGTGCGGAAGGGGCAGTGCGTCGTACGTCTCGGCGTTCCACTCGAAAGGCATGACGGTACGGTAGCCAGTTGCCGGGCGTCCGTGAGCGCCCCGCTCGATACGATCGACGGGCGAGCGAGGAGTACGAGACGTGGATGTGATCGACCGGATCGAGGCGGCAGCAACCCGTCACGGCGATCGAGCCGCCCACACGTACCGGGGTGAGTCCCTCTCGTACACGCGACTCTGGTCGGCGGCGACCGCCCTCAGCGCACGCATCGCGGGCGAGGTGGCCGATGACGGAAGCCCCGTCGTTGTCTATGGCCACAAGGAATCCGCGATGCTCGTCGCGTTCCTGGGCGCCGTCCGCGCGGGCCATCCGTACATCCCCATCGACACCTCGTGGCCGGCCGACCGCATCGCCAGCGTGGTGGAGGAGTCCCGGACCGAGCTGGTCATCGCAGTACGACCGCTCCCGGACGGCGTGACCACGAGCGTCCCCGTACTCGACGGATCCGGCCTCGCCGCGGGAGCAGTTCCCGACGGGGCCACCGGCGAGCCGCGGCCCCTGCGGGACTCAGATCCCTACTACGTCATCTACACCTCGGGCAGCACGGGCCGTCCGAAGGGCGTCCAGATCACGCAGTCCGCGCTCGCGCACTTCGTCGACTGGGCGACGGCCCTCCCAGAGATCCGCGTTTTCGTACCGGATCCGACCCCTGCGGCGTCAGGGGAGCAGAATCTGTCGACTGCGGTACGAAAACGAGGATCCGCGGCCGACGAGGTCTGGCTCAACCAG
>PMLO01000022.1 GCA_003158895.1 Propionibacteriaceae bacterium
GCCGACAGCGGGTCCTGGAAGATCATCGCCATCTTGCGGCCGCGCAGGCTGCGGAGCTCCTCGTCGGAGACCTTGAGCAGATCCTCGTCGTCGAGCCAGATCTCGCCGGTCACGTGCGCGCGGGTGCCGCGGTGCAGGCCCATGACCGCGAGCGAGGTCACGGACTTGCCCGAGCCCGACTCGCCGACGATGCCGAGCGTCTGGCCCTTCTCCAGNNTCGAAGCTGACGCCGTCCACAGCCTTCACGAGGCCGTCGTCGGTCGGGAAGCTCACGTGGAGGTCGTTGACCCGGAGGAACTTCTTGCTGCTCGTCGATGCCGCGGGGGTCCGATCGACCCGGGTCCCTCTGCTTTCCAGCGTCTCGGCAGGTGTCAGCTCGTCACGTACGTCGTCCATCAGCCGACCAACTTCACTCGTGGGTCGATGAAGCCATACGCGATGTCGACGAGCATGTTCGCGATGACGATGAAGGCCGAGACGATGAGCACCATCGCCACGATCACCGGCAGGTTCATGTTGATCACCGCGTTGATGGCCGTCCATCCGAGGCCGTGCATCGAGAAGACGCTCTCGGTGATGATGGCGCCGCCGAGCAGGCCGCCCAGGTCGAGGCCGGCGGCGGTGACGATCGGGGTAAGAGCCGCCCGCAACCCGTGGCGCAGGATGATGCGCCACTTGGTCTGGCCCTTGGCCATGGCGGTGCGGATGTAGTCCTCGCTCATCGTCTCGATCATGTACGCGCGTGTCAGACGGATGTAGCTGGCCGCGAAGATGCACGCCAGGGTCAGCCAGGGGAGGATGAGGTTGCTCGCCCAGGTCAGGGGGTTCTGGGTGAACGGGAAGTAGTGAGGGATCGGCACCCAGCCCCACTTGATGGCCGGGAACGTCAGCAGTATCAGGCCGATGAAGAACGTGGGGACGGAGAAGCCGATCAGCGCCGAACCGACGATCAGGCGATCCGGCCATCGGCCTCGTTTGAGCGCGGCGATGACGCCGCCTCCGACGCCGATGATCATCCAGATGACGAACGCACCGATGGCAATGGACAGCGAGACCGGCCACGCCGTCGCGACCAGGGCGTTGATGGTCTGGTTGGTGGTGGGCGAGTAGCCCATGCACGGTGCCGGGCAGTGCACGATCTGCTCGGGGTGAGCGGCGCGCAACGCCGCGTTGTCGGGGAAGTCTCGCCCGACGAACAGACCCTCGACGAATTTCCCGTACTGGACATACACCGGCTGGTCATAGCCGAGGGCCTTGCGGTTGCCCTCGAGGATGGCGGTGGTGCAGTTCCGTGCACACGTGTAGCGGGCCGGATCACTCGGTCCGGCGAAGAACAGCAGGAAGGTCGTGCCGGTGATCAGGAACAGCATGATCACGACAGACAGCACGCGCCTGACGATGTAGTAGAACACCCGGACCCTCCCTCAAGAGGAGCGGGGACGCGCACGACGCGCGCCCCCGCACCCTGTACGAAACTAGCTCAGCTCGCCTTGACCGAAATCGTTGCCGGGTCGTAGTAACCCGTGTACGCGCCGTTGACGAAGGCACCGACGACCTTGCTGCCGTGAACGAACACGAACTTGTCGACGATCAGCGGGATCACCGCGTAGTACTTGGTGGCGAGCTCAGTATCGAGCGTGCCCCATGCCTTCTCACGAGCAGCCTGGTCAGCGATGAGGACGGTCGCGTCGATCTCCTTGTTGAAGTCGGCGTTGTCGAACCAGCCGTAGTCCTGACCCGCACCACCCGAGGTGATGTTGATGCGGGAGTCGAACAGCGGCGGGATGTCGGTCGACGCGGACGGGTAGTCAGCGCCCCAGCCGGCCCACATGGCGTCGTACTTGGACGCCGATGCGACGGACTGGATCGTGGCGTAGTAGTTCGCCGAGAAGCCGTCGAGCTGGGTGTCGAAGCCGCCGGCGTCCCACCCCGCCTTGAGGCCTGCGAAGACCTTGTCGTACGTGTCGCTCTTGCGGTAGGCGACGGTGATCTTCACGGGAAGCGTGAAGCCGGCATCCTGCAGCATCTGCTTGGCCTTGACGGGGTCGCCCTTGTCACCCGCGGGAAGCGGGGTGTTCGGGAACGCCGGGAGGGCCGGGTTGATGACCGAGTTCGTCGGCTGGGCCACTGTCGGACCACCGACGGCAGTCACGTACGCGCTGCGGTCGGTCGCGAGGGCAAGAGCCTGGCGGGCCTTGTCGTTGCTCATGACCTTCGACTTGAAGTTGGGCACGAGGTAACGGGTGTACGGCGAGGCGACGATCGAGGTGCGACCGGTGGCGGAGGACACGTTGCCGAGGGCAGCCGTGGGGGCCTGGTCGTACGTGATCGCGTTCTTGTCGTTCCCCTGGTCGGCGATGAGGCGCGCGTACAGGGTCTCCGGCGTGAGCGACTCGTCCCAGACGATCTTGTCCGGGTAGGCCTTGCGGATGGTGTCGGTGGCCGGGTCCCAGCTGTCGTTGCGGACGAACGTGCCGCCCTTCTCCGCCGTCCAGTCGCCCTGGAGCTTGTAGGGGCCGCTGGAGAAGATCGCGTAGTTGGACTTGTCGCCAAGGTCCTTGGCGGCCTTGAACGGCGCGAACGCCGTCATGGTGACCGTGTTGTTGAAGTCGTTCACGACCTGCTTGAGGTTGAACGTGATGGTGTTGCCCGACACGGTGACGGCCTTGTCGTACAGCGCCTGACCGGTCTTCGCGTACGGGCCCTTGTAGGACGAGGAGCCATCGGCGTCGGAAGGGACGTCGAGGAAGGCGATGGCGTAGTTCGGGCCGCCGGTGATGACGTCGACCGCGAACGTGCGGGAGATGCCGTACTTGACGTCGTCAGCCGTGACGGGCGTGCCGTCCTGCCACTTCAGGCCGTCCTTCAGCGTGAACGCCCACGTCTTGCCGCCGTTGCTCACGGTGCCGGTGTCGGTCGCCATGTCGCCGACGAGCTTCGGCACCTCGGTGTCGGAGGTGGTCGCCGTCCATGTGGTCAGGGTGCGGGTGAAGAGGCGGTTGCCTGCCTCGATGTTCACGCCGACGTAGACGCGCTGGGGGTCCCAGTGCTCGGTCTGCGTGCTCATCAGGATGTTCAGCGTCCCGCCCTTGACGGCTGCAGGCGCGGACGACGACGAACTCGACGTCGTTGTGCTGCTGCTGCACGCTGCGGCTGAAAGGGCGAGGCCTGCGGTCCCAGCCACCCCAGCGACGAATGTCCTGCGCTTCATACGGCGCTCTCCTTTGTAGTGATGAAACCGGCAGCGGCGATCACTGACGGTCAGCCTTCGGGTCTAGTGCATCGCGGAAGCCGTCGCCAACGAGGTTGAACGCCAGCACCACGAGGAACAGGGTGACCCCCGGGAAGATGAAGTACGCCGGATCGGCGATTGCGTAGTGCACCGAGTCGTTGAGGATCGAGCCGAACGACGGGGTGGGTGCCTGGATGCCCACGCCGAGGAAGCCGAGGGCGGCTTCGGTGGCGATGTTCTGGGGCATGATCAGCGTCGAGTAGACCAGGATCGGTGCCCACAGATGGGGGAGAAGCTCCTTGAAGTAGATCCGCATGCGGCCGGCGCCCAGCGATCGCGCCGCCTCGACGAACTCCCGTTCCTTGAGCGACAGCACCTGCCCGCGGATGATGCGGGCGAACGACGGCCAGCCGAAGAAGCCCATCACGATGATCATGAAGACCATCGATGCCGGTGTTCGGGCGACGTTGAGGGCACTCTCCAGCGCGTCAATCACGATCGTCGACAGGGCGATCAGCATCAGCGTCTGCGGGAAGCTCAGCACGAAGTCGATGACACGCGAGAACAGCCAGTCGACCCGACCTCCGGCCGTACCGGAGATGATGCCGATGATCGTGCCGAGCGTTACGGAGACCAGGGCGGCACAGACGGAGACGAGGAGCGACACCGTCAGTCCGGAGACGATCCGCGAGAAGAGGTCCCGCCCCGTCCCGGGTTCGACGCCCAGCCAGTGCGTACTCGAGATGCCGCCCAGATTCCCGGTCGGGAGGGATCCGAGACCACCCACGAGGTCGGTGTGCGACGTGTACGGGTCGATGAGCTTCCACGTCGTCAGCAGGGGTGCGATCGCCGCGAGGATGACGAAGAGTATCGCGACGCCCATGGCGATCAGCGTCACTTTGTCGCGGAGCAGGCGCGAACGGGTGATCTGCCAAGGCGTACGACCCACGATGGCGACAGCGCCATCCCGGGCCTCCTCCAAGGTCGTCTCTGCCATTCAGCTCTTCTTCCCAGGGAACCACGTCAACGAGGTCAAAGTATGTACCACGGCTGTTACGGCTGGATCACGGAGAACGGTTCACGGGCAAGCGTTTATCAGATTGTGACTAGTGACTTCGTGTCGCCGAGGCGTCCGTACGGCCCCGCAGACGGCTCCGAGAGTACCCTGTGCGGCCTCATCCGTGCGGTCGCAGGAGCGGGAAGAGGATCGTCTCGCGGATGCCCGCGCCGGTGAACAGCATGAGCAGCCGGTCGATACCGAGCCCCATGCCGCCCATCGGTGGAGCCCCCAGCTCGAGCGCGGCGAGGAAGTCCTCGTCGAGCTGCATGGCCTCGAGATCGCCCGCAGCGGCGGCCAGTGACTGCTGCGTGAGGCGCTCGCGCTGGATGACCGGATCGATGAGCTCGGAGAACCCGGTGGCCCGCTCGACGCCGTCGACGATGAGGTCCCACGCCTCGACCAGGCGGGGGTCGTCGCGATGCGGCCGGGCGAGCGGCTGTGCCACAGCGGGGTAGTCGCAGACGAAGGTGGGCTGTACGAGCGTGTGCTCGACGATCTCGCCGAACAGCTCCATCGCGAGCTTGCCCGCTCCTGTGCCCGGTTTGTACGCGATGGCGCGGGCGGCCGCGATCGCCTGGAGCCGCTCAATGGGCGTCTCGACAGTGATCTCCTCGCCCAGCGCGGCTGACAGCCCGGAATAGAAGGACATCCAGGGCCACTCGCCGTCAAGGTCGACGTCCCCGGTACGACCAGGCACGATGCGGGTCCCGAGCGCGCGGTCGGCGGCGTCGACGATGATGCGCTGGGTGGTGGCCGCGATCGTGAACTGGTCGCCCCACGCCGCGTACGACTCGAGCATCGTGAACTCCGCCGAGTGCGAGGAGTCGATGCCCTCATTGCGGAAGATCCGGCCGATCTCGTACACGCGATCCGCGCCGCCGACCATGACGCGCTTCAGGTAGAGCTCCAGCGCGATCCGCAGGGTCATGTCGATGTCGAACGCGTTGAGGTGCGTACGGAACGGGCGCGCGGCAGCACCGCCGTGGATCGTCTGCAGCGTCGGCGTCTCGACCTCGAGGAAGCCCTCGTCGTGCAGGGTCGCCCGGATCGAGCGCATGACCGCCGAGCGTGTACGGAGCATGTCGCGCGCCTCTGGGCGCACGATGAGGTCGGCGTAGCGCTGCCGGACCCGCGTCTCCTCGGAGAGCTCCTTGTGGAGGACGGGCAGGGGGCGGAGCGCCTTCGACGCGATCGCCCACTCGGATGCCAGGACGCTCAGCTCGCCGCGCCGTGAGGCGATCACGCGACCCTTGACGTACACGAAGTCGCCGAGGTCGACGTCGGTCTTCCAGAGGTCCAGAGACTCCTGGCCGACCTCGGCCAGCGACACCATGACCTGCAGCCGCTCGCCAGGATCGTCGGCCGTGAACCCGTCGGCGAGAGTCGCGAAGCAGAGCTTGCCGGACGTGCGGAGGAAGACCACGCGGCCGCCGATNNGTCTCGCGGCCCTGAGCAAGGATCGCCGCGCGCTTGTCCAAGCGCACCTGCATCTGCTCGAAGACGTCGCGCTCGTCTGAGATCGGCTCGTCGGTCACCGCGTCATGCTATCGACTCGCGTCCCCGAGGCGGCGGCGCGNNGGACGTTCATCGAACCCTCGGCAGCAGCCTTGCGCATCCCTACACTGACGCCATGACATACGGGCAGCCAGATCCGCGCCAGTTCGGTCAACCGCAGTACGGCCAGCCGGGTCAGCCCGCGTACGGTCCGCCTGGGTACGGGCAGCAGCCCGGCCAGCCTCCGTACGGTCAGCCCGGCCAGCCCGGCCAGCCCGGGCAGCCGGGGCAGCCTGGCCAGCCCTATGGTCAGCCTGGACAGCCCTACGGCCAGCCCGGCCAGCCCGGTCAGCCCTACGGTCAGCCCGGTCAACCGGGCCCCGCGTACGCTCCGCCCGGGCAGCCGCAGCAGGGGCAGCCGCAGCCGGGGCAGTTCCCACCCCGGTACGGACAGCCTGGCCAGCCCCAGTACGGCCAGCCCCCAGCGCCGCAGGCGTCTCCCGGTGGCTGGGCGCCCGTGCCCGTCGTCCCGAAGGCGTCCCCGGTGCCGGAACCGGCGCCGAAGAAACCTGAGTACGCAGTGATCGACCTCCCGTTATCTACCGCCGAAACCGTTGCCGGGCGCGAGATCATGGGCGTCGTCGGCATTGTCGTCGGCACCACGACCCGTACGACGCAGCCCAAGGTCGGCCCCGACACCGTCAGCCTGCTCGCTCGCGCCCGTCAGGACGCGCTCGTCGCGCTCGCTGACATGGCCCGCACCGCAGGTGGTGACGCGGTCGTTTCCGTACGGTTCGACGGCGGCCCGGCCGCCGACGGGCTGTACGAGCTCACCGCGTACGGCACTGCTGTCACCCTCGTCCCGGTCGCCGGCGCCATCGAGGGAAAGGAC
>PMLO01000109.1 GCA_003158895.1 Propionibacteriaceae bacterium
GGTGTCGGCGCCGTGGCTCGGTGAGCAGCCCTCGGCGAGCGGCTCGCCCGCGTGGCGCCCGTCGGGGGTCGCCATCGTCGACGCGCCCTGCGGCACGTTCGCGGAGATGGACGACGTACCGGCGTAGTAGCCGCCGCCGATCGGCCCCCGCCCGTACCGCGTGTTGTGGTGGGCATAGATCTCGTCGATGCACGAGTCGTACGCCTCGACGAGCAGCCCGTCGACGTAGTCGTCGTCGTTGCCGTACTTGGGTGCCGCGTCGAGCAGCGCCTGGATCTCCGCGCCGCGATCGCCCGCGAAATCTCCTGCCAGCGCGTCCCAGAGCTCAGCCGCGGTCACCGTACGGTCCTCGAAGACGCATTTCTTGATCGCCGCGAGCGAGTCGCCGAGGTTGGCGATGCCGACCTGGAGGCCGGAGATGAAGTCGTAGACAGCCCCGCCTTCCTTGATCGGCTTCCCGCGGCCGAGGCAGTCCTCGACCAGGGTTGAGCAGAGGATGTCGGCGACGCTCTCCTCGAGCGCGATGTCGCACGCGGAGTCGAGGATGACGCAGTGGCGCTGGAACTCACGTACGGTCACGTCCCACGCCTGCATCAGCTCGTCGAAGCTGGTCATCGCGGTGAAGTGGGGGAAGGGCGTGGCGAGCGGGGTTCCTGTCTTGGGGTCGCACCCGGAGTTCATCGCGACGAGCAGGGTCTTGGGGAAGTTGAGGAAGCTCATCCCCGTACAGCGATAGCCCCACTTGCCCGGCACCGCCACCTCGACGCAGCCGATCGCGGAGTAGTTGTGGGCGTCCTCCGGCGTGACGCCCTTGGCGATCAGCGACGGAATGATGACCTCGTCGGAGTTCATCGCCGGCATCCCGAACCCGAGCCGCATCACCTCGATGCACTCCATCATGAAGTCGTCGGCGAGACCCTTGTGGTAGCGGACCGTGAGGTTCGGCTGCGGCAGCTTTGTCTGGGCGACGGAGCGTAGGACCAGGTAGGAGAGGGGGTTGACCGCGTCGCGTCCGTCGGTTGTCTGACCGGCAACGGTGACGTTCTGGTAGAGCGGGCCGCCGGCGCTGAAGCGCGTGTGCGACCAGCTGCGGATCTTCGCGATCGTGATCGTCTTGATCCAGAGGTTCGTGAGCAGCTCGGTTGCGGCGTCCGCCGTAATGCGGCCAGCGGCGAGGTCGGCGACGTAGAAGGGGTTGAGGTACTGGTCGAAGCGGCCGTACGAGAGGGAGTGGCCGTTCGACTCGATCTGCAGGCAGAGCTGTACGAGCCAGACGGCCTGTACGGCTTCGTGGAACGTCTCGGCCGGCTGCTCCGGCACCTTCGTGAGGATGCGGCTCATCTCGGTGAGCTCGGCGGCGCGGGCGGGGTTCGGCTCGGTCGTGGCGAGGTCGGCGGCCAGGGCGGCGTACCGGTGGGCGAACGCGACGACCGCGTCGAGCGTCATGAGCACGGAGCGGTAGAAGAAGGACTTCTTGAGCTGCGCGGCGTCGGTGAGGTCGAGGCCTTTGAGGAGGTCGCTGGTGCGGGCGCGGTAGCCGGCGAGGCCCTCGCGCAGGACGCGTCCGTAGTCGACCGCGATGTGCGCATCGCCCGAGGTGATGTTGCCCTCGGGGTGGATGATGCCGAGGTCGTAGAACGTACGGCTCGCCGGCGGCATGAGGCTGAGGCCGCGGTCCTTGAGCGTGTTGTGCTCCCAGTACGGCGCGATGTCGCACAGCTGCTGCTTCGCCTGATCGGTGATGGTGAAGCGGTCGCCGGGCCGCGCGTCGAACTCGTCGAGCTCGTCGATGACCCAGTCCATCGCGTACTCGGGCATGATCGGCGCCGCCCTGTTCGCCGAGGCCTGGTTGCCGGCGATGAGGGTGGCGGGCTCGATGAAGATGCTCATGTGCTCGAGGACGTTCTTCACCATGTACGCGCGCAAAAGAACCATGGGCTCGTTCTGGTGTGCGAGGTACGTCTCCGTCGTGAGCATCGCGCGCTCGACGCAGACCGACTGCGGCGTGTCCAGGAGATCCTCACGCCACGCGGCCATCCTCGGGGTGAGTCGCCCGAAGTGCGGCTCCTCAACTGTCACCGGCGGCTCGACCAGGGTGCTCATGGGATCCTCTCAAGGTTGCATACGCACTCTATTACGGTTTCGAATGAAAGTCGAGCGGGAGCGTGTCAGTTGAGGAGAGGACCTATCCCCGCGAGGAGAGGACCTGTACGCGCGAGGAGAGGACCTNNGAGAGGACCTGTACGTGCGGGGAGAGCACCCGTACCGCTCGGCAGGTGGGGCACTCTGAGAATCGATAGGCTCCATGGGAGACGTGGAGGCACCATGGAGATCCTGTTCGACACCGCAAATCTGGCCGAGATCGAAGCGATGACACCGATCTACCCGGTGGCGGGGGTGACGACGAATCCCACGATCATCAAGGCCGAGGGGCGGATCGACTTCTATCCCCACTTCCGGCGGATCCGCGAGCTGATCGGCCCGGACCGTACCCTCCACGTCCAGGTCCTCGCCCAGGACGCCGAGGGCATCGTCCGCGACGCCCACCGGCTGCGGGAGATGATCGATGGTCAGGTGTACGTCAAGATCCCCACCACCGAGCAGGGCATCAAGGCGATGCGGGAGCTGTACAACCAGGGCATCGGCATCACCGCGACCGCCATCTACTCCAAGACCCAGGGCATCCTCGCGATCGCGGCCGGCGCCGACTACATCGCCCCGTACTTCAACCGCATGGAGTCCCTCGACATCGACACCGTCGCGACCATCAAGTCGCTGGCCAAGTTCATCGACAAGCACGGCGCCGACTGCAAGATCATGGCCGCCAGCTTCAAGAACGTCGCCCAGGTGTCGGCCGCGTTCGAAGCCGGCGCTCAGGCCGTGACGCTCCCGCCGCAGCTCCTNNCCCTGATCCCCTTGCTCGACAGGGGTTATCCACAAGGTCGCTTGCATTCAGTGCCTGCCGCGCACTAGGAATGCTCCAACGCAAGACCCACCCCTTCGTCGCGCGTCCGTTCAGCACATCCTCGGGGTGGGCCGTCCGGCGACGCGAGGAGGAGACCTTGCACCACCGTCGAGCACCCATCGCCGTGCTCCTTGCCCTCGCCCTACTTGCGGGCTGTACGGGCTCGACCAGCGCTCCGTCACCCACGCCCAGCGCTGTTGCACCCTCCGCGTCCCCCACCCCCACGCTGTCCGAGGGGCAAATGGCCGCCAACGACACAGTGATCAAATACAGGGCACTCGTCGATCAGCTCCGGCAGCAGTACATGCCGGATGTCAGCCAACTTCTTGCGTTCTCGCGAGGGGCCGCCTATGACAAGTGGGGCTACACGCTCCAGGAAGACTTCGTCAACGGTTGGCACCAGACCGGCGTTGCTGTGATCACGATCAAATCCACGGAGCCGGGCGGATCAGCGCGACAGTGGCTTGTTTCCGGATGCCTCGACGTCACGAGGCTCGACGTCGTCGACAAGGCAGGACAGAGCACCCTTGAGCACACTGGGGGCATCAACCACATCGTCTACACGGTGGATCAGGATCCAACCACCCTTCGCTGGTACGTGACCGACGAGACGTTCGACGGTGCGGCATGTTGAGGCTCGCAGCGTCGCTCATTTGCGCCATCGTGATCTTGTTCTCCCCTATCGCGTTTGCCTCCGGATCGTCGTCAGTGCGAATGCCGCAGGTCTGCGTTTCGGGACGCACTGAGAACGGCGATCCCTGCGCCGTGGCCACCAAGGGCGGCGCGGCTGTTCCGTCAAGAACACCAGCGGCCTCCGGAACTTCAACGGGCTCCACGCGCGTGTGTACACAGCGAGTGGGAACCGGAAGCGACACCCAACCGGTTGACTGCGTATTCCAAGGGGGCTGGTGGGTCAACGCGCGACAGTGCTACGTCAAGGCCATGGACCCGCAACCTCCAAGGACGGATCCTCGATGGGAGAGCAACTCTGACGGCGCTGTCTACATGTGCGTGGCCCTTGGCGCCGATGCGAAGTACCTCACGCGGTTCTTCTGGTCGCTGAACCAACCGCCTGAGATACCTGCGGCCGACCCAGGCGTCCTCGCAGAGCAGGCCGTGGCTGCTCTACAGCTGCGGCCGATCAGGATGGGGATGGTGCCGGAGGACAAGCCGGGGTACGTGGGGCTGGTGGGGATGCCGGTGTGGATGTGGGTGGATGCGCCGGATCCGCACACGTACGGCCCGGCGACGAACACGGCATCCGACGGGTCCGTGACCGTCACGATCAGCGCCAAGGTCGCCAAAACGCTGTGGGAGATGGGAGACGGCAAGTCGGTGACCTGCACGACCGCCGGGACGGTCTACAAGGACAGCTACCAGAAGCAGCCCTCACCCGACTGCGGCTACTCGTACAGCACGCAAGGCACGTACACGATCCGCGCCACCACCACCTGGGACATCACCTGGACCGTCAACACCGGCCAGTCCGGAACCATCCCGCTGACCCTCACCGCAACCCGCACCGTCGCCATCGGCGAAGTCCAGGTGCTCGTCCACTAGGACCCCACGGCCCAGGACCCACCGGAGCCGGTCTGCCACAGGTACGATCCGGGTTTTGGCCGCCC
>PMLO01000060.1 GCA_003158895.1 Propionibacteriaceae bacterium
GGCGGTCGTAGCGAGCGACCCGGCAAGCTTGGTGTCCCAGCCGTACTGCTTGGCGGCGTCGGTCAACGAGATGATCAGGCCCTGAGCTGCGAGCTGGCCGGCGGTGGCATTGCCCTTGTTGTACTCCATGACGTCCGGTACGGAGTCGCCGGTGAGGACGATCTTCGCGTTCTTCTGGATCTGCTCGAAGGTCTGCGCTTCGACCTTGACCGTCACTTCGGGGTGCTTGGCCTTGAAGACCTCGATCGCCTTGGCCCAGGCCTGGCCCATGGCGGAGTCGGCGGACTCGTAATCCCAGATGGTGAAGGTTCGAGGTGCTTTGCTGGCGGAACTGCCGGTTGCAGACGGACTGGCGCTGCTACAGGCCGACAAGCCGACGGCGAGTGCGCCCAGACCGGCGCCGCTGAGGGCGAGGAAGTGACGGCGATCCAGGTGGACGGCCTTGATGCGCTTCATTGCGTGTCCTTTCAGTTGGCGGTCATGGACGCTGTGGGACGTCCTGGTCGGTCCTGGCTGGACCGATGCTCATCCCTGGTTCGAGGACGCAGGGGATGAGTTGATTGGGGACCGGCGTTCGCGCCGGGTCGAGCTGGCTGAGCAGGCAGTCGACAGCGAGCCGACCGAGCTCGGCCCCAGGTGAGTGCATCGTGGTGAGCGGCGGGTAGCTCAACGTGCCAACCCCTGGCGAGGTGACGACGCCGAGCACCGACACATCACCGGGGATCGACAGCCCACGGGACGCGAGCTCGGCATAGACGCCGAACGTGGCGAGCTCGTTCATGGTCACGATGGCCGTCAGCCCGGGATCGGTGTCGAGAAGGTCAGCGGTGACTGCGCGACCCATGACTGGCGAGTCGTCGCAGGTACGGGACAGCGGCACGAGACCGTGCGCGGTCATGCACTCGTCGAAGGCGGCGGCCGAACGGACCGCCGGCCCGTACCCAGCCTTGATCTGGTCGGCCGAGTGGTTCACGAAGGCGATGTGCCGGTGACCCAGGCCAACCAGGTGCGAGACGGCCGTAGCCATCGTCGAGGCGAAGTCGATGTCGACGCTGGGCCGGTCTGCCACGTCTCGCGTGCGTCCGATCATGGTGTACGGGACCTCGGCAGCTTCGAGGACATCGATCCGCTCGTCGTCGAGGCACACCTCCATGAGCAGGACGCCGTCAGCCATCCGCTGACGCGCCAGGTTCCGGATGTCGTCGGCCTGGTCCGCACGGAACGGCCACAGCACCAGCTGGTAACCCGCGTCCCGGGCGCGCTCGGCGACGGCCCCGACGAACTCCCCGGCAGTGCCCCCGATGCCGCCGATCTGGGGGTAGATGAGAGCGATGACGCGGCTGCGCCGCGAGGCCAGCGAGCGGGCCATGGCATTGGGTTGGAACCCGAGCGTGTGCATCGCCGCATGGATGCGTTCACGCGTCTCGGGACGGATGGGGCGCGCACCGGAGATCGCATACGACACGGTCGAGACTGACACCCCGGCCGCACGAGCCACGTCCGTGATGGTCGCCATCGCCCACCTCCTTGGATGCGTCGAAGCGTTTCGACGAACCGTTTGATGAATATAGTTGCCCCTCAGACAAATTCTGTCAAGCGGGGCTTCTGGATTGGTCGCGTTGCACATGAACGCCAGGAGGGTGACGCGAGCCCGAAGTAGTTACCCCGCGAACCTTCGGTAACTGCGACCGGAGAGCGATTGTTGTGGCCTAGGGCAATAGCGGATGCCGCGTTGGTCGCTCAGCACGGCCGGCACCGAGCTGATCACCGCGAGGGGCCGACCACGAGCCTGCGGTAGAGTTCGGCCGTAAGAGCCCGGGACTGATGAGTCCTGGGCTTCCGTGTGGGGGCGCGAGGACGCGAGACCCGCGCCGTCCGCCGACAGAGAGGCAGGACCATGCCGGCGATCATCGTGATCGGCACCCAATGGGGTGACGAGGGCAAAGGCAAGGCGACCGACCAGCTGGGCGACCGCGTCGACTACGTCGTCCGCTACTCCGGCGGCAACAATGCCGGACACACTGTGGTCGTCGGCAGCGAGAAGTACGCGCTCCACCTGCTCCCGTCCGGCATCCTCAACCCGGCATGTACGCCGGTGATCGGCAACGGCGTCGTCGTCGACCTCGACGTCATGTTCCAGGAGATCGACGCGCTCAACGCCCGGGGCGTCGACGCGGAACGCGTGCTGATCAGCGCGAACGCCCACATCATCACCCCGTACCACCAGGTCATCGACAAGGTCACCGAGCGCTTCCTCGGGAACCGGAAGATCGGTACGACGGGGCGCGGCGTCGGGCCTGCGTACGCAGACAAGGTCAACCGCATCGGCCTGCGGATCCAGGACCTGTTCGACGCCAAGATCCTCGCCCAGAAGGTCGAGGCGTCGTTGGACCAGAAGAACCAGATGCTCGTGAAGATCTACAACCGACCGACGATCGACCCGCAGCAGATCATCGACGGCCTACTCGCGCACGCCGAGCGGCTGCGTCCGATGGTGACCGATGTCTCGCTGCTGCTGAACCGCGCGCTCGACGCGGGCAAGGTCGTCCTCCTCGAAGGTGCGCAGGCGCACCACCTGGACGTCGACTTCGGCACCTACCCGTACGTGACGAGCTCCAACCCGATCGCAGCAGGCGCCTGTACGGGATCGGGCATCGGCCCGACCCGTATCGACCGTGTCGTCGGCATCGCCAAGGCGTACACCACGCGCGTGGGCGAGGGCCCGTTCCCGGGCGAGCTGCTCGACGACGTCGGCGAGGCGCTGCGCCAGGCGGGTGCCGAGTTCGGCACCACCACCGGTCGCCCCCGCCGCTGCGGCTGGTTCGACGCGCTCGTGGTGGAACAGGCCGTACGGGTCAACGCCGTGACCGACATCGTGCTGACCAAGCTCGACGTACTGACGGGCTGGGAGAAGATCCCCGTCGTCGTCGCGTACGACGTCAACGGAAAACGCCACGACGTCATGCCGATGAACCAGTCGGACCTGCACCATGCGACCCCGGTGTACGAGTACCTCGACGGCTGGACCGAGGACATCACCGGCTGTCGGCGCTTCGAGGACCTGCCGAAGACCACGCAGACGTACGTACGGCGGCTGGAAGCCCTGATCGGCACGCGCATCTCCGGCATCGGCGTGGGCCCCGACCGCGAGCAGCAGATCCCGCTCCACGACCTGCTCTGAGCGTCAGTGGCCCGTGACCCTCGCGGCGATCGACTGGAGATGCTTGGCCACGTCGTCCGACAGGCCGCCGTGCGCGGTGTTGCCGACGGGGCTGGTGCCGTAGATCGACGCGAACACCGTGCAAGCCGCCAGGTACGTACCGGCGGGCGTCGGGTGCCCGTCGTTCTGGTTGAGCACGAGCGACGGCATGAGCGCGAGTGATGCCGCGAAGGCGCGACCGGCAGGGATGATGCTCATGGTGAGCCGGTCGGCTTCGGCTCGATAGCCGGCCTCGAGTGCCGCTGACGAGCACTCGGGCGAGTCCGGTCGGCCCCAGGTGGCGAGGAACATCGGCGTGGCCTTGGCCGCGCGAACCTTGGCCACCATCGCCGCGGCGCCGGCCGCGAACAGGGCCGGCTCCAGCACCGGGTACTGGCTCTGGTCCTGCATCACCACGATGTCCCACTGGGTCGACTTCAACGCGTCCGCGTCGTTCGCGCTCACCGAGTGCTGCTGGAGCGTGCTGCCGCCCGGCGAGACGCGCGAAGCGTGGGTACGGGGCACGAGCGAGGTCAGCATCGAGTCCAGGCCGCCGTTGAAGTCGGTGTAGCTGTTGCCGAGGAAGAGGACGCTCTTGCCGTTCGTGCCCCAGTCACCTGTACAGCCGCTTGCCAGAGCGAGCGCTGACGCGGCGCCAGCGCCGAGAATCGCGCGGCGGCTGAGGGGCATGTCGTCACCGTAGCGATCTGCACACGCGCCTACGACGGGCGTGAGAGTGATCTCCTCGGCTACGGGACGTACTTCTCTTTGAGCGTGATCGTCTTGGACATCTTCTGGCCCGTCGACAGCACGGTGAGCGTGTAGAACTGCGTGTGCTCGGCACTGTCGGCGTAGCACTGGAAGACGACGGCCCGGGCACTGCCGAGCGAGCCGGTCGCGGGCAGGTTGGTGGCGTAGGGGGCTGTGCTCGCATCGAGCGTCGCGACGCCGAAGTCGACTCCTGTGGCCCCGCTTGTCGTCCAGGAGAAGTCGACGGAGAGGTTCTCCGCCTTGGTGCAGGTCACGGTCGTACCGCTGATCGCGCCCTGCGGCACGACGGCGAACGTCTGGACCTGGGGACCGGTCGTGGTCGTGGTCGTCTTGGTGGCCGTGGCCGTCACGGTCTTCGTACCGGTCGTCGCGGAACTCGACGCCGAGGAGGGCGACAGGCTTACGGTCGCGCTCGTCGTCGCAGAAGCCGTCGGAGTGACCACGGCCCTCCCGGTCGCCGTCGGGGGAGGAACGCCCGCGTAGGTGCGGAGATGCAGAAGCGTGGCGATGAACGCCAGCAGCGACAGGATCACGATCCCCATGATGAGCAGCGCGATCAGCAGCCCACGGCCGCGAGGCCTGCCGGCCGGGCTTTGCACGTGCGGGACGTTGCTGGTCACGGTGGCTCCTCGCTCAGGTGGATCGAAAAGATACGCACGTACAGGGAGTTTGGGAAGAGGTCGAAGGTTGCAGCAGTACGGGCGGAGCGTGAGCCCCGCCCGTACCGTCAGCTTGCTCAGAGCGGGTAACGGTCCTTGTCGGGATCGCAGGCCGCGAATCCCGGATAGCCCGGGTAGTGCAGGCCAAGCTCCTTGGCCCGGAACGCCTTCACGTACCGCAGGCACTCGGAGCTGAACCACCCCTCCTGCGTGATCGGCACCGTGATCGTGTTGTCGATCGTTTCCTTCGGTCCGTGGAAGGTCAGGAGCACGTGGCCGGGGACCCCGTTGCCGGTGTGCGCAGAGACGACCTGCCCCCGCACGTAGACGTCACTGAC
>PMLO01000118.1 GCA_003158895.1 Propionibacteriaceae bacterium
GCCACCGAGGTCGAGCTCAAGGAGCGCAAGCACCGCATCGAGGACGCCGTACGCAACGCGAAGGCGGCCGTCGAAGAGGGCATCGTCCCTGGTGGTGGCGTCGCGCTGCTGCAGGCTGCGAAGAACTCTCGGCTGACGGACCTGAGCGGTGACGAGGCGATCGGTGCGGCCATCGTGTACAGCTCGTGCGCGGCTCCCCTGAAGCAGATCGCGTTCAACGCCGGTCTCGAGGGTGGTGTCGTTGCCGAGAAGGTCGCGGGCCTGCCCGCGGGCCAGGGCCTCGACGCGGCGACCGGTGAGTACGTCGACATGCTGAAGGCCGGCATCATCGATCCGGCCAAGGTGACCCGTTCTGCCCTGCAGAACGCGGCGTCCATCGCGGCGCTGTTCCTCACCACTGAGGCCGTCATCGCCGACAAGCCGGAGAAGGCTCCGGCCATGCCGGCCGGTGGCGACGGTGGCATGGGCGGCATGGACTTCTGAGTCCAGCCCTCACTCAACATCGCGAAGGGCGGTCCCGTGGGGGCCGCCCTTCGTGCTGTCCGGGCACCCTTGCTCCCCTCGAGCGGCCACGACGCGCCCGGTCGATACGGCGTGGCGCGTCCCCACACGACCTCTCGAACCCCCTACGGGCTCACTCAGGCGGGTGCACCGAGCGATGCCACGGCTTGGTACAGCCCGGGGATCATCCAGAGTGCGCCGGCCACGAGGGCGCCGATCGTGAGTACGAGCCACAGCAGGCCCCACACGTACCGGTGGATGTGCGTGAGCGCGGCCAGCTGCGCGGCATCCGTCGTCGTCGAGCGGGATCGGAAGAGCTCGAGCACAGGACGTGGCGCGGCGATCAGGAACAGCCAGGCAAGTCCGGTCGCGATCCAGCCGAGCGCGCTGGGCGGGGCGTACCAGGTGACGAGCGCGACCCCAATGCCAGCGGCGATGATCACCAGCGCCCCGTACAGGTTGCGGATCCACACCAGCAGTACCACCGCCAGGAGCACCAGCAGCCAGAGCACCCCGGAGGCATGACCTGTACCGGCGAGCGCGGCGATCCCGAGGCCCACGATCGCCGGCGCCAGGTACCCGGCGAACAGCGTCGCCACCATGCCCGGCCCCTTCGGACGGCCGCGGCTGACAGTGAGCCCGGACGTGTCGGAGTGGACCCGTACGCCGTTGAGCCGCCGCCCCACGAGCACCGCCACCAGCGCATGCCCGCTCTCGTGGCAGATCGTCACCAGCGTGCGCACCACCCGCCAGGCGAAGCTGACCGCCAGCAGCGCAACGACCGCGAGCAGCGCCGAGCCCTGGGCGTTCGGCACCGGTTGGTTGGCCAGCGCGCGGCGCCACAGCTCAGCGAGGAAGTTCACACGTCCCTTTGTAGCCGACGCCGCTGTGGCTCAGGCCAGGTACGGGTCGTCGGCGACCACAGCGCGTACCTCCGCCAACGACGGTGCGTACGCGCCCGCGTGGCTGACGGTGATCGAGCTCGTGACCACCGCACGATGGAGGGCCGTCGCGAGCTCGGGCCAGCTGGCGGCCGCGAGGCGCTCGCGCTGTACGGGACCGCCGAGCAGCCCGGCATCGGTCAGGCCGGACACGAGCCCGGCCATGAACGAGTCGCCCGCACCGACCGTGTCGGCGAGCGTGACGGTGTTCTGGGGTACGACGAGGTGGTCGCGCGACGTATGCAGCACCGCGTACGCACCCAGCGGCCCTCTCGTACACACCGCGAGTGCGGGGCCTGAGTCGACCCAGCGCCGCAGGGCCGTCTCGACCGGGACGCCGGGGTAGAGCCACTCGATGTCCTCGTCGGAGGCCTTCACGACGTCGGACAAGGCGACCATCTCTTCGACCCGGCCGAGCACCGCTTCCGGGCTGTGCATGATCGCGGGGCGGACGTTGGGGTCGTACGAGATCGTGGCTGTCTCGCGGAGCCTCGTCATCAGGTCGACGACCTTGGCGCCGCCGGGCTCGAGCGTCGCGCCGATGCTGCCCGTGTGTACGTGGGAGACGCCGGCCAGGTCACGTACCCCCGGCAGGTCCCACGTGAGGTCGAACGTGTACGTGGCGCGGCCCTCGGCGTCCACTGTGGCCTGAGCGACGCTCGTTGTCGCCGCCGAGTCCGTGCCAGGCTCGACCTCCGCTCCGGTCGACGCGATGGCGGCGGCGATGAGCTCACCATGTGCGTCGCGGCCCCACCACGAGCAGATGCTCGAGCGGTGCCCCAGTCGCGCGATCCCGTTGGCGACGTTCAGCAGGCTGCCACCGACGTGCTCCGACGTCGCCCCGCCCGGACGGGTCACGACATCGATCAGCGCCTCACCGACGCACAAGATCCTGGACATGGCGCTCATCCTTCCATGGGGCTGACGCTGCGGACGGGCGCCCCGTCTTACAGGGTCTCCCCCGGTACGTATGTGGCGGCTTCCGGGTACAGGGCGGCGAGCTCGGCGACTCGCGCCGAGATCGTACGGACCTGGTCCTGCGCCGCACCCGTCAGCGCCAGTGGCTCGGAGACGAGGCCGTCGAGCTCCTCACGGGTGAGGCCGAGCCGGGAATCCCCCGCCAGCCTCGCCACCAGGTCGTTGTCGCCGCGGCCGGTCGCGCGCATCTCCAGGGCGACCGCGACCGCGTGCTCCTTGATGGCCTCGTGGGCCTGCTCGCGGCCGACGCCCTTGCGTACCGCCGCCATCAGGACCTTCGTCGTGGTGAGGAACGGCAGGTACTTCGCGAGCTCGGCCTCGATGACCGCCGGGAACGCGCCGAAGTCGCTGAGCACGACCAGGAACGTCTCGTACAGCCCGTCGATCGCGTAGCACGCGTCGGGGAGTGCGATGCGACGGACGACCGAGCACGACACGTCGCCCTCGTTCCACTGGTCGCCCATGAGCTCGCCGGTCATCGACACGTAGCCGCGCACGATCACCGCGAGCCCGTTGACGCGCTCGCAGCTGCGGGTGTTCATCTTGTGCGGCATCGCGGACGAGCCGACCTGGCCCGGCCGGAAGCCCTCGGTGACCAGCTCGGCGCCGGCCATCAGCCGGATGCTCGTGGCGAGGCTCGAGGGGGCGGCGGCCGCCTGGGCCAGCGCGCTGACGGTGTCGAAGTCCAGCGAGCGCGGGTACACCTGGCCGGTCGACGTGAACGCACGCTCGAAGCCGAGATGGCGCGCGACCCGTGTCTCGAGCTCGGCGAGCTTGGCCGTGTCGCCGCCGAGCAGGTCGAGCATGTCCTGGCTCGTACCGACCGGGCCCTTGATGCCGCGCATCGGGTAGCGGGCGATGAGGCCGTCGACCCGCTCGTACGCGACCAGCAGCTCGTCGGCCGCCGACGCGAACCGCTTCCCCAGCGTCGTCACCTGGGCGGCGACGTTGTGCGACCGACCGGCGATCGGCTGGGCGCTGTACGTCTCCGCGAGCCGCGCCAGATAGACCAGCGCAGTCACCATTCGTGACCTGACAAGGCGTAACGATCCCAGCACCTGTGCCTGCTCGACGTTCTCGGTGAGGTCGCGACTGGTCATGCCCTTGTGGACGTGCTCGAAGCCGGCGAGGGCGTTGAACTCCTCGATGCGGGCCTTGACGTCGTGACGCGTGACCTTCTCGCGGTCGTTGATGGAGTCGAGGTCGACCTGGGCGAGCACCTTCTCGTACGCCGCGATGACCGTGTCCGCGTCGTCACCGCCGAAGTCCACACCGAGGTCGCGCTGGGCGGCGAGGACGGCGACCCACAGGCGCCGCTCGGCGATGATCTTCTCCTCGGGGCTCCAGATGGCGCGCATCTGGGCCGACGCGTACCGGCTGGCGAGGACGTTGGGGATCGACACGAGGACTCCTACAGCGAGGTGACGGGCGGGATGAGACCGGCGGCGGCCTTGGCGGCGATGTCCGTACGCCAGAAGCCCGTGGGGAAGTCGAGCTCGGCGAGGGCCGCGTATGCGTCGTCGCGCGCGTCCGTGAGCGTGGGACCCGTGGCCACGACGCCGAGTACGCGACCGCCCGCGGCGACGAGGGTGTCCCCGTCCAGCGCCGTACCGGCATGGACGATGTGGACGTTGTCGGCCGTCTCGTACAGGCGGGGCCCGGTGATCGAGCCGCCCGCACGCGGCGTGCCCGGGTAGTTCTCGGCGGCTGCCACGACGATCACCGCGGACTCGTCGCGCCATGACAGCGGGCCGACATCGGCCAAGGTGCCCGTCGCGGCCGCGTACAGCACCTGTCCGAGCGGCGTCTCGAGCAGCGGCAGGATGGCCTGCGTCTCGGGGTCGCCGAAGCGGGCGTTGTACTCGACGACGCGCATGCCGCGGGAGGTGAGCGCGAGGCCCACGTACAGCAGCCCGGCGAACGGCGTACCGCGCCGCGTCATCTCTTCCAGCGTCGGGGTGACCACGCGGTCCATGACGGCGGCGACGAGGCCTTCGGGTGCCCAGGGCAGTGGCGTGTACGCACCCATGCCACCCGTGTTCGGACCGGCGTCGTCGTCGCCGACGCGCTTGAAGTCCTGCGCGGGCTGGAGCGGCAGCGCAACCGTACCGTCGGTGATGACGAACAGGCTGACCTCGGGACCGTCGAGGTACTCCTCGACCACCACGTCCCCACAGGCGGCCGCGTGCGCGAGCGCCTCGTCACGGTCATTCGTGACCACGACGCCCTTGCCCGCAGCGAGACCGTCCTGCTTGACCACGTACGGGGCACCGAGCGCATCAAGTGCGGCGGCCACCTCGCCGGGTGTACGGCAGAAGCGCGAGGCTGCCGTGGGGACGCCGGCTGCGGCCATCACGTCCTTCGCGAACTGCTTGGACCCCTCGAGCTGTGCAGCCTGCGCGGTCGGCCCGAAGCAGGCGATGCCTGCGGCACGTACGGCATCGGCAACCCCCGCGACGAGCGGCGCCTCGGGGCCGACGACGACGAGGTCCGCGCCGATCTCGGTGGCGAGAGCCGCGACGGCGTCACCGTCGGTCGGATCGACGGCATGGGACGGCCAGGCATGCCAGGTCCCAGGGTTGCCGGGAGCGACATGGACGGCCGCGACGCCCGGATCAGCCGCGATGGCAAGCGCCAGGGCGTGCTCACGGCCTCCCGAGCCGACGACGAGAACGGTGAGGTCGGTCACGACCTGAACTCTATTTCAGGACGACCACCGCACACGGCCGCGTCCGGTGAGGATGCCGATGATCATGGCGATCCCGACGAACCAGGCGAAACCGACGATGTACCAGGCTGTGCCGCCGCCGATGTTCAGGCCAACGACGGTGAAGATCCCCGTGGTCACCAGGATGAACACGAGTGAGAAGATCCGCGAGGCCTTGATGACCGTCTTGAACCCAGGCCCGGCCTGGTTCGGGAGGAGGTCCAGCGCTTGCTCGACGGTCTGTGGCCTGTGGACCCAGCTCCCACCAGTCGGGGGCGCGTCGTACGGCGCAGGGTTCGCGTAGGGCGAGGCCATCGGCGATGCCAGCGAACCCTGAGCGGGTGCGGATGCGTAGGACATGTTCGGCGGCACCGATGCGTACATCCCCTGAGCCGGCATCGACGCGTACGGCGCCGGGCTGGGCATGGACTGGTAGGAGACGGCCGCGTACTGCGACACGGGTGTCGGGAAGGACGCGGGGTCGGTCACGGCTGTCACGGGCGGCGTTGCGTCGACGGGACCCGGGTCCAGCGGCGCGTTGGACGCGGACGCCAGGTGCCACGGCATCGTCTTGCTCGGTACGGGAGCGACCACAGGGCGGCCGAACTCCGACGGGCTCGGCGCCACCATCGGGAGGTCCTGGCCCGCAACAGCGGCGTACGGCATCAGCTCGGGCTCGGGCTCGTACGGCGCGTAGCTCGCCGGCGCATCCTCAGGCATCATCGCGCGGCGCGGCGCGGGACCGTCACCCCACGAGGAGGCCAGGCCTTCCGGCTCGGAGTCGTCGCCTCCGAGGGCTACGTGCCGTGCTGCATANNGAGGACGTTGCCGGACGCGATCCAGGTCTGGGTCTCGAGCAGCTTGAGTGCGACCTCAGGGCGGCGGTCGAAGAGGGGGACGCCCGAGCCGGCGATGAGCGGGAACGTCACGAGGTGCAGCTCGTCGACCAGGCCGGCGGACATGAGGTCGTTCCACAGGATCCGCCCCAGAAGCACGAGGATCCCCAGTCCTTCCTCGGCCTTGAGGCGTGCCACCTCCGCGCGGGCGTCGGCGCGGCGGACGATGCGTGCGTTCGCGTAGGGGAGGAGGTCTTCCGCGGTGATCGTGTCGGAGACGACCACCTTGGACACGTCACGGAAGAGCTGCGCGAACTGGCTCCTGATGTCCGTGGCGTCCGGGTCGTCGAGCACCGAGGTCCAGTAGCCGAGGTTACCCAGAGTCGACCGCTTGCCCGACAGCAGCACCACGTCCGAACGCCTCAGCAGGCTCGTCGCGTAGTGGTCGAAGTCGTCAGCGCCGGCGTAGTCCGGGTGCTGATGGGTGAAGAACGACGCGATGTCGTGGTCGTCGTCCTCGTACCGTCCGTCGACCGTGACGAAGTTGCACACCGTGAGGGAGCGTTCGGTCATGGGCCGACCCTACGTCGCGGATGGCCACCCATCCATGCCCCCTCGGTGTCAGTCTCCGCTCACGGCCACACTGACCTTCGCTGCTCCCGACGCAGTGGCGCTGCCGCCTCCGACGACGTCCAGCGTCCAGTGACCACGAGCGTCGTCGGAGGTCGCCGTGACGACGTCGCCGTCCCGCCGGACGTAGAACGTCGCCGACTCTCCGGTACCGCCCGGGACGTGGACGACAGCATCGAACCCGTCGGGCAGGTCGAACGCACGCAGGGTGACCCCCTCTGCCCACGCGTACTCCGGGGTGTCGTCTCTCGCGCCGACCGGAAGCACCGTGCCAGGCCGTACGTACAGCCCGAGCGAGTCGAACCCGTACGTCCGGCTCGTCCAGCCGGGCCCAGCCACCTCGCCGTCGAGCAGGTGACGCCAACCGGCGCTCGGGAGGTACGTGTCGGCGACGCCGTCACTCCGGAAGACCGGCGAGACGCACAGCGCGTCCCCGAGCATGAACTGGGTATCCACGTGCCGGGCGCCGAGATCCTCGGGGAACTCCAGCACCATCGGCCTCATCAGGGGTACGCCCTCGCTGGCGGCCTCTTCGGCCAGCCGCGCCAGGTACGGCATGAGCGACAGCTTGAGACGGGTGAAGCGACGCGTGACGTCGACCGCCTCGTCGTCGAACGCCCACGGCACCCGGTAGGAGGCGGAACCGTGCAGCCGGGAGTGGCTCGACAGGAGGCCGAACGGCAGCCAGCGCTTGAAGACGCCGGCGTCCGGCGTGCCCTCGAAGCCGCCGATGTCGTGGCTCCAGTAGCCGAANNGACGAGAAGGTCGTGGACGGCCTTGTTGTACAGGTGCGCATAGTAGTTGTGCATCCGCTCGGGGTCGGACCCGTCGAACCAGACCACATCCTTGGTCGGGATCCGCTCGCCGAAGTCGGTCTTGAACGCGTCGACTCCCTGGTCGAGCAACACCTTCAGCTTTCTCTGGAACCACGTCACCGCGTCGGGGTTGGTGAAGTCGACGATGCCCATGCCGGGCTGCCACAGGTCCCACTGCCACACATCCCCGCTCGTGGTCTTCAGCAGGTAACCCGCCGCAGCGGCCTCGTCGAACAGTGGCGAGCGCTGGGCGATGTACGAGTTGATCCACACGCAGATTCGCAGCCCCTTCGCCTTGAGACGGGCCAGCATTCCCTCGGGGTCGGGGAACGTCCGCGGGTCCCACGTGAAGTCGCACCACTGGTACTCGCGCATCCAGAAGCAGTCGAAGTGGAACACGGACAGGGGAAGCCCGCGCTCCGCCATGCCGTCGATGAAGCTCGTGACCGTCGCCTCGTCGTAATCCGTGGTGAAGGACGTGGAGAGCCACAGCCCGTACGACCACGCAGGAAGGAGCGGGGGTCGGCCGGTGAGCCCGGTGTAGCGACGCAGCACATCCTTCGGCGTCGGACCGGCGATCACGTGGTAGCGCAGGCGCGACCCGGCGACCGAGAACTGCACCCTCGTGTTGACCTCGGAGCCGACCTCGTACGAGACGAGCTCGGGGTGCTCCGTGAAGACGCCGTAGCCGCCGCTGGTGACATAGAACGGGACGTTCTTGTACGCCTGCTCACTCGACGTGCCACCATCCCGGTTCCAGATGTCGACGACCTGGCCGTTCTTCGTGAACGCGCCGAAGCGCTCCCCGAGGCCGTACACCTGCTCCCCTGGCTCGAGCGAGAGCTGTTCGTGCATCCACTCGGCGCCCTCGGCACCGAGGACGGCGGCGAGCGACCGCGCCAGCGACGACGTGAGCACCCGACCGCCCTCGACGAACTCGGCCCGCCAGGGGCCGCGCCGTGCGACACGGACTTCGAGGTCGCCGGAGCGGAGCACCCCGTACTCCTCGGTCAGCGACACCTCGGCCACGGCGTCTGTCGCTGCCACGCTGAAAGACGGCGAGCGTTCCACCCTGCCCACGTGGTGGACAACCTCGACTCCGATCACGCCCGACGCGGACGCGGAGTACGTCACGGTGAGCAATGGGCAGTTCAAGGTGTCGCCGCGGCCGGTGACGTGCGCCGTCGACGCGAAGACCACCATCTCCCCACGGTCGGTGTCGATGCGGATGTCGTCGACCTCGACCGCGTACAGCAGGGTGTAGCCGGGCTGCTTCTGCCAGTAGCCGTCAGTGAACTTCATGAGGGAGCCGTTTCGATTGGATGGAGATTCGACCAGTCACTTGACCGCGCCCGCGGTCACGCCGCGGGTCAGNNGACAGGGCGATCGGGACGGTCTGGGTGGCGTTGGTGGTGAGCATGACGAGCGGGATGAAGAACTCGTTCCAGGTCCAGATGAAGAAGAAGACCATGAGCACCCCAAGAGTGGGCCGCATGATCGGGAAGACCACCGACACGAGGATCCGGAACCGACCTGCGCCGTCCAACGAGGCGGCCTCGAGCAGCTCAGTGGGGAACGTGCTGAGAACGCTCGAGAGCAGGTAGATGCCGAACGCCGACTGGATCACCGTGAAGATGATGATGACCGACCAGGGCGAGTTGGACAGTCCGACCGCGTTGGCCATCGTGAACAGCGGGTAGATGATCGCCTCCTGCGGCAGCATGTTCGCCACCAGGAAGACGGCGACCAGCGCCGTGCGTCCCTTGACCCGTCCGATGCCGATCGCGTACGCCGTGACCAGTGAGAGAAGGCTTCCTAGCACCGCGACCACCGACGAGATGACGATGGAGTTCCACAGCTTGAGCGGGAACTCCGTCCGGTTCCAGAAGTTGATCAGGCCCTTGGTGTAGAACTCGGTCGGCAGGCTCAGCGGGCCGTTCTGGGAATAGTCCTGAGGCGACTTGAACGCGTTGAGGAGCATCAGCACGAACGGCGACAGCATGGCGAGGGCGAACACGCCCGCGAGCACCAGCACGACCCAGCGGCCCACGCCGCGCCGGTGACGGGCGCCCACGACATCCTTCGGTGCTCGCACAGTCTTCAGGGCGGCCATCATCGACCCTCTCGGTCACGGCGTTCCGACCTCGCCTGGAAGCTGAGGATGACGACGGCGACCACGATGATGACAACCGTCAGCACGGTGGAGACGGCGGCGCCGTACCCGACCTTGGACTTGTCGAAGAAGTTGAGGAAGGAGTAGTAGCTCGGCACCAGCGTGCTGCCCTCCGGCCCCCCGCGCGTGAGGACGTAGACGGGGGCGAAGACCTTCAGCGCTGCCACCGTGCAGGTCAGCGTCACGACGAACGTCTCCGGCTTGATCTGGGGCAGGGTGATCGCGCGGAAGCGGTTGATCCAGTCGGCTCCGTCGAGCTCGGCCGCCTCGTACAGCTCAGGATCCACGCGCTGCAGGGCCGCCATGAAGATCACGACCGGATACCCGATCTGCACCCAGATCAGCACGAGCATCACGCTCGGCATGGCCAGGGCGGGATTGCCCAGCCAGTCCGGAGGGTTGACCACCCCGAGGCTGGACAGGATGACGTTGATGGCACCCGTCTGGGCGTTGAGGATCCAGTTCCACACCACGCCCGCGACGGCGACGGGGAGTATCTGCGGCAAGTAGTACGTGGCGCGCAGCACGGCAGCGACCCGCGTGCCGAACCGTCGTCCGAGGTAGTCGAACAAGACGGCAGCGAGCACCAGACCGATCAGGGTGGGCACGACGACCATCGCCACAACCATGGCGAGCGAGTTCCGGAATGACACCCAGAACGCATCGTCCGCGAGCAGATCGGTGTAGTTCCCCAGGCCGTACCAGTTCATCTTGGCCAGCCCGCCCTTCCAGCGGAAGAGGCTGTAGTAGACGTTCGTCGCCAGCGGGTAGCCGATGACAACGCCGAAGGCGATCAGACCCGGCAGGAGGTACGGCAGGTAGGCCACCCAGGTTGCGCGGCGATGCCGCGTGGTCGCAGCCATGGTGCTCTCCTTCCTTCGAGGATGGGTGTCCTGGGTCGGTCACGCGGTGGGGCGGATGACAAGCACCGCCCCGCCGCGTCTGCGAGGACTAGCCCTTCAGCAGGTCCTTCTTGCCGGCGGCGTATGCAGTGCCGAGACCGTCGAGCGTCGCCTTGACGTCCTTGTTGCCGTTCGCGAGTCCCTGGAGCTGCGCGACGATCACGTCGTAGTAGCCGGGGACCGGCCAGTCGGGGTAGAAGGCCAGTCCGTCCTGGGCCAGGATCGACGAGAAGCTCTTCGTGAGCTCGGCGACCTTGGGATCTGTGGCCGTCGCACTCGACGCGACCGGGAGGCCACCCTTCTGGGCAAGGACATCCTGTACGTCCGCGCTCAGCGTGATGTCGATGAACTCCTTCGCCAGGTCCGCGTTCTTCGACTTGGTCGGGACCACCCACAGGTTGCCTGAGGAACCCGGGTGGAGCTTGTTGCCCGGGAAGGTGAACATGCCCCAGCCGGCCTTCATGTCCGTCACGAGGCGGCCGAACCACCAGGAGCCGGAGACCATCATCGGGGACTTGCCCTGGATGAAGGACACGCCCATGTCCTCAGCCTTGAGCGCGCCGACATTGTTGGCGATGTAGCCCTTGGAGATCCAGTCCTTGAGCATCTGCGTGCCACCGGTCATCACCGAACCCGCGAAGTCCACGTCGCTCTTGAACAGCTCGTACGAGTCGACGAAGGAGCGATCAGCCTGGGACAGCACGAGCTCGTACCAGAGCTGCCCGAGCGGGTACTCCGCCCCGGCGGTCGCGAGCGGCGTCACACCCTTGGCCTTGAAGGCATCCATGACCTTGACGAAGTCGTCGAGGGTCGTCGGAACGGAGAGACCCGCAGCCGCGAACATGTCCTTGTTGAAGTACACGCCGACGAACTCGCCGTAGTTCGGGACTCCGTACCACTCGCCGGAGCCCATCAG
Source organism: Propionibacteriaceae bacterium (assembly GCA_003158895.1). Classification (GTDB taxonomy): domain Bacteria; phylum Actinomycetota; class Actinomycetes; order Propionibacteriales; family Propionibacteriaceae; genus Fen-668. Next base: position 11,400 of record PMLO01000118.1, read on the forward strand.
GCCCTTGTCGCTGTACTTGGCGGTCGTAGCGAGCGACCCGGC
>PMLO01000002.1 GCA_003158895.1 Propionibacteriaceae bacterium
GACAGCAGCGGGATCGCGGGCCGTCTCCAGGCTCCCGAACGCTGCGGCATTCGCGAGCGCGAGGCCGGGATCGAGTCCGTGGGCGGCGATGAGCATGAGGTGGTCCCGTAGCGTGGGCCAGGCGTCAGAGGCAGTGAGGCCGTGGGACTGCCCGGCGAAGTCGATGGCGTCCTTGGTCGCCTGGTCGAGGGTGGCGTTCACGGCGAACCCGACGGCGTCGAAGAGGCAGGTGACTGCTGGACCGAGCAGCTGGACGGGATCGTCAGCACGAGCCATCAGCGTCATAGCGGAGACCGGCGCATCGTCACGCTGGATCACCGCCTCGAGGAGCTGCGTCGCCGTAGAGGGCGCGATCAGCTTCTGCGCGACGGGCACGGTGTGGTGGTCGACGTCGCTGACCAGCACCCAGGCGTGGTTCGAGGACCGACCGCGAGTGAGCATCGTGTACGCCTGTTGGCGCGACTCGGTCCCTGACAACAGCCCGTGGCATGTGTCGGCCGTCACGCCCTGGGCTCCGTGGATGGTGGTCGCGTAGCCGAGCTCGACCGACGCGGACACGTACTCCGCTGGCAGCGTCAGCCTCGTCCGCGAGCGCAGGTTCTGCACGTCCAGCGCCCCGTCACGATGAAGCCGGGTGATGCGCCAACGGTCGCCGTTTCGTACCCACGCGGCCGCCCCGCTCGAAAGCGCCCGGTTGTTGCGACGCGTGATGACTACGTCACCGCGGCTCGCCGGGTTGCCATCCGCAAGGATCGTCTCGCGATCGGGCGCCGTTCCTTCGAGCCGGATGGCACGGGCGGCGTGATTGAGTTCAGCGACCTGGTTGCGGGTGGGCGCGAGCATGATCGCGTCGAGCCCGCCCTGGGTATCGGCCTGCCAGGCTGCGACCAGGGCCGCGGTTGCGGTGTCGGGATCGACGACGTGGACCCGGTTGTTGTCGAGGTAGAAGCCGAGGGCACCGACGTCGCCGGCCCTTAGTGCCAGCGACGCTTCCGCCTCGGCGGGATCGGTGAAGCGGACGACGTCGTCGAGGCGTACGGCTCCGTGGGTAGCGGCGATGTTCCGCAGTACTCCACCTGCTCCGATGGCACCCAGCTGCTGGTCGTCGCCGATCAGCCGGACGCTCGCGCCACGGTCGCAGCACCAGGTGACCACGCGGTCGAGGGTGAGGGTGCCGGCCATGCTGGCCTCGTCGACGACCACGAGCGTGTCGGGACCGACCGTGGCCGCGAGCGGCTCCTTGTGGTCGATCGCCCACACCATCTTGGCGAGGTTGTCAGCCTCGATGCCCCCGATGGCCTCCTTGCCGGTGTCGAGCTGGGCGCGCAGCTCCTCGGAGGCAGCCGCGGAGGGCGCGAGCCCGAGTACGGTGCCACCGGCAGTCCTCCACGCGGTCGCAAGGGCTCGCATCGCGGTGGTCTTGCCTGTTCCGGCTGGCGCGATCGCGAGCTGCAACCGGCGACCGGACGTCGCCATCTCCTGCACCAGGAGGCGCTGCCCGGGGTTGAGCGGTTCGTGGTTGGCCATCGACTGGAGCAGCGCGAAGGTCACAGTGTTGCCCTCGACGGCCCTCCCGCCGGTCTGCCCCGCGCGGTCGACCAGTCGCTGCTCGGCGTCGAGGATGCGCCGGGACGTGTAGTGGGTGGCGGCCGGTTCCGCGTACACCGACGCACCGTCCCGGCGACGCAACGCCGGTGGCTCGACCGGCATCACCCAGCTGGTCACGATCGGCACCGACCTCTTCGGCGACAGGGCGTACCCGATGATGCGACCGACGGTCGTGTCGATGTCGTCCAGCGCGGCCCCCGCAGCGCGTACCTGTCGCAGCGCCTCAGCCCGTACATGGAACGCGGTCCACGACGACCGTTCCGCTTCGACCACGCTGATCACCTGCTGGGCGGTCCGGACCACGAAGGCGTCGTCGACCACCGGCGCCAGTGGCTTCCGCTCCGACACGACCGCAGCAAGCATCCGTACGAGCCCATCTGAGCCAAGGACGTGCTCGGCCTGCCTGCGCCACACGGCGCGCTGCTCGGCCTCGCTGCGGGGCTGGTGCTTGGCCTGCCGCGTCTCGAGGGTCGCCCGCTGGGCCAGGTCGAGCTTCTCCAACGGCGTCGGAGGCCGCTCATGGTCGGCCTCGAACTGCGCCACCAGCTCGGAGGTGCGGGCGGTGACCTGGTGCCGCCGCGAGGACCACCGGGCGAGCAGGCGCGTGTCGACCCCGGCGATCTCGTACACGGGGCGCTTCCCCTCCGGCCCCGTCGCGACGAACGACAGCCCGAGGTGCCGCAGGCGGGCCTGGAGGTTGGTGGTGTACTCCTCGGAGAGGCTGACCTTGGCCCGGTACAGGACCTGCGCATCGAGCGCGAGCCAGTCGCCGGCCAGGGCCTGTACCTTGTTCGCGATCGCGACGTGGGTGTGCAGGTTGGGGTCTCCCGCGCGCGAGTCCCGGTGGACGAAGGCGGCAGCGAGCAGCCCTCGCACCTCGACATGCCGGGCACCCTCATGCCCTTGCCGCGTGAACACCGCCCGACGTTCGGCGGACGTCATCGCGGCACCCACGGCCGCGACGTGTGCCGCGCGGATGGCTGCGGCCAGCTCGGGACCGGCGACGGCCCACAGCGCGGAAACCGACTTGGGCGGGGTGAAGGTCAGGTCGAAGCCGGCCACGGAGGTACGCGGATGTGCCGTCGCCTTGACGATGAACCCGTGCAGCTCTCGCGGACCCGACGCCTCACGGCCATACTCCCGGGCGAACCGTTCGCGGGCCAGTTCAGTCCGCAACCGGTCGCGCACCTGCTGGGGGATCGCCTTATGGTCGCCGCACTGCCAAGCCTCGATCCGACGGGCGAGCTCGACCTGGAACGGCGTCGGCTCGATCCCGTACACCGCGTAACGCCGTCCCAGCTTCTCCCCGGTCACCGGGTCCAGGCCGGCGCCGAACAGCAGCTTCATCTGCTCGCTGGTGACCGGGTCGCCCGGTGCGAGGCCGACACCGGCCAGGCCGCCGCCGTACCAGTGACCCGGCGCCTCGCCCTTGACGCCGTAGTAGTCCGAGAGCGTCGTGTGGCCGCGGCCTGTCGCGTCCATGGCCGCGGTCTGGCGGGTCAGGTACTCGTAGCCCGACCCGCTGACAGCTTCTGAAGCCCGATCGCCACAGCTCCTCCTCTCACCATCAAATAAGCCCTGCCACTGCCCGTTCCTGCTCACGGAGGGGAGGAACAACGGGCAAGCGGCACGCCGCAGGCAGCGGCGCGTCGCTAGGAGAGTCCGCGCAGGACATCCTCATTTGCGCTTACACACACGCTGACAGCGGAGAGTTGCCGGGGCATCGGCGGTCGCGAACGCTCGATTCATCCCTTTCGCCTCCTTCACCCTCCAGAAGCGAAATGAGCAGGTCTCCACGGACACCACAGACC
>PMLO01000201.1 GCA_003158895.1 Propionibacteriaceae bacterium
CTCGGCGGGTGCTGGTTCTTGGGGCGCGGGTGTCTCGACGGGCGCCGCTTCGTGCGATCCCCACGGCTCGGCAGCCGGGGCCTCGTCGGAGGCCTCTGGAGCGGCCGGCGTCACACTGACGGGCTCGATCACGTCGTCCACGTGGGTGTGAGCGGCAGGTTCCCAACTGGCGCGCCACTCCTCGATGAAGTCGTCGTCATCGTCGATCGCACCGTACGGGCGATCCTGACCGAAGCCGATGTTGCTCACTGGAGACTCCTTACGCGGGGGGAAGGGCGTCGCAGCACCCCGCATCAGCCTATGGAGCCCGACTCACCCTGTCACGCAAAGGGGTGAACTCGATCTGCGAGTCGTGGTCTCACCTGGCGGGTACTGTGCCACGCGGGCCGTCCTGACCCCACGCTCGGACAGCACCGCCGCCGACAGGAGACACCATGACCACCTCGCTGACCGCAGAGATCACCCTGACCGTCGACGAGCCCGCCGAGCTGGTGTTCTCGGTCGCCGCCGCCGCCGGCCCGGAGATCCTCGACGAGCGACTCGAGTGCCGTTGCAACGGCGTGCCCGTGACGATCGAGGAGTCGGCCGGTCCAGCGGGGGCGCGGCTCCACGTCGTACAGGCTCCGATCGGATCGCTGACGTTCTCGTACGCGACGACGCTGAGCGGACCTGTACCGCCGCCGCCGCCGAACCTGGGCGACCAGATCCTGTACCGGCGGACCTCGCGGTTCGCCGAGTCGGACCGGCTGGCGGTGATCGGGCAGAAGCGCTTCGGCCGGCTGGTCGACCAGGACCTCGTCAACGGCATCGCCGCGTGGGTGAACGACAACCTGTACTACGTACCCGGCATCTCGATGCCGACCGACGGCGCCGTCGACGCGTACCTCAACCAGCAGGGCATCTGCCGCGACTTCGCCCACCTCGTCGTCGCGTTGTGCCGCGCGTGCGGCGTACCGGCGAGGCTCGTCAGCGTGTACGCGCCGGGGTTGGCCCCGATGGACTTCCATGCGGTCGCCGAGGTCTGTCTCAATGGTCGCTGGCAGCTCGTCGACGCCACCAGGCTCGCGCCGCGGCAGACGATGGTACGGATCGCGACCGGTCGCGACGCCTCCGACACCGCCTTCCTCACCCAGCACTCCGGCGCGACGACGTTCGGCGGAGTCATGGTGACCGCCTACTACGAGGGCGACCTCCCGATCGACGACCCCTCGCTCCCGGTCTGGTCATAAGAGAGCACGTGTCTGCTCCGGCCGAGAACCCGACCTCAAAGGGGAGACCCGCCGGCTAGCTCTCGCTGGTACGGCGGGCAACCACGATCGTGCCCCAGCCCGTGTCTTTGCAGTCGACCTGAGTGGACGACCAGCCGAAGTGCGCGAGTGTCTTCTCGAAGTAGTCCGGACGGAATCCGAGCTCCAGCCAGCCGTTCTGACGGATTGCCCAGAGGCTTTCACCGTCCAACCTCAGACCCCAGGGGTACGGGTAGGAGGCGCTGATCGGCTCGGCTGCGAAAAGCACTCGGCCGCCCGGCTTGACGATGCGGTCCAGGGATTCAAGCACATCGAGGTGGTTGGCGGCGTGATGGAAGGACTCGAAGAAGAGGACCGCGTCGAATCCTGGCTCGAGCTCCTTCATCATGGCGAAGTCGCCCTGCCGGGCGTCGATCACGGCACCGACGCGAGCGGCCCGCTCGGTGATCAGATTGACGAAGTTGATCTCGATGTCGATCGCTGTGACGTCGTGGCCCATCTGGGCCAGGGCAAGGGTGATGTTGCCCCAACCCGGCCCGAGTTCGAGAATGCGACTGTGCTCGGGTAGATCAAGAGTGCGAATGGCGTGGCCGATACCCATCAGGTGCTCACCCACCGTTGCTGAGCTCCCCGTGTTGTAGGGGAAAGGCCTCCGCACATGGGTCTCGAAGTCGAACGCGCTGACTTCGTTCGAGGCGCTGTACGGCTTGCCGTGAAGGAACTCGTACAGCTCGAACACCCTTGCGGCGTACTCCGGTGACCAAGGGTCGGCCGGCATGGAGTCCGCGATCTCCATCCGGAACTGCTGGAAGCCTTCGCGGCGGGCATCGTCAGAGATCGCGGCCAGGCGGTCGAGCTCTTTCAGCTCGGCATCGAGTTGTTCCAGGTTCCTTACGACGCGTTGTTCACGCACGGCCGCGGGGGGCGGAGGGGGAGCGATCACATTCCGTGATTGCAGGAGCTGACGCAGCTTGTTGGCAGGCCCGCTGACTCTGACGGACACAGGCAAACGTCCCCACGCCGTGAGCGCGAGCTTCTTCGCAGTAGGCACGAGACGACGATAGAGCAGACTGTCTGGCCGTCCTACCAACGAGGAGCGTGCTCGGCGGTTCGCGCTCAGCCTCGTCGGACGCTGTGCTGACGGCGCTGCGAGAATCTCGGGGACTGCCGCAACGAAATACTGCCCCCAGACGTGAGTGGGGTGTGACGGGCTGGGAGGGAACGATCGTGAGGGCGTCGAGCGCAGGGCGCGACGACGACTTCACGGCCTGGCTCGGGCGCGAGTCGGGTGGGCTCGCCCGGTTCGCCCTCAGGGCTCGACGGTGCTCCCGGTCGATGGCTCGTCCTGACCGGCCTCCACGAGGTGGTTGCGGATGCCGGCGAAGGAGACGAGGCCCCCGACGAGCATCATCGCGGCCGTGACGATCGCGCCGCGGTGGAATCCGGCGAGGTCGAGCCGGCCGCCGATGATGGTGGCCAGCATCGCGATGACGAGCAGCCCGGCCACGCGCGAGACGGCGTTGTTGACCGCGCTCGCGATGCCGGAGCGCTCGCTCTCGATCGAGCCGAGGATCGCGGAGGTCAGCGGCGAGACGGTCAGGGTGATGCCGACGCCGAACACGAGCACGTACGGCAGCACCTGCCACCAGTAGCTGAAGTTCTTCGACACGGTGAGCAGGAGCAGCGTCCCGGCCCCCATGATGATCGGGCCGGCAGTCATGAAGAGCCGCGGCCCGTACCGCCCGGACAGGGCACCGACCCGCGAGCTGAACAGGATCATGATGATCGTCGAGGGCAGCGACGCGAGCCCCGCGAGGGTGGCCTTCAGCCCGGCCCCCTGCTGCAGGTACACGCCGAGGATGAAGCCGCCCAGCGACAGCGCACCGTAGATGAACGCGGTGGCGACGTTGCCGGTCCAGAAGTTCCGTACACCGAAGAGCGACAGCGGCATCATCGGCTGCGCGGCCACCCTCTGACGCGCCAGGAACCCGGCCAACGCGAGCAGACCGAGCGCAAGAGACAGGTAGATCGCCGGATGGCCCCAGCCGAGGTTCGGCTGCTCGATGAGCGCGTACACAGGACCGCCCAGACCGAGTGTGCACAGGACAGCGCCCAGCCAGTCGATGGTTGTGCCCTTGCGGCGTACGTCCTCGTGGCCGAGCACGACGAGCAGGACCAGCACCGCCGCGATCGGCGCCACGTTGATGAGGAACGCGAACCGCCACGACAGGAAGTCGACGAACAGGCCGCCGACCAGCGGGCCGGCGACCATCGCGCCGGTCGTCATCGCGGTCCAGATCCCGATGGCGCGGGCCTGCTCTCGCCCGCGGAAGTTCGAGGTGATGAGGGCAAGGGAGCTCGGTACGAGGAGGGCGCCGGCGATCCCCTGTACCGCCCGCGCGACGATGAGGATCACGGGAGTGGGTGCCGCGGCGATGGCGATCGACGCCACCCCGAAGCCGATCACCCCGACGCGAAGGATCCGCAACCGCCCGTACACGTCACTCAGCGACCCGGCCACCAGGATGAGCGCGCCGAGGGTGACGAGGTAGGCGTCGACGACCCACTGCTGCGTCGCGAGCCCACCGCCCAGCTCGCGCATGATGGCGGGCAGGGCGACCGTGACGATGGTGCCGTCGAGGAACGACACGAACGACGCCAGCACGGCGATCGCCAGCACCAGCCGCTGATCGCGGCTCATCGGTTCCGTCGCGGCAGCCATGTACGGACGGTACCCGCGGGCCATGACGTACATTCAGTGGCAGATACCCGGCCGCCGATGCACATATGAACCGGTGGCTGCGTATCTGCCACTGAATGGCGGTCCCTCTGCACGTCAGCTGTTGTGCGTCTCGATCAGCCCGCGCTCGAGGGCACGCGTGACCGCATGGGTACGGTCGGTCACCTCGAGCTTCGCGAACACCTTCAGGAGGTGCGACTTCACGGTCGCCTCCCCGATGTACAGCTCGCGGCCGATCTCGGCGTTGGTCCGACCGGTGGCCACCAGGCGCAACACGTCCAGCTCACGGGGGCTGAGGAGTGACGGAGTGACCACGGGTTCCACCGGGCCGAGACGTACGTGCTGGACCAGCCGGGCCGCGACCGAGGGGGACAGCGCCGACTCGCCCCCCGCCACGGCCCGTACGCCGGCCAGGATCTCCGAGGACGGCGACGCCTTGAGCAGGTAGCCGGCCGCACCCGCACCGATAGCGGCGAGGATCTGCTCGTCCGCCTCGTATGTGGTGAGCACCAGCACCCGGCCCAGCCCCGCGCTCACGATCTGGCCCGTCGCCGCGACCCCGTCCAGCACGGGCATCCGCAGGTCCATGAGTACGACGTCGGGGCGGAGCAACCGCGCCTGCGCCACCGCTTCGGCGCCGTCCGCCGCCTCGCCCACGACCTCCAGGTCGTCGGCGTCGGCAAGGATGCCCACGATGCCCGACCGTACGATCGGGTGGTCGTCAGCCACGAGCACGCGGATCACGAGACGACCTCTGCGTCCGTGCGTCGGGGCAGCCCGACCCGTACCGTCGTGCCCCCGGTGGCCCCGGGGCCGACCTCGAGTGTTCCGCCCGCAAGGCGTACGCGCTCGGCCATGCCGGCCAGTCCGTACCCGTTGCCCGCCTGCGTGCCGATCCCGACTCCGTCATCGGTCACCGTGAGGCCGGCCCCGTCGTCTGTGGCGTAGAGGCTGATCCGTACGTCCCGAGCCCGAGCGTGCTTGCGGACGTTCGCCAGTGCCTCCTGGGCGCAGCGCAGCAGTACGACCTCTGCCTCGCGGTCGACGTCCGGCGCGTCACCGCTCACCTGAACAGACACGCCTGTCTCGGCCGAGAACCGGTCAGCCAGCGTCACCAGGGTGGCGGTCAGGCCGCCGGAGACGCTGACCGGGGTGTATGACGCCACCAGCGCGCGAGCTTCCGTCAGCGCCTCCGTCGCGAGGTTCTCGATCAGCGTCAGCGTCGGGCCCAGCGAATCCGGCGTACGCGCGGCCATCGACCTCGCACGCTGCGCGGTCATCACGAGTCCCGTCAGCGACTGGGCGATCGTGTCGTGGATCTCTCGAGCCACCCGGGCCCGTTCCTCGGTGATGCCGGCGTGTCTCTCCAACGCGGCGACCTCGGCCTGCGCGGCCCGCAGCTCGGTGAGCAACCTGTCGCGCTCGATGCCGTACCGCTGGATCCGTGTGATCCACAGCCCCATGGCGACCGTGAAGGCGAAAGCCATCAGCGCGTCGAGGCTGGCCGAGATCCAGTCGCCGGTGCCGAGTCCCGTGGCAAGGGCTATTCCGATCGCCAGGACCGCGGATCGGATGACGGCGGTGCCGTTGCGCGACGACAGGATCCACAGCAGCGGGTACAGGACGGCCTGGTCGATCGCGGCCGCCGGGTCGAACCACGTACCAACGACGCCGGCGGCGATAAGCAACGCGGTCGCCCATCGGGTGATCGCGCTGCCTGCCGGGGCGACGAGCGCGCGGCGCCCGACCGCCAGATACACCGCTACGACAAGGGCGAGGCCACCCGTCGCCTCCCAGGACGACGCGGAGCCTCGACCCAGCACGAGGATGATCGTCGCGGCTGTTACACAGGTTGCGACGACGGCCACACCCCATCCCCACACCGCCCGACTGGTCCTCACCATGGCTCTATCCTCGCCCACTGCGTAGCGGCCGGCCACCGACCTCGTACCGGCCGTCAGGCATTTCGCCGGATCCAGCGGAACGTGAGCCTGGACAGTACGAGCCCGACGACGAGCCAGATGCCGAGCGCGATCGCGACCTGGCCGAGGTTCCACGACTGGCCCACCTCCAGCTGCTGGAAACCGTCAGGGAGGAACGCCGCGCGCATGCCCTGCGCCAGCCACTTCAGCGGGAACGCCGACGCGAGGTTCTGCATCCACGTGGGCAGGCCGTAGAACTGCAGGTAGACGCCGGAGATGAACTGGAGCACGAGCGTGATCGGCAGCACGACCGCCGAGGCGGACTTGCCGGAGCGGGGGACGGAGGACAAGGCGATTCCCAGCAGGGTGCTGGCGGCCAGGCCCACGACCCAGACCCACCCGAACGTGAGCCACTTCGCAGCAGTTGAGGGCAGGGCGATGCCGAGCGCGAAGCGCGCCACGAGGAGCAACAGCACGGTCTGTACGGTCGCGGTGACCACGACCTGGCCGATCTTGCCGACGAAGTACACGAACGGCGACATCGGCGTACCGCCCCAGCGCCGCAACCTGCCGTCGCTCTTCTCGTGTGCGATGTCGATGGCGAGGTTCTGCACACCGGACAACAGGACGCCGGCGGCGACCATGCCAGGCAGGAAGTACGCGCCGACGCTGAGGCCGGCTCCGAGTCCGTCGGGGTTGGGGATCGTCCCCTGGGAGGCGAACGCCGAGGTGAAGATGGCCAGCATGATGATCGGGAAGCCGAACGTGAAGACGAGCGTGTCGCCGTGGCGTACGTAGTTGGTGATCTCGAAGCGGATCTGTCGCAGGCACTGGCCCACCACACCGCCCGGGGACGGGAGGGGACGGCGGGCGACGTGTTCCGGTGCGACGGTGAGTGTGGCGGTCATGCTGCATCCTTCGATTCGGCGCCGATCATGGCGAGGTAGATGTCTTCGAGGCTGGGGCGGATGACTTCGAGGTCGCGCGGTTCGCCGTTCGCGTGGGTACTGAGCTCGGCCACGACCGCCGCCGGGGTGTCTGTGACGACCGTGCGGCGCTCACCGGCTGCGTCGCGCCACCGTACGATCGGGCGCCGGGCGTCCCTCCCGCCGATCGCATCCACGGCGCCGACGTCGACGAGGCGTCCGCCGGTGATGATCCCGACGCGGTCGGCGAGCTCGGCGGCCTCATCGAGGTAGTGGGTGGTGAGGATGATCGTCGTCCCGCCGTCCTGCAGGGACCGTACGAGCTCCCAGAACTCGCGCCGTGCCTCAGGGTCGAACCCCGTCGTGGGCTCGTCGAGGAACAACAGCTCGGGCCGTCCGATGACGCCCAGTGCGACGTCGAGCCGGCGCCGCTGCCCACCGGAGAGCCGGCTGCTGCGCGTCGAGGCCTTCTTCTGGAGGCCGACGCTGGCGATCACCTCGTCGACATCGCGCGGATCGGGGTACAGCCCTCGGACCAGCGTCAGGAGCTCCCGTACGGTCGCGGTGTCCGACTCGGCCGTCGACTGAGCGACGATCCCCAGCCGGGGCTTCCACGAGAGGTCTGCGTGGTCGGGGTCGACGCCGAGGACGCTGACCGCGCCCGATGTCCGGTGCCGGAACCCCTCGAGGATCTCGATCGTCGTCGACTTACCGGCCCCGTTCGGGCCGAGAAGGGCGAACGTCTCGCCGCGCTGGATCGTGAGGTCGAGCCCGTCGACAGCGTGAAGGGACCCGTAGTGCTTGTGCAAGCCGGTGATCTGTACGGCCACGTCGTGTGTCATATGACCAGCGTGGCGGCCCCACTCCGCCGGCGGCAGCCGTGAACCGGTGGGTTCGTACCGCCTCACCCTCCACCGTTCGGTGGATGAGCGACCACGCCGGGCGGCTGACACATCGAGGACCCCAAGCCTGGTGGAGGTTCCCAAGTGGTCGACGGCTTGGGAACCTCGCGTACCACTTGGGAACCTCGCGCGTCAGGCTTGGGAGCCTCGCGTACGCCCCGAGCGTCTCGAGGTCCTAGTCGTCGAGCATCTTCGAGCCCAGCCACTCGGCGGGGATGCCGAGGCCTTCGACGAGGGCGAGGGCGTCGGGGCGAAGCTCGCCGCACAGGTGGTTGAGCGTCCTGGTGAGCGACTTCGAGCGGGCCTGCGTCATGAAGCTGTGGTCGGTGAACCACGCACGATCGGCTTCGAGGTTGTCGATCACGTACAGGTCGCACAGCGTGTTGAGCATCCGCTTCGCGGCCTGGTCCTCGCACGCCTCGATGCCCGCCACGAACGACCCGAGCACAAGCCGGTCGGTGTGGACGCGCGCCAGCGTCAGCATGTGGTCCTGCAGGTCGTTGACGGCCGCGAACCGCGACCCCTTCGGCAGCCGCATGGCCTGCTGGTACCGCCGGGCAAGTGACTCCAGCACGTGGCGTTCGCGCTCGTCGAACATCAGCACCTGCCAGCCGCGATCGAGCACGCCGGCCTCGTTGCTGACCCGCCGCGCACGCGCCACGAGGGCGTCGACAGCCCCGCGCCCCGCCGTACGTTCCAGCACCATCCGCGCGACCATGTCGGCCGTCTTCGTCACCGTCTCGCGGCGATCGAGTCCGGTCCACGTCTCGCGGTAGCCGGTCAGCAGACCGCGAGCCACCAGCTGCATCAGCACCGTGTTGTCGCCCTCGAACGTCGCGAAGATGTCCACGTCGCTGCGCAGCAGCGTCAGCTGGTTCTCCGATATGAACCCCGCACCGCCGCAGGCCTCCCGGGACACCTGCACGATGTCGTTCGCGAACCTCGACTGCGCCGCCTTGAGCCCGGCCGCCCGACTCTCGAGCGAGCGCTGGAGGTCGTCGTCGAACCCCTCCGTACGGCTCTTGGCGAGCAGCTCGATGAGGTCGTTGTTCGCGAACCCGAACGCGTACGCCTTCGCGATGCCGGGCAGGAGCCGACGCTGATGCCACAGGTAGTCGAGCAGCACGACCTCGCCGTCGCCGTCCGGGCTCGGGAACTGGCGCCTCCGCAGCGCGTACCGGGTCGCGATCGACAGCGCACGCCGCCCCGCGATCGCGGCACCGGCGCCGACGCAGACGCGCCCACGAACCAGCGTGCCGAGCATCGTGAAGAACCGCTTCCCCGAGCTCGCGATCTCCGAGACGTACGAGCCGTCGTCGCCGATTCCCCCGTACCGGCTGAGCAGGTTCGCGCGCGGGACCCGTACGTGGTCGAACCGCAGCGTCCCGTTGTCCACCCCGAGAAGGCCGCCCTTGTGGCCGTTGTCGCCCGACGTACAGCCCGGCAGGTCGACGCCCTTGCCCTTGGTGACCTTGCGGAACGGCACGACGACGCAGTGCACGCCCTGACACGTCCCGTCCACCCACAGCTGCCCGAACACCGCCGCCGACGTGCCGTGGAGCGCGGCGTTGCCGATGTACGTCTTCGTCGCGCTCGGTGTCGGCGAGTCGACGATGATCTCGTCGGTCTCCGGGTCGTACGTGAGCGTCGTCTCGATGTTGGCCACGTCCGACCCGTGGCCCATCTCGGTCATCGCGAAGCACCCGAGGTGCTTGGCCTTGACGATGTCCGGCAGCCAGCGGGCGATCTGCTCGTCGGTGCCGAGGCCCTCGATCGCGCCGCCCCACAGCCCGTACTGCACGCCGGCCTTGATCACCAGGGACAGGTCGCCGTGCGCCAGCGCCTCGAAGCCGGTGACCACCGCGGCGGGATCGGACGCCTGATCGGGCAGGGTGAAGCCCCTGTTGCCGTACCCCTTCGTCGACAGGTGCTTCAGCGCCTTGAGCGTCCACGCCCTGGCCTCGTCCATCGAGAGTGAGGGATCTCGGATGATCTCGTCCTTCGTCAAGGTGTCGCGGGCCTTCTGACGGGTGACGTGGTACTGGCCGTCCAGGGCGACTTTCAGCGCCTCCCCGAGTCGGGGGTCGGCGGCGGCGGTCGGCTCTGAGCGGGTGGCGGTGTCGGTCACAACTACTCCTTGTCGGCGATGACGGTGGTTCAGGTGATGACGAGCTGAGGGGATGCGGTGCCTTCGACCGCAGCCGAGACGCTCGCGGTGAACGTCGAGGTGATGAGCTGGATGAGCTCGTGGCGAGCCAGCAGCGCGCTGCCGCCGGACTCGAGCCAGTGGCCCGTGGCGGTACGGATGAAGCCGACGATCCCGAACGACAGCGTCTCGACCGCACCCCCTGAGGTGCCGCGGCGCCGCTGCTCACCGCGGATCGCTTCGGCGAGCTCGATCGCGATCCTGTCGGCGATGCCGGTCGCCGGGTCGCCTGCGCCCGCGGGCAGTCCCGGCGGTCGGTTCATGACGAACAGGTAGATGTCGGGGTCGCGGTCGACAAGGCCGATGTACGCATCGGCGAGACCACGGACGAGGTCGGCGACATCTCCGCCCTCGCCCAAGGACGCGAACCGCGGCCTGACCTCGGCGAGGATGTTCGAGGCGACCCGGTCGGCTACCGCGAGGTACAGCCCGTTGCGGTCACTGAAGTAGCGGTACAGGACCGTCTTGCTCGTGCCCGAACTCACGGCGACCTCGTCGACGGTGACCCCGGCGCCATGCGTACGGATCGCGCGCAGAGCAGAGTCGACCAGTGCGGCGCGTCGCTCGACCCGATGCTCCTGCCATCGGGTGTCGCGCCCGTCCTGATGCTCCATGCGGTCGAGGGTACCTCGTACTTGTCGTACCTGCTACTGTCCGTATCGGGTTTTGTGTTCACGTCGGCCCTCGCAAGGAGACCCATGACAGACCGCACCGCCGTCGTCGTCGGCGGCAACCGCATCCCGTTCGCGCGTAGCCACGGCGCGTACCGCCAGGCGAGCAACATCGACATGCTGACCGCCGCCATCGACGGTCTGGCCGCCCGCTTCGGGCTGTCCGGGCATCGTGTCGGCGAGGTCGTGGGTGGCGCGGTGCTCAAGCACAGCCGCGACTTCAACCTCACGCGCGAGGCGGTGCTGGGCTCGTCGCTCGACCCCCACACCGCTGCCTGCGACCTGCAGCAGGCGTGCGCGACAGGCCTCGAGGCCACGATCTACGTGAGCAACAAGATCCGTCTCGGCCAGCTCGTCGACGGCATCGCCGGAGGCGCCGACAGCGTGTCGGACACGCCGATGTCGGTATCGGACGGACTGCGGCGGGCGCTCCTCGCGGCCAACGCCGCCAAGACCCTCCCCGCACGGCTGGCCGCCATCTCGTCGATCCGCCCGGGCCACCTCGTCCCCGACCCGCCCGGCATCACCGAACCTCGGACCGGCTTGTCGATGGGCGAGCACCAGGCGCTGACGACGTCGCGTTGGGGCATCGGCCGTACGGAGCAGGACGAGGTCGCGCTGGCGAGCCACCAGAACCTGGCGCGCGCCTGGGGCGAGGGCTTCTTCGACGACCTCGTGACCCCTTACCTGGGCGTGACCAAGGACCAGGGCGTACGGGTGGACACCACGTTGGAGAAGCTCGGCGCGCTCAAGCCGGTGTTCGGCCGGGGCGAGGGCGCCACGATGACCGCCGGCAACTCGACGGGCTTCTTCGACGGCGCGGCGGTGACCTACCTCGCCGATGCTGACTACGCCGCTGAGCACCATCTGCCTGCGCTCGCCCGGATCGTCGACGTGGAGGTCGCCGCCGGCGACTACACGCTCGGTGGCGAGGACCTGCTGCTGGCGCCGACGTACGCGATCCCGAGGCTTCTCGAGCGCAACCACCTCTTGTGGCAGGACTTCGACTACTACGAGATCCATGAGGCGTTCGCCGCGACAGTGCTGGCGACGCTCGCCGCGCTCAACGACGAGGCGTACTGCCGCTCGACGCTCGGGCTCAGCGGCGCCCTGGGCGAGATCGACCGCAGCCGGCTGAATGTCAACGGATCGTCGCTCGCGGCCGGTCATCCCTTTGCGGCGACCGGGGGACGCATCGTGCCGGCCCTCGCCAAGCTGCTGCATCAGCGTGGAACGGTGGATGGCCGGCCCGCGCGCGGCATCGTGTCCATCTGCGCCGCCGGGGGCCAAGGCGCCGTCGCGATCCTGGAGGCCTGCTGATGCCCAAGAAGCGGTTCGACCCACTTGAAGCCCTAGCCACGACGCCATTGGCGAAAGCGGTCGCATCATCGTCGATCGGGAAGTCAGTGGCGACGAAGCTGGGTGTACCGCCGAGCGTCGAATTACGACGGGGAAGAAACAATCCCGGGGGAGCGATTTCCCTTGCAGAACTGAACAATTCGACCCTGACTCGTCGTACACTCCAGCTGCTGGGGCTATTCACGATCAACCCTGTGATCGACACCCCGGACGCCCGCACGCTCGGTGAAGCCGGCCGACCCGTGCCGCCGGGATATGAGGGCCGCTTGGGGGCACTCGTACTCGATCTCACCGAGCTGCGGGCGGTCACGGACCTGGAGTACGTACGTGGCGTGCTCCGCCCGGCGATCCGCGCCCTCGAGCGCAGCGGCCGCATCATCTTCGTGGCACGCACCCCCGAGACGTTTGACGAGCTGGAGCCGCGCGTACTGGCGCAGGGCCTCGACGGGTTGAACCGTACGGTCGCCAAGGAGCTCCGCGGCGGGGCCACCTCGAACCTGGTCTGGGTCGACCCTGAGACCACTCCCCAGGCCCTCGCCTCAACGCTTCGGTTCCTGCTCGAGGGCCGCTCCGCGTACGTGGATGGGCAGTCGTGGCGGGTCGGTGCGGCGGAGGTCGCTGACGACGTCGCGACGTCGGTCCGTCCGTACGCCGGCACGATCGTCGCGGTGACCGGCGCGGCGCGCGGCATCGGCGCGGCCATCGCACGGACGTTCGCCCGTGATGGCGCGACCGTCGTCGGCGTCGACATCCCGGCCTCGGGCGAGGCGCTCGCACGAGTCGTCAACGAGATCCACGGCACCGCGCTCCAGCTCGACATCACCCTGCCGGACGCGGGAGAGCGGATCGCGGCGCACGTGGCGGAGCGGTACGGGGAGGACGCCCGCCTGTACGCGATCATCCACAACGCCGGCATCACCCGTGACCGGATGCTCGCGAACCTGGACGAGAAGGGCTGGGCCGCGGTTCTCGACGTCAACCTCGCCGCGCAGCTGCGGATGAACGCGTCGCTGCTCGACGGCCGCGCCGGTGGTCTGGCTGACGGCGGAAGCATCGTCGGCATCTCGTCCACCTCGGGCATCGCCGGGAACAAGGGTCAGGCGAACTACGCGACGAGCAAGGCGGCGATCGCGGGGCTCGTGAGGGCGATGGCACCGCGGTTGGCGGATCGGCGCATCACCATCAACGCGGTCGGCCCGGGGTTCATCGAGACCGAGATGACCGCCGCGATCCCGTACCTGCAACGCCAGATCTTCCAGCGGTCCAACAGCCTCGCGCAGGGCGGCAAGCCGGTCGACGTGGCCGAGACGATCGCGTACCTCGCCGATCCGGCGTCGGCGGCTGTGACCGGCCAGGTCGTACGGGTCTGCGGCCAAGCGCTGGTCGGGCAGTAGGGGATGCGCATGGAGCGGGTGGTTCTCGACACGGTTCCGTCCATGGCGCCGCTGCTGGCGTCGTCGCTGGTGCGGGATGGCGTGCGGCGCGTGACCAAGCACCGGCCGCGGTTGCTGCCGGACCGCGAGGTGGTGCTGGCGGACGTCGTACAGAGCGCCGGTCGGCTGGCGACGTACGACCGGGTGTGCGGGTTCGGCGTACGCGACCTCGTCCCGGCGACGTGGCTGCACGTACAGACGTTCCCGCTGCAGCTGGTGCTGCTGAGCGCGCCCGACTCGCCGTTCTCGCTCGCTGGGATGGTGCACGTGACCAACTCGATGACGCTGCTGAGACCGGTCTCGGTGGGCGAACGACTGAGGCTGTCGAGCTCGTACGGCCCGCCGCGCGAGCATCGTCGCGGCGTGCTGATCGACATGATCGGCGAGGCGTACGTGGGTGATGAGCTGGTCTGGCGGGGCGTGTCGGCCTACCTCGTCCGGGGCGCGTCGCTGCCCGGGATGCTCCCCGAGGACCAGCCGGACGGCGTGCGGCTGCCGTCGGACGTGGATGTCCAGGCCGACGCCGTATGGCGGCTGCCGGCGAATCTGGGCCGCCGGTACGCGTCGGTGTCGGGCGACATGAACCCCATCCACACCTCGGCGATCGGCGGCAAGGCGTTCGGCTTCCCCCGCGCGATCATCCACGGCATGTGGACCCACGCCCGCGTGCTGGCGGCGCTCGAACCACGCCTGACGGACTCGTACCGCATGGATGTCCGCTTCACCAAGCCGATCCTGCTGCCGTCCTCGGTACGGTTCGGCGCCCGAAACGAGGGCGACCACTGGACCGCCGTCGTCCGCCCCCGCTCGGGGGAGAAGACCCATCTCGTGGCGAGGATCTCGAGCCCCACTCACTGAGCACCCTTGCCGTGACTGAGCACCCTGTACGGGTGGTGCTCAGTGGGGTTCGTGGTGCTCAGTCGGGGGCGGGGACGACGGGCACGGTGTAGAGGGGGAAAGGTCTCTCCAGTCTCTGCCGAGCAGACTTGAGTGTGGTCGACTCAAGTTGTAGATTGGTTAGCACTCGAGCAGTTAGAGTGCTAACGAAGGAGGACATCATGGCCCGCACGTTCGATCCGTTCCGTGAACTCTTCGGTGAGGCCCCCCGCACGGTCGGGATGCCGATGGATCTGGTCCGTACAGGTGACGACTTCGTCGTCGCGATCGACCTTCCCGGCGTCGACCCGGGAAGCATCGACATCGATGCGGAGGAGCGCACGCTGACGATCCGCGCGACGCGCAATACGCAGGCGGCCGACGGCACGCAGTGGCTGGTACGGGAGCGGCCGACAGGTACGTTCGCCCGCCAGCTCACCCTCGGCAACGGCCTGGCGCTGGACCGGGTGGAGGCCGGGTACGCCGACGGCGTGCTCACCCTGCACATCCCGGTCGCCGAAGAGGCGAAGCCGCGCAAGATCTCGGTGACCCACACGGGCACCAAGCGCTCCATCGAGGGCGAGGTCGCTGCGCCGACCGAGGACTCGCACGAGCCGCCGGCGAGCTGACACGTACGGATCGGCCCCCGGCACCCCGGTGCCGGGGGCCGTATTCCGCCCGGGGACGTACGGGCGGGAAATGTCGGCGGCGCCATCTACGGTGACGACGTGACCAATGACGACGCACTCACCGCCCTGCGGCGGCTGGTCGGCAACCCCGACGCCGACTTCCGCGACGGGCAGGCCGAGGCGATCCACGCCCTGGTCGATGAACGGCGCCGGGCGCTCGTCGTCCAGCGCACGGGCTGGGGCAAGTCGGCGGTCTACTTCGTCACCACGATGCTGCGGCGGGCGGAGGGTGCCGGGCCGACGCTCATCGTCTCGCCGCTGCTCGCGCTGATGCGCGACCAGATCGGTGCCGCCGAGCGCGCAGGGATCCGGGCCGTGACCATGAACTCGTCCAACGCGACGGAGTGGGAGGACGTACGGGAGGCGCTGCGTACGGACTCGGTCGACCTGCTGCTGGTCAGTCCCGAGCGGCTCAACAACCCGAGCTTCCGCGAGCACCAGCTGCCCGCACTGGCCGAGCGCTGCGGGTTGCTCGTCATCGACGAGGCCCACTGCATCAGCGACTGGGGTCACGACTTCCGCCCCGACTACCGCCGGATCAAGGACCTTCTCGCCGAGCTGCCCGAATCGACGCCGGTGCTGGCGACCACCGCGACCGCCAACGCGCGCGTGGTCGCCGACGTCGCCGAGCAGTTGAGCGTCGGCGCGAACGGCTCGGTCCACGAGGTGCTCACCCTGCGCGGCGGACTCGCGCGGGACTCGTTGCGCCTCGGGGTGCTGCCCATGGCGAGCCCCGTACAGCGCCTGGCCTGGTTGCATACCCACCTGGCCGACCTGCCGGGCAGCGGCATCATCTACACGCTCACCGTGGCCGGCGCCGAGGACGTGGCGACGTCACTGCGTCAGGCCGGTCACGAGGTTGCCGCCTACACGGGTCGTACGGATACGGCAGAGCGGGAGGTTCTCGAGAACCGGCTCCGGGCCAACGACGTGAAGGCCCTTGTCGCGACGAGCGCGCTGGGNNCGCGCCACGGAGCGTGCCGACGTCGTCCTGCTGCCGGGTCGGGAGGATGCCGACATCTGGCACTACTTCGCGACGAGCTCGATGCCGCAGCAACGGCTCGCGGAGGCGGTGATCGCCGCGCTCGCGGAGGCCGACAGGCCGCTGTCGACGGGTGCCCTCGAAGCGATCGTCGACATCCGCCGGACCCGGCTGGAGCTACTGCTGAAGGTGTTGGACGTCGAGGGGGCCGTACGACGGGTGCAGGGTGGCTGGCTGGCGACCGGGCAGCCGTGGACGTACGACGCCGAGCGGTACGAGCGGGTGGCCGCGGCGCGTGACCGTGAGCAGGCGTTGATGGTGTCGTACGAGACGACGACCGAGTGCCGGATGCGCTTCCTCCAGGAGTCGCTGGACGACCCGACCGCGGCTGACTGCGGGCGGTGCGACACGTGCCGTGCGGCGGCCGGAGAGGCGTCCTGGTTCGAGGCGTACATCGACGACGACAAGCTGCGTCTGGCCGAGGAGCAGCTGGCGCAGGTCGGCGTACCGATCGAACCGCGCATGCAGTGGCCCACGGGGATGGACAGGCTGGGCGTCCCGGTGAAAGGGAAGATCGGGCCGGACGTCGGGGCCGCTCCCGGGCGAGTGGTGGCGCGGTTGACCGACCTGGGGTGGGGCTCGGCGCTGCGCGACGTGTTCGCGGCGCCCGACGGTCCCGTGCCGGCGACCATCGCATCGGCGTGTGTCGAGGTGCTGAAGGCGTGGCCG
>PMLO01000190.1 GCA_003158895.1 Propionibacteriaceae bacterium
GAGTTCCAGGACACCGACCCGGTGCAGTGGGAGATCCTGCGCGAGTCGTTCGTGAGCAAGGAGCCATCGAGCGGGACCACCGTCGTGCTCATCGGCGACCCGAAGCAGTCGATCTACGGGTTCCGAGGTGCGGGCGTCCACGCATACCTCGATGCCGTACGGGACCGGGTCGCCCAGGACCTCGGCGTCAACCGCCGTACGACGCCGGAGCTGGTCCAGGCCGTACAGACCGTGTTCGCGGGCGCACAGCTGGGCGCGCCGGAGATCACGGTCGGGCCTGTGGACAGCCTCGTCGACGCCCATCGTCTGGACGTCGACGGTCCCTGGCGGCACGCGATGCGGCTGAGGGTGCAGCCCGGCACGAGCATCCGGTCCCAGAACTACTCGCGGGCCGTCGACGCCGACCTCACCGATGACATCGGACACCTGCTGGCCTCGGGCGCGCGGCTCGTGGGGCGCGGCGAGGACCGTCCGCTCCGTGCCGACGATGTCGCGGTCATCGTGACCAGCAACCGCCGAGGACGGAGCATTCACGCGCAACTGGCCACGGCGGGCATCCCCGCCGTGTTCACCGGCGTCCTCAGCGTGCTCACCTCCCCCGCGGCCGAGGACTGGCGCAAGCTGCTGATGGCCATCGACCGGCCAAGACAGGCGGCTGTACGCGTTGCTGCGCTGACCGACCTCGTGGGCTGGGCCCTCAACGACCTCGTCGCCGCCGACGAGGACGCGCTGGCGGAGCTCACGGGCGAGATCCGGAGGTGGGGCCGGATGCTGCGCAGCGACGGGGTCGCGGGCTTGATGCAGGTGCTGCTCGCCGAAGGCCTGGCCGCCCGGGTGGTACAGCTTCCTGACGGCGACCGGCGGCTCACCGACCTGCGTCACGTGGCGGAGCTGCTGCAGTCCGAACAGCTCCGATCGGGACTCACCCCGCCCGGGCTGGCCGCCTGGCTCGAGCTGGAGTCGCACGGGACATCGAGTCGCGGCGACGACAGGTCACGACGGTTGGAGACCGACGACGCGGCCGTACGGATCCTGACCGTCCATCAGGCGAAGGGGCTCGAGTTCGCCGTGGTGTACCTGCCGGAGCTGGCGACCCGGTACGTGCCGAGCATCGGCGACAGGCCGATCCAGCTGCACGAGCAGCGCGAGGGCCGGTCCGTACGTGTCCTGGACATCGGTGGCACCGCCGAGCCGGGGCGCACCGAACGGGAGCAGGCCTACCGAGCGGAGGAGGACGGCGAGGGGTTGCGGGCGTTGTACGTGGCGCTCACCAGGGCCAAGTGCCACGTCACAGCGTGGTGGGGCCGCACGGACCGCACGGCCGAGACACCGCTGCAGCGTGTGCTGTTCCGCAAGCCGGGCCCGTGCGTGCCTGCTCGGGTCGAGGTCCGCAGTGATCTCGATCCCACGGCGAGGCTGGCCGGGACGGACATCCTCGTCGAGGAGTTCACGACGCGGGGCCGCCCAGCCCCTGCCCGTACGACCCGGGCGCCGGGTTCCGTCGAGCCGCTGCGCCTGACCCGCGTCGTGGACACCGGCTGGCGCCGCACGTCCTACTCGGCGATCACGGCGTCGGCGCACGGCATCTTCTCCGCGGAGAGCCCGCTGCTCGTCGACGAGCCACCGACCCCGGCGGACCTGGCTCCAGACGACCCCGATGGCGCCGCCCCGATGCCTGTCCTCACCGTCGGGACCGAGGACCCAGCGCTCGACGCCCCGTCGCCGATGGCGGAGCTGCCCGGCGGGGTCGCGTTCGGCAGCCTCGTCCACATCGTCTTCGAGACCTTCGACCCGCACTCACCGACCCCTGCCGACGACCTCGCGCGGATCGTCGCCAAGGAAGCCGCGCGACTGCCCGTACCGGGCGTGACGGAGAGCGAGCTCGTGGCCGGGCTGCTGCCCGTGCTGGCCACACCGCTCGGGCCGCTGGCGGACCAGCTCACACTGGCTGACATCCCGGCGCGGGACCGTCTCGCCGAGCTCGACTTCGAGCTGCCGCTCGGCACGGACAGCGGGGGCGGCACCGTCCAGCTCATCGCGGACACGCTCGACGCGTGGTTGCCCGATGACGATCTGTTGCGCGACTATGGCGAACGCCTGAGACGGGCGCCCGTGGACCAGGCCACACTGCGCGGCTACCTCACGGGCAGCATCGATGTCGCCCTGCGCGTCGGCGGCCGCTTCCTGATCATCGACTACAAGACGAACCGGCTCGGGCCGCCCGGCAGCCCGATCGTCCTGCGCAGCTACACACCGGCGGCGATGGCCGAGGCGATGATGGAGGCGCACTATCCGCTGCAGGCGATGCTGTACGCCGTCGCGCTGCACCGGTTCCTGCGCTGGCGGCAGCCCTCGTACGACCCTGACCTGCACCTAGGCGGGATGCTCTACCTGTTCGTACGAGGCATGGCCGGGCCGGACACGCCTGTGGTCGATGGCCTGCCGTGCGGCGTGTTCTCGTGGCGGCCGCCGACCGGCCTGGTGCTCGCGCTGTCCGACGTGCTGGCGGGTGTGCGATGACCACGGCTCCGTACGTGTCGATCGCGGCCACCGGGCTGCTGACCCCGTTCGCCGCGGCCGGGGTGCTGGAGGTCGCCGACGTGCAAGTGGCCCGACGGGTTGCGTTCCTCTACGGAGAGGTCTCGCAGGTCGCGACGCTGGGTCTGGCGCTCGCCGTCCGCGCGTTGAGGCTCGGGGCCGTCTGCGTCGTCATCGCGTCCGTGGCCGAAGACGTACTGGCGACGCTCGAAGAGCCGCCCTCCGAAGCCCTCCCCTGGCCAGGTCCGACCGAGTGGCAGGCGGTCCTTTCCACCAGCGCGCTGGTCACGGAGGGTGCGGAGGAACGAGGAACCCGCCCGCTGAGATGGGTCGGCGGCCGTCTCTACCTCGAGCGCTACTGGGCTGACCAGGAGCTGGTTCGTACAGAGCTGCTCCGACGCGGGACACTGCCGCCGCCAGTGGTCGACGACGCGCGCATCGAGCGCCTGGCCGACGAGCTGTCCTCGGGCGACGCGCTGCCGCCCGGGGAACCGAACCTGCAGCGGCTGGCTGCTGTGACGGTCGCGAAATCGTGGCTGACGGTGCTGGCAGGAGGTCCTGGCACCGGCAAGACGACGACCGTGGCCAGGGCATTGGCCCTTGTCGCGGCTGAGTTGGGAAGGCCTCCGGTCGTGGCGCTCGCTGCTCCGTCGGGGCGCGCGGCCGCGCGGCTGCAGGAGTCCGTACGACANNATGATGGCGCGGCTGCTGCCGGCTGTACGCAGCGATGCCCGGCTCGTGCTCGTCGGAGATCCCGAGCAGCTGGCGCCCGTCGAAGCGGGGGCTGTCCTGGCGGACATCGCCGCGGCCGTCGAAGAACCTCCATTCGCAACCGTTCCCCCGCCGCTGCCGCTGGTACGGCTGAGGCACACCTGGCGGTACGAGGGCGCGATCGAGCAGCTCGCGCAGGCGATCCGCGACGGGGATGTCGAGGCGGCCATGGCCGTCCTCCACGGACCCGACCCGGCTGTACGGATGGTGGTCCTCGACGACGCCGGTCACGTCGCTGCCCCTCAGCTGGCCAGGACGCGCGGCGCCGCGGTCGACGCCGGCGTGCGAGCCGTCGCCGCGGCTCGGGATGGGGACATCGATGGCGCGCTTGCCGCGTTGTCCTGCCACCGCGTGCTGTGCGCCCACCGCACCGGCCCGTACGGCGCCGCAGCGTGGGGTCGTCAGATCGGTCAGTGGCTGGGCCAGGCGATCCCTGGTTACGGGACGGGCGGCGAATGGTACGTCGGGCGACCGCTCCTCGTCACGCGCAACGACCCCGACATCGGCGTCTCCAACGGGGATGCCGGCATCATCGTGAACACCCTGCAGGGTCCACGCGCGGCGTTCAGCACGATCCCGCCGCTCCTGCTCGCACCTGCCCAGCTTGAGGACGTGTCCACCCTCCACGCGATGACCGTCCACAAGGCACAAGGCAGCCAGTTCGAGGCCGTGACGATCGTGCTGCCGATGCTGCCCTCTCCCCTGCTCACGCGAGAGCTGCTCTACACCGCCGTCACCCGGGCGAGCGAGCAGGTCACGCTCATCGCCCACCCCGACGCGGTGCGTCAGGCGATCACCAGCCGCGCCCTGAGAGCCTCGGGTCTTCGTTCGCGCCTGTACGAGGCCTGAACCAGGTCAGGACGGGTGACTCTCCAGCCAGCTCCGGATCAACCGGAACGCGATGGACGCTTCGCCGGGGAGGATGACCGTACCGGCCGCCACCGCTGCGAGCAGCTCGTCGCGTGAGTACCAGCCACCCGACACGATCTCTTCGCCATCGACGTGGATCTCGGTCGTCACCGCACGGGCCCGAAAACCCAGCATGATCGACCGGGGGAACGGCCATGGCTGGCTGCCGAAGTACGTCACGTCGGAAACCTGCAAGCCCGACTCCTCGAAGACCTCGCGATGTACGGCCTGCTCGAGCGACTCGCCCGCCTCGACGAAGCCGGCCAGGACCGAATGCCGTCCCGTCGCCCACACTCCTTGCCGCGCCAGAAGGATCCGGTCGTCGATGTCGATGATCGCCACGATGATGGCCGGATCCGTGCGCGGGAAGCGGTCCCTCTCGCACGAGGGGCACCACCGGGCCGTACCGGCAGAGGCAACCCTCGTCGGGGTTCCGCAGGTCGGGCAGTACGTCTCGGCGCGGTGCCAGGCGGCCAGCGCGGCAGCCATCGCCACGAGCTCAGCCTCGGCGACCGGCAGTAGCGGTCCGGCCTCGCGCAGGGTGTACCCCCTAGCCACATCGGAGGTCGGCGTCGCGAACACCACGCGGCCGCCGTCACGTCCAAGCAGCCAGTGCCGCTCGGGGTCGTAGACGCCCTCTGCGTCAGTCACGAGGAGCCGCGCAGACGGCTCCGACTCCGCATAACTCGGCCGCTTTCCCAGCACGACGTCCGTGGAGAGACCCCACGGATCCGGGACGTCCACCCCGCTCATGGCCATGCGGCCCTTGTCGTCGATGCCCAGCACCGAGGCACCGGGCCACAGCCTGGCGACCGCCTCAGCATCGCGCCGAAATCCGTCGAGCCGGTCGATCACGCTCTCATCAGTCCAGAAGGCCACACCGGAGTGCCTACAGGATGCAGCAGGTCTCGGCAACCAGGGGTCAGCGGCCGAGACCGGAGACCAGCGCCTCGATGCCCGCGCGGTCGGGCAGATCCTCGACGAGATCAAGACGGTCGTCGCGGACATGGTAGAAGCCGGCGGCCACCTGCGACGGGTCCAGATCGTTGAGCTCCGCCCACGCGAGCCGGTACAACGCGAGCTGCAACGGGTCCGGCGGCGACGAACCCGTCTTCCAGTCGACGACGAGCGCGTCGTAGGCGGCCGGTGTGACCGGGCTCGGCCCGTACGCGGCATCGATCCGGCCACGGACGACCTCCGTGCCGACGAGCAACGAGAACGGGAACTCGCACACGGCCGGCAGCACGTCGCCGAAGCGCCCGTCGGCGAACGCGCGGCACATCTCGCGCAGCTCCGCGTCGGGGGTGTCGTCCTCGACCTCACGCAGCTCGTCGGGGTCGATGAGCGTCGCCGAGGCGAAGTGCCGCAGCACCCACTCGTGGAACCGCGTGCCGAACCTGCCCGACGTCGACGGTGGCCTCGGCATCGGCCGGGCCAGGCTTGCCGCCAAGTCGTCAGGCGCGGAGACGCCCTGCATCACCTGTGTGGCGGTCAGCGATTCCGGCAGCTGCACGTCGACGACACGGATCCGCTGGCGTCGCGACTCGTCGAGCAGTGCCGTCGCATCGGTGTTCCAGGCGGCCAGCCGGGCAGCCACCTCGTCGGGCGCCGCGGCGACGAGCGCCGAGACCTCGCGGTGTGCGGCCTCCGCCTCACCGGACCCCTGCCGAAGCCGGTCGACCATCGCCGCCGCCGCGCGTCGCCTGGTCGCGTGGTCAGGATCGGCGGGGGCGGGCCATGGCACGGCCTGCGTCGCGACGCTCAGCGGGTTCGTGTCGTGCTCGTACGCGGGAGTGGGGTCGCCGCCCAGCGTGAGGAAGTATGGGCTCGGCGCCCGCCTCCGTACATCCCCCGCGCGCCACGCGTGCGTCGACGCCACGAGCAGGCGGCGCGCACGTGTGACCGCCACATAGGCCAACCGGTCCTCCGAGCGCCGGTTCTCCGCCCGCAATGCCTCGTCGTACGCCTTGAACCCCGCATCGCTGGCCTCACCGAGCTGCGCGATCGACGCAGCATCGCCGCGCAGCTCCGCCGGAAGCGCGTGCGCGGCTCGTACCCAGTTGTCCGTCACACGGTCCGACGGAAACGTCTTGTCGCACAGCGCCGGCAGCACGACCATGTCCCACTCGAGCCCCTTCGCCCGGTGGATGGTCAGCAGCTTCACCGAGTCGGCCCGGCTCGGCAGCGCCTGGTCGAGCCCGGTGCCGTGCTCGAGCTCGGCGTCCAGGTAGGCGAGCAGACCGCGTACGGTCGCGTCCGAGTCGACGGTCGTGAAGTCCGCCACCGCATCCAGGAATGCGCCCAGCTGGGCGGTCGCGCTCGGCCCACGCGCCGCGACGAGCTCGACCTCGACGCCGATCGTCGACACGACCCTTCGCACGAGGTCGCCCACGGGCTCCGTCGCGTGCCTGCGCAGCAGAGCCAGCTCAGAGCCCAGTGCCGCGAAGCGTTCGCGCGCCTCGGGCGACACCGGCGTCTCCCCGAGATCGGTCAGCGCCTCCGCGAGCGACACCGACTCGCTGGGATCGGTGTCGGCCAGCGCTGCCGCGAGGTCTGCCTCGAGGCTTCCGTCGCCTGTGGCCCACGGTGCCTGAGCCCGCGCCAGCTCCCTCGCGCGGCGGCCCAGCAGCTCGAGGTCGCCCACGCCGATGGCCCACCGAGGCCCGGTCAGGAGGCGTACGAGGTCGGGATTGGCCGCGACGTCGTCGATCAGCCGCAGCGTGCTCACGACGTCAGCGACCTCGGGGAGCGTGAGCAGTCCGCCCAGCCCCACGATCTCCGCCGGTACGTCGCGGTCGAGCAGTGCTGCGTAGATCGCGCCGATGTCCGCGTTGCGCCGTGCCAGGACGGCCACCTGGTTCCACGCCGGCACCTCCGCCTCGTGCGCCGCGACGATCCGGTCGACCACCCAGGCGACTTCCTCGGGCCAGGTCGAGTAGGCGAGCGTCTCCACCTGACCCGGCGCGGTGCCCTCCGGCGCGCGCAGCAGGCGCTGCCCGAGGTCGTACGCGATCGTCTCGTCGACCCGCAACGGCGCTGCGAGCTCGTTGGCGACGTCGAGAATGCGCGGGCCGCTGCGTCGGTTGATGGTCAGCGGCAGCACCGTGGCCGGGCGGCCATCGGTCAGCGGGAAGTCGGTCGGAAAAGCGAGGATGTTGCTGGCGGCCGCACCGCGCCAGCCGTAGATCGCCTGGAACGGGTCGCCGACAGCCGTGACCGGATGCCCCTGGCCGAGCTCGCGCACCGGCCCGGAGAAGAGCCCCTTGAGCAG
>PMLO01000279.1 GCA_003158895.1 Propionibacteriaceae bacterium
AGAAGATCACCCACATATCAAGCAAAGTCGGACGTTGGTCCAACTCGACCGCCGTCCGACTCTGGGCATGTTCGCGCGTGCGCCGGCGCCAACATCCGCAGATCGGCATGTGCGGTCGTGTTTTGTCGAACGTCCGCCGTCCCGATTGCGGAACGGCCAGCGGAGCATGCGGCCACCGCTCACCGCTGTCTCCGGTCGTCCCGTAGGTGGATCACCTTACGAGACGTACTGTGCGCGCACGTTCGGGAGGAGCAGTTCGGCTGAGGTTGCCCAATCGAGACGGTGAAACGCCTCGGCCATCAAGAGGTCAGGAGCACCGTCGGAGGTATGCCTACCAGCGAGCGGCGAGCAAGCCCGTACCTCCTGCACACACAAGTCCGCGGGCCAGACCAGCTCCAGCTCGGGTGGTTCGATCATCAGAGATCTCACAGCCTGTCCACATGAGCAGAATCCGCTCGGAGTCGCGTCTTCTCCGGACGCGGAACACGCGGCGCGAGACCCGAGGCCTCGGCCTACGTCCCGGTGTTCTCCCATCGCCAGGTGTGCTGTTGCGGCAGCGTCTCCAGGGCGATGCGTCCGGTGGCCCACAAGAGCGTCGGCCACAGCTCGCTGTCGCCTGCGATGCCCGGGAACAGGTGGGTCAGGACACGTTCGCACAGGTCGTCGGGAGGGTTCCATGGGAATCCGAGGCCGCGGCTGAGGTCCTCGGTGTGCACGAGGAGCTCGAGCGTTCCCATGGCCGCGAAGTCGAGGGGTCCGGCGATGCCGTACGGGTGCCAGCTGAGCGTCTGCGAACCTGCGGTTCGGACGACCGAGCTGAGCATGCCACCCGTCGCCCGCAACACGTCGCGCAGTCCAGTGGGGTCGGGTGCTCCATCGAGGGCCACGTCGAACGGCGCATAGCCGTGCGCCTGAGGCGCAGTGAGCTGTCCTGCGTACCCGACGAAGTCACTCGCGATGTGGCACACCGTGGTGCGGCAGTCCCATTCCAGGGATCCGGCCTGCACGGACCAATCGGCGGCGTCCGCGTCGCGCATCGCGACGACCGCGACCCGAACAGCCTCGTCCAGCTCGTCGGCCCAAGCCTCTTGGTCGCTCACCCTCGTGCCCGCGCCTGAATCGTCATGCGGCTGATGGTGCCACGTGCGCATGAATGAATTCCACGTCCGTTGAGCATCCCCGTCCTGCGGTGGCAGGGGTGACTGTCGGGCTAGCGTTTGAGGATCGGCCTACGGGACGAATTCCCCGACAAGTCGAGTTCTCAGGGTGCCGTTAGCCAGGCGAGTGCCGCGTCTTGCATCTGCGGATCGCGAGCCGCAGGTAGATGGTCGAGTCCATCGTGGAGTGTGATCCGCATACGGTCGGCAGCATCTGGCGCTGACGACCGGAGCTGATCGCGGAAAGCGAGAGCCGCAGCGGGCGGCACGTGCGTGTCGTTGCGCCCGAGCTCGAATGCAATCGCAGGTCCGCGACGGTACGCACCTTGATTCGTGATCGGATCGAGGTGCTTGTAAAGCCATGCGCCGTAGCTCGACGGCTCGCCCTGGTCGATGACGCTGTCGGGCTCTCCCACTCGTGTCATGCCCGGTCTGGTCCAGTCAGGGGTTGCCACGATCGCAGCGACCCGGCTGATGCGCCTGTCAGTGCCCGCGAGGGCGACGCTGACATCGCCTCCCATCGAAACGCCACCCGCAACGATGTCTTCGTGCTCGACATCGAACGCTGCCGTTGCCCAATCGAGGACGTGCAACGCATCAAGGGTGGTCTGGCCGAGGATCGGCCACATATCGCGACGGAAGTGGCCGAAGACGCGGTTCATCAGATCCGGTGTGGGTTCGACGGTTCGGGCCCCGTGTTGCCAGGGGTCGAAGCTGACAGCAGTAAGGCCGGCTCGAGAGAGCCGGCGAAGGAATGGTGCGGCGCTGTCCTTGTCCCCGCCGAGGAACGGCAACCACAGCGCGAGGCGCCGAGTCGTGGTTTCGGCGGACGGCGTGACGTAGACCACGGGAATCGAGCCAACGGTGGTCTCTTGAATCTCCTCGTCATTCGACATGCCGGCAGCGTAGAGGCACCCACTGACGCTCGAAGCGGGGTAGCGGGAACTGTCTCGTAAGGGGATCCCTCACCGGAACATGAACGCACACCCAGGGCGGCAGATCCGGGCGGTGAGCTCAGATCTCCGCATGCGGCCAGGGACTTATCCGATCGAGGCACATCCAGGCGATGTCGGCGTCTGTCAGCTGGCCGCTGCGCACGTGCGAGAGGAACTCTTCGAGCTTCATCGTCACAACCTCGCAGAATTCGTCCTGGTCGAGGCGCTGCAGACGCACTTGTCGGCAGCCTGTTGCGAGAACGGCATATCTTCGGTGAGTGGCATAGCTGGCGAGCCATGTCTGGCCGACCAGCGCCAGGTCGGCTGCTACGAAACCCGTCTCCTCGGAGAGTTCCCGGGCAGCGGCCTCGACGACATCTTCATCCTCCTCGACCATCCCGCCCGGCAGCTCCAGCAAGACTCGACCCGGGCCGGGGCGGAACTGCTTGGCCAGCACAACTCGGTCATCATCGGTGATCGCCACGACCGCGACAGTCCTGTCGCCAATCAAGACGTCCCAGTCTGTGTGGCGATCATCGGGCGTGACGAAGGTCTGGGTCTGAACCGTCAAGAAACCAACTGGGCCGAGCCGCTGCCCCACTAGCCGCCACGGTTCCATATCAAGACCCTATCCAGCCGACGTCGCCCAGCTTCTCGGGCTTCTCGACCGGCTGGTCGACTCGGGCCGCTACGTGATCGTCATCGAGCATCACCAGGCGGTCAATGGCGCATGCGGACTGGATCATCGACCTCGGTCCAGGCGCCGGCCATGACGGCGGGCGGATCACGTTCGAGGGCACTGCGGCCGAGCTCATCGCGGACGGCTCAACGCTGACCGGGAAGCACCTCACGGAGTACGTCGGGAACTGACGCGACGGCAGCGCTTGGTCCCGTCGACCCTCAGTCCGCGAAGTCGTACTCGACAATCGCCGCGGGGCTGCGGTGGAGGGCGGCCCAGACGACCATGCCGACGAGCAATGTCAGTACGGCGACGACTCCGCCGGTCTTTCCGAACGTCATCAGGGCGATCAGGATCGCCGCGACCGGGACGGTACGTGCAAGGAAGGAACCCATCATCTTTTCCACGCTCTCAGGAGTATCTGCCAACTCTTCGGTGTCGACGAGCGCGGGTCCGTCGGGTCATCCTCGCTGTGACAGCGTGGATCGGGACAGGCCCGCGACCTCGACGGCACTTCTATAGTACGTCGCACTACTGAAAGACTCAACAACCCGTGTCGGTTTCCTACAACCGAGAGGGTGCGTGAGGGGCGTATCGCAGCCCTCTGGCGGCCGCTCACGCCG
This sequence comes from Propionibacteriaceae bacterium, assembly GCA_003158895.1. Lineage (GTDB taxonomy): Bacteria > Actinomycetota > Actinomycetes > Propionibacteriales > Propionibacteriaceae > Fen-668. Next base: position 3,395 of record PMLO01000279.1, read on the forward strand.
CTCTCGTTGGTTCCTGGCGACGCCGCCGTCGCCGGGCAGTTGCTTCCGTTCGGCGGATGTCGCCTGGGATGTGCGCATCGTCATCCGAGCGGGTGTTCACGCTGGTGTGCGCCCGGCGTCGCGGTGCGGGTGGATCCCGTTGATGGCCACATCCAGTAGGCGATCCGCCTCATCGGTGTCGGGCCTGTGTTCGGTGGCCAGGGAGATGGCGTTGACCAGGGCGAGCAGGTCGTCGATGCGCAGGTCGGGACGCACCGCGCCTGCTGTGCGTGCCCGTTCGAGCAGTTCGCCTCCTGCGGTGGCGATCTTCGCTTCGCAACTGTCGTCTTGCTCCGACCGGTCGGCGCCGTGGCGGTCGTGCAGCAGTGTGGCTGCCAGGCCCCGGCTGGTCGAGGCGTAGGTGTTCAGGGCGCGCAGCCAGGTGGTCAATGCCGGTCCGGGGTCAAGGCGGCCGGCCAGTTCGTGAGCTGTGGCGCACAGCGCCTCGACGCGGTCGTGGAATACGGCCTCGAGCAGGGCCTGGCGGGTGGGGAAGCGCCGGTGCAGCGTCGCGGAGCCGACCCCGGCTCGGCGGGCGATCTCCTCCAGCGAGGCGCCGGCTCCGTGCTGGGCGAAGGCTCCGTCGGCAGCCGTGAGGATCCGGTCGTAGTTGAGCTGTGCGTCCGTGCGTAGCAGCCGCGGCGGGCGGGTGGAGGGCATGGACCGTCTCCGATCGTTTGCTAAGTGGGGCGTCCCACCGTATCGTACCGGTCATGAAGTGGGGGCCCGCCCCACTTCATGACCATGCGAACCAACAGAGAGTCGGCGACAGACATGCGCGCAGCCCAATACGACCGGTACGGGCCCCCCGAGGTGCTTCATATCACCGAAGTGCCTGTTCCGGAGGCCAAACCCGGTCAGGTGCTCGTTGAGGTCCGCGCATCGAGCGCGGGCGCCGGGGAGGGTGCCATCCGGGCCGGCAAGCTGCGCAGAGTCACCCGCGGCAGCTTCCCGAGAGGCGTCGGCAACGACTTCGTCGGCGTCGTCGCGCGCACGGGTACCGGCGTCGATGGGCTGCGTGTCGGCGACGCGGTGTGGGGCCTGATGCCGCACGGCACCTTCGGGGCCATCGCCGACTACGTGGTCGTCCCCGCCTCACGTCTCGCCCTTGCTCCCAAGAACCTCAGCGTCCTTGATGCCGCCGCGCTCCCGGTGTCCGGAACCACGGTCCTGACCGCCCTGACGCAAAGAGCACGGCTCACCACAGGAGAGCGGCTCTTGGTCCGCGGCGCGACCGGCGGGGTCGGCAGCATCGCCGTTCAGCTCGGCAAGGCGCTCGGCGCGCATGTCACCGCCCTGGCCGGCGCCCGCAACCTTGACTGGGTCAGGGAGCTAGGGGCCGATACCGCCCTGGACTACCGCACCACCCGTCCGGCAGATCTGGACCCCTTCGACGTCATTCTCGACGCGGTCGGTACCGACATGGGCCCCTACCGCACACGACTCACCCGACATGGTCGGATCGTCGAGCTCGCATTCGACGAAGACCACCTCGTGTCGTCCTTCGCCGGCCTCGCATGGAACGCGGCCACCAAGCCCCGCAAGATCATGGCGTTCAGCAACAACCCCTCCGCCGAACGAATCGCCGAACTCACCAAGTACGTCGAGTCAGGCGTGATCCGGCCAGTTGTCGACGCCCTCTACCCCATGGCGGCCATCGCCGAAGCCCACCGACGCCTCGAGGCAGGCGGCATGCGCGGCAGGCTCGTCATCGACCTGCAGCAGCCCGACCCCGACCCGCTCGGCCCGTGACGTACGGCTGACTCCCGTTGGTCGCGGCTCTAGCCTCGCGCTTTCATGGCCGAGTGGCGTGAGGTTAGTCCGCTGTGCTGAGATGGACCATGGCGTCGTAGAGCTGCTTTTCTGTCATCGGCGGCTCGGGGATCGGATGTGCCCGCTCAGCTCGGTAGGCGTCAAGCATGAGGTAGAGCTGCCGACGCCACGCGTTGGGCGCGCTGATGCTGGTGGCGTCGATCATGCGGCCGTTGGACCAGATGAGGTTGACGATGTCGGCTAGCGTGATGTCGGGGCGCGCCTCGCCGGCCTTCTGGGCGCGGGTGAGCACGTCTTCGATTTGCTGGCACATCTGGTCGTGGATGCGCTCGGTTTCAGCGCTGCCGGGGAAGCGGCGGGAGAGGAAGTCGTTGAAACCTCGGTCTCCCGCCTGCACGCGAAACAGGTTCTCCAGGTAGTAGACGAACCCTTGCCACGGATCGTCGATCTCTAGGGCCTTCTTTGCCCCGTCGAGGAACTCCCGAAGTCGAGGCTCGAGGGCGGCCAGGAGCAGGTCCAGGCGGGTCGGGAAGTGGCGATACAGGGTCCCGATGGCCACGTCGGCGTCGCGCGCGATCCTCTCTAGGGAAGCATTCACGCCTCGGGCGGCGAACTCGCGTCGTGCCGCGGCGATGAGCCTGTCATGTCGCTCCCTGGCGTCGCGGCGCTGGGGCGTCCGCGTCCGCTCGACGTCGCTGATGCTCATCAAGCCAATCTACCTCGAAAGCCGAGGGTGCCCTCCGTTTCTGGCTCAGGAGCGCCGTACCAACGTCACGGGCGGAAACCGGCTCTTCGGACATCCGGTTGGGGGTCACGGGATGAGGCCGCCGGCGGCCAGGAGCATGCGGAGGCGGTAGTTCTCGCGGTTGCGGTAGCCGCGGGCGATGCGTCGGTGCAGTTCGATGATGCCGTTCACGGCTTCGGTGCCGCCGTTGTTCGCGTGGTCGGTGCTGAAGTAGGCCAGGAACGCCTCGCGCCAGCGGCGAAGGGTCCGGCCCAGGCGGGCGACCTCGGCGATCGGGCGGGTCTGGAACGTCTCGAGGATCTTCTCGGCGCGTTGGCGTCCCTTCGCTGTTTCCTTGGCCCGGTAGACCGCGCATAGGTCCTGGGCGCACCGCCAGGCGACGTAGACCTCCTGGTGGGCTTCGTCGGCGCTGATGACGGCGGCCAGGCGACCTCGACCCCTCAACCCCGCACCGCGCTCACCGGCGAGCCGTCACCCCCACCGGATGTCCGAAGAGCCAGGAAACCTCACGCCAATCTCTACTCCGCCGTCTGGAATACATGAGGCACCCCTCCGGTTCAACCCAATGACCGGAGTGGTGCCTCACCTTGGTGCTCCAATCGACCACCAGCGAGAACCCCACGGCCAACCGACACGGACACCACGGAAGTGAGCACATCATGACCAGCATCAGCATCATCGGCTCGGGGAACATGGCGAGAGCCATCGGAACCTTGGCACTCAAGGGCGGCAACACCGTCGAAGTCATCGGTCGGGATGGGGACAAGGCCGGGGCTCTAGCCCGGGCGCTCGGCAACGGCGCCACGGCCGGAACCTGGGGCGCCACGCCGACCGGGGACATCGTCATCCTAGCGGTGCTATTCGCCGGAGCGGTGCCGGTCGTGAGCGAGTATGGGGAGGCGTTGGCCGGCAAGATCGTCGTCGATATCACGAATCCCTTCAACGCCGACGCCACCGGACTGGCCGTGCCTCACGACACCTCCATCGCGCAGATGGTCGCCGACGCCGCGCCCGCCAGCACCCACGTCGTGAAGGCGTTCAACACTCTCTTCAGCCACATCCTGGCCGCGGGCGTCCCGGTGGATGTGTTCATGGCCGGCGATGACGCGCAGGCCAAGGCGAGCGTCTCAGCGTTCATCACGAGCCTCGGACTTCGCCCTCGGGACGCCGGTGACCTCAGCATGGCGCACTGGTTGGAGGGCGCGGGCCTGCTGGAGATGGGCCTGGCCCGCACCGGCCTGGGGTTCAACCTCTCTCTCGGCGTCAACGTCGGAGGAATGGAGTAATCGTGGGAAAGCTCGATGGCAAGGTCGCGGTGATCACTGGCGCGACAAGTGGGATGGCGTTGGCCGGTGCGAAGTTGTTTGTTGATGAAGGAGCTCACGTCTTCATCTCGGGCCGACACAAGGACGCCCTGGACGAAGCGGTGAAGCTGATCGGCCGGAACGTGACCGGCGTGCAGGCCGATTCGGCCGATCTCGATGATCTTGACCGTCTGTTCGAGACGGTCAAGCAGGAGAAGGGCGCGATCGACGTGCTGTGGACGAGTGCTGGAGGGGGTGAGTCGAGCAGGCTCGGCGAGATCACCGAGGAGCAGTTCGATGCTGCCTTCTCGCTGAACGCGCGCGGCACGCTGTTCACAGTCCAGAAGGCGCTGCCGCTGTTCAACGACGGAAGCTCGATCCTCATGACCGGGTCGAACGCGTCGCTCCGGGGCTACCCGGACTGGAGCGTGTACGCAGGGAGCAAGGCCGTGCTGGCCGCCTACGCACGGGTGTGGGTGGCCGAGTTGAGGGACCGGAGGATCCGGGTGAACGTGCTGACCCCCGGCTCGGTCGCCACGCCGATGATGGGCGACGTGCTGAGCGCGGAGATGAAGGCGGCGTTCGAGTCCGTGATACCGCGGCGAGAGATGGGCCGCCCTGAGGAGATCGCGGCGGTCGCGTTGTTCCTCGCCTCGGACGACTCCAGCTACGTCAATGGCATGGAGCTGGTTGCCGACGGGGGCGCCACCGTGATCTGACCGCCGCGTGCGGGCGGTGGTCATCACCGCCCGCACGCGACATGCCACTTCCAAATGAGTCCCCAAAGAACAACTGAGCAAATAAGGAACCCCGTGACCCTCTTCCGCCTTGACGCAAGCATCTTCCCCGACCAATCCGTGAGCCGCGAGCTCGCCGACATCGTCGAAGCCGAATGGACCGCCGCTCACCCTGACGAGCAGGTGATCCGCCGTCACGTCGGCACAAGCCCGCTCCCGTCCACCGCGTGGGCGGACGCCGTCGTGGGGCAGCAGGTCCCGCAGGACGCCCGCACCCCTGCGCAACAGGCCGCCGTCGAGCTCGCAACCACGCTGGCCGATGAACTGATCGCGGCTGACACCTTCCTGTTCGCGGTGCCGCTCTACAACTACGGCGTCTCGCAGCACGTCAAGACCTGGTTCGACATCCTGTATACGGACCCCCGCATGAACGAGGGCGGTCCCGAGCTGCGTGGCCGTCCCGCTCTACTGGTCACCGTCTCCGGCGGCAACTACGGGCCCGGATCGCCGAAGGAGGGATGGGACCACTCCACCTCCTGGCTGCAGCGCATTCTCGTTGACGTCTTTGGGCTCGACCTCACTATCGTCGAACGCCGGTTCACCTTGGTCGGCGTCAACCCGGCCCTCGACCAGTTCAAGGACATGGCCGACGCGATGCGCGTCGAGGCACTGCGCGCAGCCGAGGTCGAGGGACGCAAGCTTGCTGAATCAGACGCCCGCAAGGCGGCCTAAGAGTAAGGAGAGCACTGAGAAGCAGCAGGGTGCGCGTTTTCGCGACTCATCCGCATCGAACGTGACCGGCCTGGGAGAACGACGCCATCGCAGGCCGGTCGCGCGCAGCGCACGAAAGTCTCCTCGACAGCTGCCGTCAAGTCGTCGAGCAGGCGCAGCGCGCCGGACACCTCGATCCTGCCGCCGACGCTGCCGTGCTCGGCGGGGTCATCGTCACTACGCACCGCGGGCTCGAGGCGCTCGCGAAGGCCGGAGTAAACGCCGAGACCAGGAACCGCATCGCCGACGCCACCATCGAAAACCTCGCACTCACGTGGCTGAGCGAGTCGTCGCCCTTGAAGATCGCGGGCAACACGTAGCTGACGCCCGTTACCGCAAAGAACACTATGAAGTAGAGCCGCCCACAGACGACGCCGAACCCGCTGTCTGCCGTCGACACCAAATAGCTGCCCACCTCCAAGATCAAGAAGAAGGATCGATTATGAGCACAGACGTCGCGATCATCGGTACCGGGAACGTTGGGGCGGCGCTCGCCCGCACCTTCGCCCGCCATGGGCGACCCGCGGTCATCGCCAACACCCGGGGTCCCGACTCGTTCCGCGACCTGGCCCGAGAAGTCGAACCGTGGGTCCGGGCGACCACACTCGACGACGCCCTCGATGCCGATGTGCTGGTGTTGTCGATACCGTTTCTTGCCACCGAGACACTCGGTGCCCTGAAGCCGTCGTGGCGTGGGCACATCATCGTCGACGCGACCAACGCGTTCCTGGTGCCCAATTCCGAGGCCATCCTCGGCGGAAAGTTGTCGACGGAGGTCGTCGCCGACTACTTCCCTGACGCGTCCGTGGTCAAGGCGTTCAACCAGTTGCCGGCGAACGTCCTGGAACAGCAGCTTCCTCTGGAACACGGGAAGAAGGTTGTCTTCGTAGCGTCGAATGACGCGACCGCGAGTGCAGTCATCGCACGCCTCGCCGCAGACATCGGGTTCGCACCGGTGGAGCTCGGGCGAATCGACGAGGGCGGACGGTTGATCCAGGCGCGGAACGCGCTGGTGTTACGGCTGTTCGTTGAACAGCCCATGTTCTGAACCGGACGGTCAGTGCGGCCTGGCAATACCGGACGCGACAGCTCGGGTGTCTACGAACGCATGATCGCGGCCTACCGGCACCCGGACCGCACCCGCGGACGCGACCTCATGGCGCAACTCATCGACTCGGTCAGCCACGACGTTCCTGCCGCGCTGAGCGAGATCACCAGGCCCGGGCGGACCTTGAAACGCCGAGCCGCCGACGTCTTGGCCCACTTCGATCGTCCCGGCACCAGCAATGGGCCAACCGAAGCGATCTGCCTCGAACACCTTCGCGGCTCCGCCCTCGGGTTCCGCAACCTCCCCAACTACATCGCCAGATCACTGCTGGAGTCCGGCGGCTTCAGACCCCAACTACACCGTCAATTGTGATGAGCCGGCAATCCTCTCCCTCCCTGTGCTCGCCCCAGAGAAGGGTTTTGTGTCAACGCCCTAGTATGGGGGGCGTGGCGCTAAGCGCTGTTTGCGCGCGGCGTTCAGTTCCTCATGCTCGGTGCCATCTGCCCAACTTTTCTTAAATGACGTGTGCGATTAATTCGCTCGGCGTGGCGTTCGGCTGGGCTTCAAAGAATTTCAGCGGCGGGCCCGAGGGCGTCCCTGACTGACGCCACTGCCTGCTTGGCCAGTCAGGACCGCGCCGGAGATGACACCGACGAGGTGATCGGCGCGTGGCGCGAGCGAGGGCTGGTCGTAGAGCCACGCAAGTGCCGCGATCAGCGCGAACAGGTCAGTGCCGTCGATGTCGGTCCGCGCTATGCCCGCGGTGTGGGCGCGCTCGAGGGCCCGCGTGCCTGCGTCGTGCAGCGCGACGCACGAAGCATTGAGTGCGGACTCGGGGTCGTCCATGGCGGCCGTCAGCAGCGCCGCAACACCCCGGTACTCATGGGTGAGCGCGACGCTGTCGCGCAGCCATGAAGTGAGGGCATCCTCGGGTGTGCTCGACGTTTCGCGGTCGGCTGCCTGTGTGGTCAGCTCGTCGACGTTGGTGCGGAGCAAGGCCTCGAGCAGCGCCTCTCGCGTCGGGAAGTGACGGTACAGCGTGCCGAGCCCGACATCCGCTTTGCGGGCGACGTCGCGCAGCGACGCCTCGGCGCCGTGCTCGGTCACGACCTCGCGCCCGACTGCGAGCAGGCGGTCGTAGTTCTTCCTGGCGTCGGCTCGCACATGTCTCCCGGTTTGGTAAGCGGGGCAGTGCCCGTATATCCGGCGCACTGCCCCGCTTAGGTTATCCCAGCGACGGTAGAAATCGAAACTGGGTGATTGATGACGAAGAGCGGTTAACGCCTCGCGGTGGCGAGTGCCGCGCGGATGGCGTCCGCACCGACCGGCTGGCCCAACTCGTTCGAGTACGGACCGTACGGGGTCCCCCACACCGGCGTGCCCGCCTCCTGCCGCCAGCTATCGGCCAGCGGTCCTGCGTCTACGACGCCGTACCCGATGGAGTCGAGGAACTCGGTCGCTGCCGCCTTCGCCGCCGCGGAGTCCCCGGCGATCGGCAGGTAGGAGCGGTCGGGCGCCCCGGCCGGGCGGGCGAGTGAGAGCAGGTGCTTGAAGAAGATGTTGTTGAACGCCTTCACGAGCGTGGCGCCCGGGAGGTACCGCAGCAGCAGCTCGCTCGAGGTGAGCGACGTGCCGTCGAGCTCGAGGATGTGCCCGTCACGCTCGACGCCGTAGTTGCACGTGTCGATGACCGTCTTCCCGGCCAACGCCGCGGCGGGCAAGTTCGGGAAGGCCTTGACCGGCACCGTGACCACGATGAGGTCACCCGCCGCCGCAGCCTCCCTGCTCGTCGCCGCGGATGCCTGCGGCCCCAGTTCCGCGGCCGTGTCCGCGAGCGTTTCGGGACCGCGTGAGTTGCTGAGCACGACCTGATGCCCAGCCTCGATGGCCAGCCTCGCGACTGTGATGCCGAGGTTTCCGCTTCCGATGAATCCCACAGTGGTCATATTCTCAACGTCCCTTCAGAAGATCCGTACCCTTGTCATGCCGGATCGGTGGCGATCCGGGGCCCTGCCGTCAGCTCGCGGGGAAGTAGTGGCCGTTGTCCAGATCGGCGAGCAGGCCGGGCTGTGCGGGTTCCCAGCCGAGGGTCCGGCGGGTGATGAGGTTGGACGCCGGGTAGCTCTGCGTGACGACGTTCGCAAGGAACCCGAAGTACCCCGGCACCATCAGTTCGTCTACGGGAATGCTCACGGCGGGCAGGCCCAGGCGGCTGCCGATGGCCTCGGCGATCTCGCGGAGCGGGATGCCCTCGTCCCCGACCGCGTGCCAGTGTTTGCCGGCCGGGCCCTTCTCCAGCGCCAGGCGGAACAAGGAGGCGACGTCGCGGATGTGCACGGCGTTCCACAAGTTCGCGCCGTCTCCGGGGTAGCCGGCGAAGCCCTTCTCCTTCGCGAGCGCGATCAGCGTGGGGAGGAAGCCGGCCCGATCGGACGTGCCGTGCGCGATGTTGGCAAGCCGCACGACCGAGGACCACACTCCCCGCTCGGCGAGGTCGATGACGGCGGTTTCCACGACGTTGCGAACCCGCAGGGTGCCCTTGGCTCATCGCCGACGGGTAGGGCCGGGTCCTCTTCGGTGGCCGGCCGGCCCAGCTGCCCAGACGAGCCGATGCTCCCCGCCGCGACCAGCGGCTTCTGAGTTCCCGCGAGTGCCTCGCCGTACGCGAGCATGATGGGGAGCTCCGCGGCGGACACGGCGTCCATCCCGCCAAACGGAAGCAGGTCCTGCCGGTGCGCGACGTGGATGACGCCGTCGGAGTCCGCGGCCGCCTCCATGAGCCCGTCGAGATCCTCGAGGTCGCCGCGGCGCACCTTCGCGCCGAACGCGGACAACGCCGCAGCAGCCATCTCCGACCGGGCGAGGCCGGTGACCTCGTGCCCGGCGGCGATGAGCTCCGGGACGATGTACGAACCGGAATGGCCGGTCCCGCCAGTAACAAAAACGCGCATGACTACTCCTCATAAGGTCAGGTGGGCTGCTGTTCTCGCGCCGTAGATTGACTCACTTGATGCCGCGCGAGAAACGATGTGCGGGTGCTCAGGTGGAAAGGTTGACGCCGAGGGAGAAGTTGAAGTTCCCCACGCCGTGGTTGGCCAGGCTGATCATCACCAGGCCCACTCCTTCCAGCCAGCGGGCCACCTCCAGGCCGCCGGCGTCCAGCGGGCGCAGCCCGAGGCTCTCGATGAACGCCGACACGCTTGCCTTCGCGTGCGCGTCGTCGCCCGCGAAGAGCACGTCCAGCGATCCGCCCTGGGCCAGGATGTGGCCGAAGACGGTGTTGAACGCCTTCACGACGTGCGCGCTCGCCGGGACGGCCTTGGCGATCTCCTGCGCACCGGACGTGCCTTCAGGGGTGACCAGGGCGGTGGCGTCGGCGTTGGAGGTGTTGGTGATGTCGATGATGACCTTGCCAGCCAGGGCGTCTCCGTACTGGGTGACGATCGGCACGGCGCTGGCGTACGGCACGGCGAGGATGACGAGGTCACCGGCCGGAGCCGTGCCGAAGGTCCCGGCCGTGGCGCCCCCGCCGAGCGCGGCAGCCAGGTCCTTGGCCTTGGCCGCGTCGCGGCCGATGACCTCGACGGAGTTGCCGCCCTCGATCGCACGGGCGCCTATGACGCGGGTCATGCCGCCCAGACCGATGATGCTGATGCTGCTCATGGTGTGCCTGCTTTTCTCTAGTGTGAATCGAACTTTCCGCGGTCGAGGCGGAAGGGCCCCACGGCCGACCATTGACCAGGCGCCGTCGACGAGTGGCACCTCAGGGTCGGACAGTTGAGCGGCGCTAATAGGAGCGCTGCTCCAGTTATACGGGGCGGTGCTCCGTTATGCAAGTCTCGACAAGCTGGCGGCGCGGGCTGCGCGCTCTGCAGTGCCCTGATCCGCGGGGACACCCGCCTGCACCACGAGGCCGCCCAACTCGAGCCCCGGTTCCATCCCACCGGAGGCACTCAATGTGTGTCAGACTCATCAGACCCGGCAACTTGGCCCAAGCCACCGCCAGCCACCTCCCGACCCTCCAGAAGCTCGCCAGCGAGGTCGTCCCGGCGCTACGGGAGGCGGGCAGCCGTAGAGCGGGGCCACAGAAGGACTGGAGAGAGCCCATGACCCTGCTCGACCACGTCGTCCTGCAAGTCGACGACCTCAACGCCATCGGCGACTGGTACGACCAGGTCGTCAGCCTGGCCGGGGGGACGCGGGTTTTCGATACGCCGACCCTGATCGGGTACGCCCTACCGGGCCAGCCAGCGCAGCTGTTCTTCTCCCTAGCGACCGACCCCGGTGGTCGCCAGACCCACCTTGCGCTCAGGGTCGAGGACGAGACGACAGTCCGACGTGGCCACGAGCTCGCCACCGCACTCGGCGGCGAGATCCTCCACGAGCCTCGGCTGTGGCCGGAGTACGGGCCGGACTACTACGCGGTGTTCATCCGCGACCCGGCCGGAAACAACCTCGAACTCAAGTGCCAAGCCTCAACGGCAAGACCCTCATAATCCAACTGCCCAGACACGACGGATGAACATGCATCATGACCACCATCAGCATCATCGCGCGGAGATGCGGGCTGGAAGAGGGTCTGCACCTCGGCCGCTGACGAGGTTGTCGTCTTCACTGACAAACCTGTCGTTTCCACTGACATCGGGTTGCCGTAGGATCCGCCGGAATTCAGGCGGACACCTCGCCCAGATCCTGATCTGGGGTTCGATCCTGTGACCAACGGCTTGTCGTGCGCCGTCGTGGTCTGGGTCGTTGGCGGCCTCGGCGTCTGCGCCGCTCGACACAACTTAACGGTCGTTAAGCGGCATTCGGACGCTCCGCGCCGACATGCCAACTCCTCTCAAGCCCAGCCCTGTGCGCCTGGAGGGTGACTCGTGCAGGCGACTTCGGACATCCGTGCAGACGACTTCGAGAACTGACACAGGTCAGACTCTGTCCGTGTGAGGGTGTGTCCCGTAACACCCGCCCGTTGAAGATTCCCGCTGGGGCGCGTCATACGGCACATGACCGTTCCCCTCGAGGTTCGGGCACAGGACACCGCATAGCGTCACCCAAGTCGCTGGCTGCGACCGGCACTTGACGACCGCTATGCGCTGGATGTCCGTGCCGTCGCTGGTCAGCGACGTGGCGTAGGTTCTTCTCTTCAACGAGCGGCTGATCGCTCGAGGTGTTGTACGACCGGGTGTTGCCGCTCCCCGTCAAGGAGTGCCCGGAGGCGAAATGGCCACGACGACGTCTGTCTTCCTGCCCGCGAGCAGCGACCCGCTGCGATTGGCGTGTGCGGGGTTCTTGGCCCGGTACGCGGGCAAGACGCTGGACAGCTACCAGATCCACCTCGAGCTGTGGTTGCGGTGGTGCACCCAGGTCGGGCTCGATCCCTTGCAGGTGCGCCGCCCGCACGTGGAGATCTGGTTGCGCTCCCTCGAGGACCAGAACCTGGCGTCGGCCACCAGGGCGGCGAAGTTCGGCGTGGTGCACCTGTTCTACAAGTACGCCGTGATCGACGAGATCACCGACCGTGACCCCACCGAGAACGTGACCCGACCCAAGATCCACGAGGGCGAGCAGAGGCGCACCTGGCTGCCCACCCTGGACTCGGTCGCCCTGCTGGATGCGGCGATCAAGGCCGGGCCCCGCGAGCACGTGTTCGTGGTCCTGCTCGGGCAGATGGCGTTGCGCGTCGGGGAGATGTGCGCCCTGAACGCCGACAGCGTGCACCACAACCAGGGCTGGCGCACGATCGTGTTCCGCGGCAAGGGCGGCGACACGTTCGAACGGGTCGTCCCGGTCCAGGCACTTGGAGACCTCGACCGACTCATCGATGGACGCACGACCGCGCCGTTGATCCCCAACGTCCGTGGGGACCGGATGGACCGCGCCGCGGCTGACCGGTTGCTGCACCGGTTGACCCGGGTCGCCGGCATCACCTGGGCGATCGCCCCCCACGGGCTGCGCCGTTTGGTTGCCACGAACATGCTCGCGCAGGGGTTGCCGCTGCGCGACGTCCAGCTCCTGCTGCGCCACGCCGACCCACGCATGACGATGTGCTACGACCAGGCCAAGAACAGCCTCGGCCGAGCCGCCGTCCTCCCATACGCATCCGCCCCGTACGGAATGCTCAACGCCGACTGAACGCGGAGACGTCCGTGGTTCGGCTGGGGCGCCCAAGTCGATCCCGGCCATCGCTGCGCTGCGTTGACTGGATTGGCGTGATTCATGGGGTCGGACTGCTCGCCAATCGCGCATCCATGACCGGCGGGAGCGCGGCGAGGAGGCCGTTGAGGATGTCGATTGCGTCGTTCACCGCGGCGGCGGTGATCTTCTCAGCCCGGTACTCCGATCCAGCCCGGATGAACCGCAGATCAGTGGCGTCGTCGACGAGGTCGCGGGCAGCGAGGTTGCTGGCTAGCGCTGCCGCTGCCGCGTTGAACGTGGCGGCGTGATGGCCGGTATCGCCCTTGGCCCGGACCCCATGAGCCAGAGCGAGGGCCAGGCACACCTTCCGGCACCCGTCGTACGCGATCTGGAACGCGCCCTCGAGGTCACCGATCCCGCGACCAGCGACCGCAGTCAAAGCATGGTTTCGGGCCTGATGGACCAGCTCGCGACAGGTGGCGGCATCGACGGGGACCAGTTCCAGGTGCCCGTCGATGACGAGCTTGCTCAGAGGCGTGTGGCGCGCGGGTGTCATTGGCGGTCGCTGCTTCCGGTGAGATCGAGAGTGATCGACGGCTTGGCTTGAACGTCGCGGAGGAACTCGCTGTCGGCGGCGACCCACTCGGCAGCGCCGATCGTAGTGATCTGCACGGGGATGTGCAGGTCGTCTTCCATGCGCGCGTTCGCTCGGCGCAGGTCACGCCCTGGTGGCTCACCAATGACTAGGACGTCGACGTCACGGGGTTGCGGGCCGCCGTGGCCGAGGAATCGTGCAGCCCACGACCCGAATATCAGCGCCTTGTCGATCCCAGCGACTGCGGCAAGCTCGTCGCGGATGACCAGCACCGGACCGAACGACCGCGCGAGGATTGCCACGAGGGGCTGGTGGTACGGGCTCGAGACGTCAGCGGAGACCAAGCGCGCGCGCCCCACCCGGCGGTCTTTGAGCAGGCCCGCACCGATCAGCCGGTTGACCTCACGCAGGGCATTCGGCGGGCGGATCCCCGCGAGCCCGGCAAGGTCGGCGATGGACACCTCGCGGGACGGATCGAGCAAGAGTGCTGCGAGGATGCGCGCTTGCGCGTCGGAGCGAAAGACGGGCAGGAGGGCAGGAGCTGGGGAGTACACATGACGTACTTTATCGTATGGCAATCATACTAAACAAGAGCGTGTCGGGCGTTGACCCCGTCTCGCAGTCCAAGGCTGTCTCCGTTCGACCAACCGGACTTGACGACCTCTACGTGCTGTCGCGCGAGTCGGACGAGATGCCGACGACCCAGAACTCCGCGACAGCCAAGCGGTGGGGTCGAGTCGATCGAACCTCCGCCGAGACAAGCGGGGACTTCGGTTCGTGTGGGGCGGGCACGTGCCGGTGAGTTTCGGAGGTCAGCTTGCTAGCCCTCGCTGGATGGTCCAAGACGGCTGATCGCGAGCGCGACAGCTTTCTCCCAGTCGTGCCACTGCGCCGGATCGCTGGTTCCGCCGTCGGCCTCGATCTCCGTCCACGAGAGGATCTGCTCGATCGTTCTCCGGCGCTCGGGCGGCTCGCGCTCGTTGAACTGAGCCAGGAAGCACCGCATCGCCTCGAACGCCTCGCGCTTCGTCAGGGTCATTGTCATGCGCAGACTCGCTCCTCCGATGGTCAGATCGCTGACGCAACCTCCAGCCGACCGCTCGATCTGGTCGGCGCGATCGCGAGCCGCGGCGACCCTTCGAAGAGTAGCCAACGAGTGGTGTGTGTCCCGCATTCTGTGGAGTCGGGTTCCTGGGTTCTTGTGTCGGCGAGAGCTCCGAGACCAAACACCAACTGCAATTGTGAGGTCGATGAGTCGTCCTTCGACAAAGGCCCGCGGAGCCAGCCGAGAAGCGTGCTGCCAGCAGCGGACCGGTCCGGCCGCAACTCGACCGTCGCCAGGCGTCGCGACGCGGACTTCGTCACTCTGAAGTGCGTCAACGAGCACACCGACGCAGCTTTGCTACGTACCGCTGCCGGAACGAGGAGAATCGCACGGTAGCGCGTATCGCCTCTTGGCGTGAGCCAGCAATGCGCGGGCTGGGCGGCCCCAAGCGGTGCGAGCGTAGGCAGCGGAAGCACACCGCTCTACGCCACCTAGGTCGCTGGCGGGACCGGCACCTGACGACCGCTGATGTCATGGGTGCGGCGAGCTCGCGCGGGAAGCCCAGTCCGCTGGTGGGGTCTTCTCGTGGCGTTGTCAGTCTCTAGGTCTCGGATCCGCGGGGGAGTGTGGCGAGCGTCGCGTCGTCGAGTGTGATCGTTCCCGCCGCGAGGTTTGCTTCGAGGTGTTCGGTGTTCGCGGTACCCGGGATGAGCAGCAGGTTCGGGGCGTGGTGGAGCAGCCAGGCGAGGCCGATCTGCGATGGGGTGCGGCCGAGGGCAAGCGCTGCGGCGCGCACCGTCGGCTGGTCAGTCACCTTCGGCCTGTTCGGGAACGCACTGCCGAGTGGGAAGAACGGCACCCAGGCGATCCCCTCGGCCAGGCAGAGCTCGAGCATGTCCTCGTCGGACCGATCCACCAGGCTGTACGCGTTCTGCACGCAGGCGATGCCTGCCGGAAGGGCTCGCCGCAGCCCGTCGAGGGTCACGCCGCTCAGGCCGATCGCGCCGATCTTGCCCTCGACGCGCATCGCGGTCATCGCCGCGAGCTGGTCGTCGAGGTCGACCACCTGCTCTGCCTCGGCGCGGAGTCCGGGACCTGAGTCGAGACGCCGCAGGTTGACGACCGCGAGCTGGTCGACACCGAGGCTCTTGAGGTTGTCCTCGACGCTCGCCCGGAGTTCCTCGGGACGCTGCGCGGGACGAAGCGGTAGCGGTCCCGACGGGTTCGGGGTGGCGCCGACCTTGGTCACGACGGTGACGCCGTCCTCAGCGCGCAGCGCCCCGCGGATGAGCCCGTTGATGAGCCCGTCACCGTAGAACTGGGCGGTGTCGACGTGGTCGACACCGAGTTCGACCGCCCGGCGCAGCAGTGCGAGCGCGGCGTCGCGGTCGGCGTGTAGGCGCTCAAGTTGCATCGCGCCGTAACCGATGCGGGAAACGGTATGGCCGCCGAGCAGGCCGGGGCCTCCGGGGCGGAGAGCGTCGGGAGCGGTGGACCCGGCGGAAGAGGTGGTGGAAGGTGTCATGAGTTTCCCGTCCTGGTGAGATGATGACAGAAGCGGAGGATCCTCCGTTCAGTTGATCATCACCTTACCGGAGGTTCCTCCGCTTGAGTTCCTCAGAACCGGCGCCCATCGCATCGGGCGACATCCCGGCTCGCGGCGACCATCCTGTCCGCGCCGATGCGCGGCGCAACCGCGAGCACCTCGTCGCCGCCGCGCGGGCTGCCTTTGCTGCCGCAGAGGGCCCCGTCCCACTCGAGGTCATCGCTCGCAAGGCTGGAGTAGGAATCGGCACGCTGTATCGGCGCTTCCCCACACGCGAGGCACTCGTCGAGGCTGTCTACGCCGCCGAGCTCGACGACGTTGCCACCAGCGCCCCGGTCCTGCTCGCCGAGTTCCCGCCCGAGGTCGCGCTCCGCGCCTGGATGGACCGCTACGCGGCCTTCGTCTCCACGAAGCGCGGGATGCTCGATACCCTCCGCGCGGGCTGGGCCTCGGGACGCATCGCGACACCGGCCACCCGTCAGCGCATCACCGAGGCGATCGGGATGATCCTCGCTGAGGGCGCGCGAGTCGGTTCGCTGCGCTCCGATGTGGACCCCGAGGACGTCACGGCGATGCTGCTCGGGGTGTTCTTCTCCACGGCAGCCGGGAACACCCCGCAACAGACCAGTCGGCTGCTCGACCTCGTCCTCGACGCGCTGCTTCCGAAGGACGAACAAGCGAACAATTCCGCTTGAGCGCTGGTGATCCTGCGTGCTGGTCTTGCCCCTCTCCATTGCCGGCGTCGGCGTGATGACGGCCGTGCCGGTTGGCGAGGGGGAATCGCCACTCGAGGCCCGCCGCCCAGACTCAAACAGGCGGCGGCGCGGTGAACAAGGCCAGCTTGCAGGCGAATCGAGCGCGCGGGTACGCGATCGAGGAGCAGTGGCACAGCCACCGTGCGGCGGACACCGACCGGCCGGGAAACATCACATAGCGCCACCCAAGTCGCTAGCTGCGACCGGCACTTGACGACCGTTAAGTGGTGTCTGGCCGGCACCGCGTAGCACCAACGGGAGCTGTGTCGCGCATCGATGCAGGTCAGAGCCGACCGCCGACACCAGGCCCCATTGGCTGTACAGCTGCATGCCAGGCCCCCTACCCGCCCAGCGCTCCGGGAAAGACACCGCAAGGCGTGATGTAGTACGTATAGACGGTAGCTATATAGGGGCCCTATACTGGATGTGTCTTCCGCGGATCGCGCGTGAGGCAGGTGCACTCATGAAAGGACCACCCACATGACCGAGACATCAGCACAAGCATCATCGCAGGCCGACCGGCTGCCGAAGAACCCCTTCGAGGACTGGCCGCTCGACAAGAGCTACGTAGGTAAAGCCACCCCCCGAGAAGGAGGCGGCTGGGAGATCCGGATCCTCGCCTATGACCCCGACGCCAAGGACCAGGCCCGCTTGGTCGGTATGACCGAATGCGCCACCCTCGAGCAACTCGAGGTTAAGACGTGGGAGTTCGTGCGAGCCCTGACCGATGACAAGGACGTGCACGTCATCTCGGCTCCCGACATCGGTGACGACGAGCTGATGACCCGCGTCATCGGCGCCTGGGCGGCCATGAGGGACGCCAAGAACGCCGAAGCAGAGGCTGCCAAGCGCATCCGCGAAGTCGTCAAGGAACTGCGCGACCGCGGCCTGTCCATCACCGACATCGCGTTCCTCACCCACGTCTCACGCGGGCGCGTCTCCCAACTCCTCATCTGAAGCCGCATACGCCGCGAGGCACGTGTGACACCAGGTACGGCCACGGCGACTCGCCCGACCCCACCCATCACGCTCCGCAGCCAGATCGTGATGGGTGGGGCCTCTCCCTGTGCCGAGTTCACCGTGGCCACCCTGCCGCTGTGCCGGACGATCTGACCAGGTGGGCGGTGGCGCACCTGACAGGCGTTCGCGTCGACGATGCCTATCGACCTCGACAGCGAGTGATCACTCTCCGATCGTCGTCGAGTGTTCACGTTTCACCGTCAAAACTGTTCAATTTTCGAGCGTTGCCGACACCACCGCAAGCGAAGTCTGAACCCTGCTCGCGAGCTCAGGCGGAACTCATAACCCGGCACCTCTGCGATGACGCGCTCGACCGAGCATGGCCGACGGTCACGCCGCGGCCGGCACCTTTCGCTGCGTACGAGCTCGTCGGAAGCTCCACCACCACAGGGCGCCACCGGCGAGGATCATCGGTAGGCTGAGCCATTGCCCCATGCTGAGACCGAGACCGAGGACGCCGAGGAACGAGTCGGGCTCGCGGAAATGCTCGGCGATGAAGCGCAGTACGCCGTAGCCGAGCAGGAACGCGCCGCTGAGCGCGCCTGCCGGCGGGTGGCGCCGGTCGTACAACTGGAGCAGGACGAACAGCAGCACGCCCTCGAGCAGGAACTCATAGACTTGCGACGGGTGACGCGGGGTGCTGTCCACTTGGGGGAAGATCATGGCCCACGGTAGGTTCGGGTCGGCGGGGCGGCCCCACAGTTCGCCGTTGATGAAGTTGCCGATCCGGCCGAGCCCGAGCCCGATCGGAACCACGGCGACCATTAGGTCTGACACCCGCAAGAACTGCCGCTGGTGATGCCTCGCGAACCACCAGAGCGCGACGATCACGCCGATGGCCCCGCCGTGGAAGCTCATCCCGCCGTCCCAGATCTTCACGATGTCGAGCGGATGGGTGAAGTAGTAGACCGGCTTGTAGAAGAGTACGTAGCCGAGTCGGCCCCCGAGGAGGACGCCCGCGACGGTGTGGAAGACCACGGTGCTTACGTCATCGAGCGTCCACGCGGGTTCGTCCGAGTATGGAGCGGACCTGATCCGGCGTCGAAGCACCCAGTAGCCGATGAGGAACGCCAGCCCGTACATGATCCCGTACCAGTGGATCTCCAGTGGCCCGAGCTTCAGGGCTATGGGATTCAGGTGGGGATAGGTCAGTACGAGATCGGTCACGCGAGCAAGTATCCATGCTGCCCATCACGGGAGCCAGATCCGATGCGCCGGCGGGCGTCCACGAGCGACACACAACCTTCACGGTCGGCGCCGGAGGGCCTTCATACGGGGCCTGGGCCTGTTGACACAAGTCATCAACACCTAGCTGATATGGAGTGGCTTGTTGTCAAGNNGGGATGGTCGTGGCTGGTGCGCGTGTCGTGGTCGACGGCGTGTCAGTCTGATATTCGCGGGTTGGTTACCGCAGGACGGTGCTTCGGCGGGAGCTGTCATCGCTGGTCTAGAGGCGGGCGTCGCTCCTTGTGGAGCTGCTCATAGCTGAAGGGCAGCGCCGTCAAAGCCGCACGGCGTCGGGTAACGACGAGAGCTCGGAGCGGCCCTCGCTGAACTCCAAGCCCGGATCGCCGTCCGCATGTCCGCATTCGCAACCGGTGAACGTCGATGGAGTCCGCGGAACGAGGTGCCCGAGGAATCCATCTGTACTACTATTACCAGTACAGGCGACACAGGAGGCGGAGATGGAGATTGCTGTGGATCCCCTCTCAACGGTGCCGATCTACCAGCAGATCCGGGACCGGATCGTTGAAGCCATCGGCGACGGAAAGCTGCGGCGGGGCGATGTACTCGGGTCTGTGCGCTCGATGGCTGGCGCCTTTCGAATCAATCCCGCCACGGTGGTCAAGGCGTACGAACTGCTGCGCAGCGAGGGCCTCGTGGCCACCAACGCCAAGACGGGGACTTTCGTTGCCCATGACCGGGATGGTGAACACCCCGACGCGGCGTTCGAGGGCGACTGGTCACAGCGACTCACCACAGTCCTTGCCGAGGGCCGTGCACGTGGGATCGGACACGAGCGGATCCTCGAGTTCTGTGGCGAGATCTGCAACCGCTTGGATTCTGGACGCACAACGCAGAAAGAGGGTCAGTGATGATGTGGACGATCCCCATGATTGTCGCGGTGGGAGCCGCGCTTGTGGCGGTGCCCCGGATCTCGCGGAGGACAGTTCCTCTCGGGGTCAGCGTCCCGCAAGCACGGTCTGAGGATTTGGTCGTGACGAGGGCGATCCGTACCTACCAATGGGTCTGTATTGCCCTCACCCTCTTGACCGTGCTGGGGTCTTGGGCGACGAGGGCGGCCGAAGGCTCTGGAGGACTGTGGCTCCTCGGGCTCATCGTCTGCGGGATGGGAACCTTCTCCGTCTCGCGTCTCCCCATCGTCCGAGCCAAGCGGGCAGGAAGTTGGTACGAGGGGGTGCCCGTTAAGATCGGCGCAGTTCTCACGGAGCAGCGAACAGCTCGACCAGTCTGGGCGGCGCACGCCTTCTCCCTGGCCGTGGCAATGGCGGGCATCGTGATCCCCTGGGCGACGCTCGCCACTCTCCCTGACCCATATCCGCTCGAAAGGGACAGCTCCGGACAGGTGGTGCGGTGGGGCGACAAACCCTGGGGAGTCGCAATGACTGTCCCGGCAATTACGCTTGTGGTGGCAGCAGGTTTCGCCGTCATAGCTTGGGCGATCACCCGCCGCCGGGATCCCATCCTTCCCGATGGTGACTGGGCCAAGGCACGCAGTCTGAGAGACGAGTCATCGCGGGTCGTGCAGATCGCCTTGGCGTACTTCTCTGTGATCGGAACCGTCATGGCTACATCGCTAGGTGTCACGCCCCTTCTCCGCGAATCGAAGACCGCGGTCGACATCGGCCTCTGGGCAGGATCCGTAGCCCTCCTGGTGCCGATGGTGTGGCTCATCGCTGTCACCGCAAGGGCGCAGGCCAGAGGGCGGGCGGAAGCCCATGTCCGCGCAGACCCTGACTCTCCAGACGACGACGCCCTGTGGAAGCTGGGCTTCATCTACTACAACACCGAAGATCCGTCAGCGTTCGTGCCGAAGCGCATGGGCGTCGGCTACGAACCCAATGCCGGCCACGCGCTGGGCTTGTTGATCTACCTGATCGCACCGATCGCGATCCTGGTAGCGGTCGTCGTCTTCGTCCTCGGCTGATCGAAGCCAGCCTCGTCGACACTGTCAACGTCGGCCGAAAACTGACCCCCCTTTGCCGGGCGGGTTCTCACTGTCAGGATTCACCCGGCAGCGACAGACACGTACAAAGGGTGCTGGTAACGGTGCTGTCACCAGCACTGCGAGAACCACACCGTATGTCGCGGAAGGTCACAGGGTTGGTACTGCCACTGGCCGTGATGCCGTCGTTGGTCTTGGCATGGCACACCACTCTGTGGTACAAACTAGTTGGGTTTGTGTCACGGAGTTGACGACGGAGGTAACCAGCATGGCAGGCGACGACACCGGTGCGAGGCCCGATGAGGACAGCCCACTGTCGGCTGGGGAGTCGTTGGCGCTGATCGAGCGCCAACAGCAGGAGGTGCATCGGCGGCTCGGGGTGAACGCGGCCCTGTTCTACGGTCCTTGGGGTGCGGCGTACCTGCTCGGGTTCGGGTCGGTGTTCTTGACCTACCCCTCCGCGGTTCCCTTGCGGCTGCCGGGCGGTGTAGCCGCGGTGATCACGGGCGTGCTGTTCGTGACCGCCATTGTCGTGTCCGTGGTGCGTGGGGCGCGGGCCGGACGCGGGGTCCGCGGCCCGTCCCGGGTGGTCGGGGCGATGTATGGCTGGAGCTGGACTCTGGGCTTTGGTGCCATGTACGCGGTCAACATCGGGGTGACCCGGCTGGGACTGCCCGCCGATGCGGTGACACTGCTGTATTCGGGAAGCGCCCTGGTGCTGGTCGGGGTGCTTTACCTGACCGGTGGGGCGCTGTGGCAGGACCGGTTCCAGTACGGCCTGGGTGTGTGGATGCTGGTGACCGGTGCGGGCAGCGTCCTGGCCGGTGTGCCAGGCAACTTCGCGGTGCTGTCCCTGGCCGGGGGCGGCGGTCTGCTGCTGACGGCCGGCTACTTCACGCTGCGTCCGCCCCGCCACCGCCGATGAGCGCGACCGAGCCGTTGCCCGGGCTCGACCCGGTCATCCACGCCCAAGCCCGGTTACGGGTGATGGTGGCTCTCGCGGCGCTGTCGACCGGAGACCAGATCACCTTTCCACGGCTGCAACAGTTGCTGGACATGACCGCCGGCAACCTCTCGACCCACCTACGCAAGCTCGAAGACGCCAGCTACGTACAGATCACCAAGACCTATCAGCGGCGCACCCCCGTCACCTACGTCGCGCTCACCGAGAGCGGCCGGCGCGCCTTCGCGGACTACACCGCGGCACTGCGCGCGCTGCTCACCCCCCCGACCGACCAGCCTGGAGGCTGAAGTGGAGATCCTCGCCCGACCGCCCAGTCAGACCAAGCGAACCCCCCGCTTCGGCGGCCGATGGTTATGTTGACCGGCCCGACCCCCCGAGCCCCGTCAGAGCACGGACTCTCGGAGCCGGTCAACATAACCACGAGGTCGACATACCATCGCTTATGCGGAAGTCCGCATAAGCGACATAGTTGGTCAGGTTGCGGAAGCCGAGGGCGGTGCCGCGGAGGGGCCATTGATCGCCTCGGTTGGCCCTGTACACGTGATCGGCGGCATACAGGGTGGTGCAGCCGAAGAGTTTGCTGCGAAGCAGCCGCGAATTCCGGCCGCAGCTTGGTTGTCGCGACGATTGGAGGTCCGTCCATGTGGTGAGGGTATGCCGGTGCACCGACACGCTCCGGGAAACGCCCCACACGACTACAGGCCCAGGATCGTGGCGGCGTTGTCGGTCCAGGCCTGCTGGACGCGGACGTAGGTTCCGATCGTGGCCAGGGAGCGGTGGCGGGTCTGGTGGGCGATCGCGCGGTCGCTGGCTCCGCGCAGGTGGGCGTAGGTGACGAAACCGGCGCGCAGGCTGTGCGCGCTGTACGGGCCCGGGTCCACACCGGCGCGGGCGACGGCCTTCTGGACCAGGGTGTTGATGGACTCCGGGTGCAGAGCGCGGGGCCCGGGTGAGTTGTTCTTGCCGACGGCGCGGAACACCGGGCCGTCAGTGATGGCAGCCAGCTGGAGCCAGTAGGTCAGTGCGACCACGGGGCAGCGGGTCGGGTTGGCGGCGCGCGGCAGCACGACGAGCTCGACGTGCTCACCGGTGGGGTTGGTCTTGGACCGCGGCAGTGTCAGGACCAGGCCGTTGGGGTGTTCGGCGACCTGGTCGAGGGTCAGGGCGGCGAGCTCGCTGCGGCGCAGCGCGGCGACGAACCCGACCAGCAGCAGCGCCTTGTCCCGCGCACCGGCCAGGTCCGGTTCGCTCGGGCGCCCCGGGGTGCGCCAGACCTTGACGCTCGGGCAGGCGTCTAGGACGTCGAACAGCTCGGGGGGCATCAACGGCGCCGCCTGGTCGGGTGGGGTCCCGTGGGTGCGCCGGATGCCCTCCCACACCGCGACCACCCGGGCGTTGGTGGTGGGGTCAGGCAGGTTGCGCAGCTGGTGGGCGAACTTGATCGCTGATAGTCGCCGGCTCATGGTGCCGACCTTCGCCCCGGCCCGGGCCAGGTCCGCCAAGTATCCGGTGACCGTGGACGGCGACGCCGGCATCGGTGCGGTGTCGTGCTGGGTGCACCAGGCGGTGAACTCGCGCCAGTCCGAGCGGTACCCCCGCATCGTGTTCGCCGCCCGGGCAGCCTCGACGTAGCCGGCCTCGTCGAGGGTCAGCGGCACGCCATCCAACAAGGTGATCACATCAGGGCCGGAGGCCGTCGCTGGTCGAGGTGTCTCGTCTGGATGGATGACG
>PMLO01000168.1 GCA_003158895.1 Propionibacteriaceae bacterium
CCAGGAGCTCGCGCTGATCCCCGAACTGACGATCGTCGAGAACCTCTACCTCGGCAACGAGGTAGCCACCGCTGGCGTCATCAATTGGATGGAAGCCGGTAAGAAGGCCAGGGAGATCCTGGCGAAGGTAGGGCTGCACGAGGACCCCAACACCCAGATCAAGCACATCGGCATCGGCAAGCAGCAGCTCGTGGAGATCGCCAAGGCCCTCTCCAAGGACGTCCAGCTCCTCATCTTGGACGAGCCGACCGCCGCCCTCAACGACGCCGACTCCGCCCATCTGCTGAGCATCCTTCGCGAGCTCAAGGCTGAGGGGATCACCAGCATCATGATCAGCCACAAGCTGAATGAGATCGAAGCCATCTCCGACTCGATCACGATCATCCGCGACGGGCGCACGATCGAGACCCTCGACGTACATTCGGGCCAGGTCAACGAGGATCGCATCATCCGCGGGATGGTCGGGCGTGACCTGAACCACAGGTTCCCGCCCCACGAGCCAGTGATCGGCGATGTCATTCTCGACGTCAAGGACTGGACCGTGGCCAACCCGGAGGACGCGAGCAGGCTCATGGTGAGGAACGCGTCGGTCCAGGTCCGCGCCGGTGAGATCGTCGGCCTGGCAGGGCTGATGGGCGCCGGCCGCACCGAGTTCGCGCGCAGCGTGTTCGGCCAGTCCTACGGCGTCAAGCAGTCAGGGACCGTCAGCATCCACGGGAAGAGCTTCACCCTCCGCACCGTGCAGCAGGCGATCGACGCGGGCCTCGCCTACGTCACCGAGGACCGCAAGGCCCTCGGCCTCAACCTCCTCGACACGATCAAGGTCTCCATCACCGCCGCGGGCCTCAAGAAGATCTCGCCCAACGGCGTGGTCAACGAGATGCGCGAGGTTCAGTCGGCGAACAGGTACTTCAACGCCCTCCGGGTCAAGGCACCGACGATCGAAGAAGGCGTCGGGAAGCTGTCCGGCGGCAACCAGCAGAAAGTCGTCCTGGCCAAGTGGATGTTCACAGAGCCGGAGGTGCTGATCCTGGACGAGCCCACCCGGGGCATCGATGTCGGGGCGAAGTACGAGATCTACGAGATCATCAACCAGCTCGCCGACGCCGGCAAGGGCTGCTTCGTGATCTCCTCGGAGCTGCCCGAGCTGTTGGGCATCTGCGACCGGATCTACACCCTCTCCGCCGGCGTGATCACGGCCAACGTGGCCAAGGCCGACGCGGACCAAGAGACCCTCATGCGCTACATGACACAACGAAAGGCTGACTGACGATGACCACCGAGACGACCGCCGTCGCTCCCACCGCGGCGCCACAGTCTGCCGGGTCGCAAATCACCAAGGCCCTCGGCGGCAACTTCCGTCAGTACGGCATGATGATCGCGCTCGGCGCACTGATCGTGCTGTTCGAGATCCTCACCAAGGGCCTGTTCCTCCAGCCACGCAACGTGACGTCGCTCCTGGTCCAGAACGGCTACGTCCTCATCCTCGCCATCGGCATGGTCATGGTCATCATCGCCGGCCACATCGACCTGTCGGTTGGCTCCGTGTGCGCCTTCGTCGGGGCAACGGTGGCCATGTCGATGCAGCTGTGGCATCTCCCCTGGCCCCTGGCGATCCTGTTGGGAATGGCCCTGGGAATCCTCGTGGGCCTGTGGCAGGGATACTGGGTGGCCTACGTCGGCATACCCGCGTTCATCGTCACCCTGGCCGGCATGCTCCTGTTCCGCGGCCTGGACCTCATGATCCTCAACGCGGAGTCGATCGTTGTGCCCGAGGACTTCCAGAAGATCGCGAACGGATATCTGCCCGAGATCGGTGGGCCCGGCATGCCGTACCACCTCATCACCGTGATCCTCACCGTGATCGCCATCGCGGCAGTCGTATGGTTCGAGCTGCGCAACCGGGCGGACCTCAAGAAGTACGGCATGCCGCAGTCGCCACTGTGGACGTCGGTCACGAAGATCGTCGTGGTCGGTGCCGTCATCGGCCTGTTCGGCATGCTGCTCGCCTCGTACAAGGGCATCCCTGTCGTGGGCCTCATCCTGTTCGGCCTCGTGCTCATCTACACGTTCGTCACGCAGCGGACCGTTCTCGGTCGCCACATCTACGCCGTCGGCGGCAACTCCAACGCGGCTCGGCTCTCCGGTGTCGATACCCGCCGGGTGTCGCTCTTCGTCATGGTCAACATGGGCCTGCTCGCCGGTATCGCAGGCATGGTCTTCACGGCCTACCTCAACGCCGCGAACCCGAAGGACGGGACCGGCTTCGAGCTCGACGCCATCGCGGCAGTGTTCGTCGGTGGCGCAGCCGTCGCCGGCGGTGTCGGCAAGGTCTCCGGGGCGATGATCGGTGGCTTTGTCATGGGAGTGCTCAACCTCGGCCTCGCGAACCTGTCCGTCGACTCGAACTGGATCCAGATCATCAAGGGTCTCGTCCTTCTCGCCGCCGTCGCGTTCGACGTGCTGAGCAAAGTGCGCGGCAAGCCCAGCTTCATCGGGATGATCATGAACGCCTTCAGCAGGAATGCGTCTGTCACTGCAGATCAATCGCCGGTACGAGCGGACGAGGCGCCTGGCCAGAGCGCCGTACAGAACGTCGCCTCGAGCCATCAGGACGACGTGCCCGAGGGCATCGACTCCAAGGTCTCCGCGACCGACAGCCCGGCGTACGGAAGCGAGCACGAGTAGTTCGCCTCACCCTGAAGCGGTGGCCCGGGTTGCCCGGGCCGCCGTTTCGGCGTTAGGCGGCGACGACGAGGAGCACGTCGTCGCCGTACGTCTCGAGCTTCTTCGCGCCCACGCCGCTGATCGCGAACAGCTCGTCGAGGCTGGTCGGGCGGGCCGAGGCGATGGACACGAGCACCGCGTCGGGGAAGACCACATAGGCCGGTACGGAGGCAGCCTTCGCCGTCTCCGCCCGCCACGTACGGAGGCGCTCGAACAGGTCGCGGTCCTGCTCCCCTAGCGCGGTCGCGGCCACCGAGCGCGTGACAGGTACGCCACGGGCGTCGACCTTCTTGCGCGACGGACTCTTCACCCGCGTCACCACGTCGTGCCGCATCTCGACCGTGCGCTCGCCCCGCAGGACCGCCCAGGAGTCGTCGGTGATGCCGAGCGCGCCGTGGTCGGCCGAGACGGCCAGGAGTCCCCCGGCGAGCAGCTGCCGTACGACCGCCCTCCACTGCGTCTCGGCCAGCTCCGTACCGATCCCGAACGTGCTGAGCCCGTCGTGACCCCACTGGTCGATCTTCGCGGTGCGACGCCCCAGCAGGATGTCGATGAGCTGACCGGCACCGAAGCTCTGGTTGCGTTCGCGGCGCAGCCGCACGATCGTCGAGAGCAGCTTCTGGGCGGCAACCGTGCCGTCGAAGACGTCCGGCGGATTGAGGCAGGTGTCGCAGTTGCCGCACGCCTCGGCGTGCTCCCCGAAGTACTCGAGGATCAGCTGTCGGCGGCACGACATCGTCTCGCACAGCCCGAGCATGGCGTCGAGGTGCTGTCCCTGCAGGCGCTTGTGGGCCGCGTCGCCGTCAGAGGTCGCGATGAGCTGGCGCTGCTGCACGACGTCCGCGAGCCCGTACGCCATCCAGGCCGTGGCCGGCAACCCGTCGCGGCCGGCGCGTCCCGTCTCCTGGTAGTAGCCCTCGATGCTCTTCGGCAGGTCGAGGTGCGCCACGAACCGTACGTCCGGCTTGTCGATGCCCATGCCGAACGCGATCGTCGCCACCATGACGACGCCGTCCTCGCGCAGGAACCGGGCCTGGTTCGCGGAGCGGACCTCGGCGGGAAGACCCGCGTGGTACGGCAACGCCGTGATCCCCTCTCGTACCAGCGCCTCTGCCGTCTTCTCCACCGAGGCGCGTGACAGGCAGTACACGATGCCGGCGTCGCCGTCGTGCTCGGTGCGGATGAGCTGTACGAGCTGGGCAACCGGCTGCTGCTTCGGCTCGATGCGGTACCGGATGTTCGGCCGGTCGAAGCTGGCCACGAACGTGCGCGCGGCATCGAGTCCGAGGCGCTGGATGATCTCCCGCCGAACCGCGGGAGGCGCCGTTGCGGTGAGGGCGACGCGCGGCACGGCTGGCCAGCGCTCGTGGAGCATCGAGAGTCGCAGGTAGTCGGGCCGGAAGTCGTGACCCCATTGCGAGACGCAGTGGGCCTCGTCGATGGCGAAGACAGAGATCTGGAGCTGGTCGAGGAACTGCTGGGTCCGTACGACCCCGAGCCGTTCGGGAGCGAGGTACAGCAGGTCCAGCTCACCGTCGCGCGCCGCACGTTCCATGTCGCGCTGCTCGTCGAGGCTCTGCGTGGAGTTGAGGAAGCCCGCGCGCACGCCGAGAGCCTCGAGGGCCGTCACCTGGTCGTGCATGAGCGCGATCAGCGGTGAGATGACCACCCCGACCCCGGGTCGTACCAGCGCAGGAATCTGGTAGCACAGCGACTTGCCGCCACCCGTCGGCATGAGCACCAGGGCATCTCCACCGGCGATGACGTGGCTGATGACCCCTTCCTGGTCCCCCTTGAAGGAGTCGTAGCCGAACGTCGCGCGCAGCACATCGCGGGCTGTCGCAGGTTCGGTCGGCACCCTCGTCATGCTAGAGGTCGCCGCCGACAAACCCGACGAGCCGCGACCGTCAGCCGACGGCGCGCGTCAGGAGGTCGCGGATCCGCTTCTCGACGTCGGGTGTGACCTCGGTCAGCGCGTACGAGTTCGGCCACATCGTGCCGTCGTCGAGCCGGGCGTTGTCGCTGAATCCCAGGTTGGCATAGCGGGTCTTGAACTTGCCCGAGTCCTGGAAGAAGCAGACCAGCTTGCCGTCCTTGTAGTACGCCGGGCTGCCGTACCAGAGGCGGGCATCGAGACCTGCCGTCGCGCCTGTGGCGAGGTGGTGGATCGTGGTCGCCATGGCGCGATCGGCGTCGGCCATGCCCGCGATCTTGTCCAGGACCGCGGCCATGTCCGCTTCCTTGCCCTGCACCGCCTTGAGCTCCTTGGCGCGCTCCTTCATGGCGGCCCGCTCCTCGGCGGTGAAACCACTCGTGCCAGCCTTCTTGGTCTCGGTCATGAGGTTCTCCTTCGACTAGTGCCAGCCCCCAACCTAGGCGGGCCGGGACCGCCGTGCTTCTCGAAAACTGCTCAGCGCTCGCTCGTACCGCCCAGCCGGTAGAAGGCGAACGGGACCACAGAGATGAGGCAGCTGACGGCAGGTACGAGCGCGATGGCTGCCCACACGATCTGCTGCATCGTGTGCGTGATCACGACTCCGTCCTGGTAGCGGGCAAGGACGATGAAGCTGCCGAAGACCAGGACGGCGAGGGCGTTCATGATCTTCGCGACGAACGTGAGCGTCGAGAAGGAGATGCCGTCGTTGCGTACGCCTGTGCGTCGCTCCACGTCGTCGACGGCGTCGGCGATCATCGTCGTCTGGACGACGCCGAAGATGCCCAGCGTCAGGCCGGTGAGGAAGATGAAGACGAGGACGGCGATGAGGTTGGCGAAGCCCGCCAGGTACATGCCCACGTACAGCACAGCTGCCACCAGCGTGCTGGAGATCATCAGCTGCTTGCTCGTCAGACGCTTCATGAGCAGCGGCGTGCCGAACGACGCGAGCACTAGGCCGAGGATGATGGCCGCGCCGACAAGGGTGAACGTCGTCTCACTCCCGTACGCGATGATGACGAACACCGCGCCGCCGGCCTGTACGAGGTAGCGGCCGAAGCCGAGTACGGACCCGAGCAGCACCAACAGCAACGGCGTGTTGCGCCCCAAGGTCGTGAACAGCACGCGGAGCGTCAGCCTCTCGCCCGTGTCCGGACGAGCCTTCTCCCGGGTGTTCACGAACGCCAGCAGGTACAGCCCCATCCCGACGAACGCCGAGATGCCCACGGCGAGCGTCCAGCCGGTCCCCGTGGTGGTTCCACCGCTCAGCAGCTGCGCCAGCCACGGCATACCCAACGTCGCGATGCCGAGCGAGATGCCTCCGTACGCTCGGACCTGCGAGATGACCCCCGTGCGCTCGGTGGTGTCCGGGAACGCGGAGCCGATCAAGCCCCAGAACGGGACATCGCAGGCCGTGTACGAGATGCCCCACAGGAAGAACACGACGCCGAAGAACGCCAGCTTGCCGGTCTCGGAGATGTTCGGGACGGCGAACAACAGGGTCGTCAAGAGCGCCACCGGGAATGCCGAGAACAAGATGAACGGGCGCATCTTGCCCCAGCGCGTACGGGTCTTGTCGACGATGCTGCCCATCACCGGGTCGCTCACCGCGTCGAAGATCTTGGTCGCCGTGAGGATGCCGGTCACTACGGCCATGCCTGCGACGCTGATGTGGGCGTACTGGAGCAGGTAGACGAGGATGAACGTCGTCACCGTGGTGAGGATGAAGTTCTGGCCGAAGCCGGCGATGACGACCGAGACGTGCTGCCGGCGTTCGCTCACGGGCGAGCTGACGAGATCCATCATCGCTCCAGCATGATGGTCTTGATCTCGAACGGCCCGAAGGCCACGCGATCGAGGTCGAGGTCGCCGATCCGTCGCTCGAGCAGGTCGGTCTCGTGGACACCGATGTGGTTCAGAGACGTGGTCACGGACGTGGTCGTCGAGCGGCCCAGGCTCTCGTACAGCCTCAGCACCACACCGTCCCCGTCCTCGGCGATCTTCACCGTGTCGACGACGATGCCGGGGTCGCTCGTGGAGACGACGCTGTCGAAGCGTGCGCCATCAACGATGGTCAGAGGGTTGTTGAGCCGATAGCCCTGCGCGATGACTGCCCCGAGGTCCTCGGGATCGAACGGCATGAAGGCGTACGTGAAGTGGTGGCTCCCCCGGTCGGCGGACTTGTCGGGGAACGTGGGCGAGCGCAGCAGGTTGAGGCTGATGAGGCCGTTCTTGGCCCGGTGTCCGTACTTCGAGTCGTTGAGGAGCGCGAATCCTCCGTACATGTCCTCGGTCGCGATCCACTTGTGGGCGCACACCTCGAACTGCGCCTTCTCGTAGCTGTCGCGCTCGGTGGTCGGCCGCGAGATGTGGCCGAACTGGATCTCGCACGTCGCCGTGTCGCCGTACCGCGTCGGGCGGAACTCGGCGCGCAGCATCCGGTGGGTCTCGTGCCACTCGACGCGGGTGTCGAACCGTACGAGGGCACTCCCCTGCTCGAGGATCACGAGCTGGTCGACCGTGACGTTCGGGAGCGTGTACGTGTTCCGGCGCCCTACCGTCGGACCGTCACGGAACGACTCCGACCGTGCGAGCGGCAGAACCTTCGGCACCTTGTTGACGTAGTCGGGAGAGATGTCCCAGGCGTCGAAGGGGAACTGGTACGGGTCGTCGTGCAGCACGAGCCGGTTGAGTCCGGCACCGGCGTGCTCGGCGCCAGACGCATCCTTCACGGACGCGATCTCACCGGTGTCGGAGAACTGCAGCGTGAGGATGCCGTTGCTGATCGTGTCGCTCCTCATGGTCAGCTCGTCCGACTCCTCGGCCGGCCGCAGCGCCGCAGCTGCGTAGGGGCCTGTGTCGGCGACGTACCAGCGGCCGTCGTGCTGAACATGTTCATGTCGCGAAAACGACGTGAGGTTGAGCGCGGACGGGTCGTCACCGCTCGTGGGCAGCCGCCAGACAAGCCGGTCGATCAAGCAGCCCAGCTCCAGCTCGATCCTCGCGTACGTCTCCCGCGCCTCCCGGTGGACACGCTCGATCGATGAGCCCGGGATGATGTCATGGAACTGATGGAGCAGCACGTCGCGCCAGTGCTGGGCGAGAGGCTCCCGGCTGTCCTCGCCGACGATCACGGCGAGCGCCTCCGCGTTGTGAAGCAACCTTTCCATGACCCGGTTGCTCCGCTTCATCTCCGACTGGGTCGTGTACGTGCCCTGGTGAGTCTCCAGGTACAGCTCCCCACGATGCGTGTGCTCGATCTCGCGCTGCTCGAGTGCGCGGAAGAATCGGTCGGCGGTCGAAAACTCCACCCGCGGCAGCCCGTACAGGTCGTGCTCCCTGGCGAGCAGCTCGAGGTGGATCTCGCCCGGTCCCCCGCCGCCGTCGCCCGCGCCGTACACCAGCAGGGCTGTCTCGAGGTCACGTTCCGGGTACATGTGGATCCCCTTCAGCAGCCCGTCTGCCGCGGCCCTGCTGTTGTAGTCCCCCTCCGGGGGCATGTGCACGAGGACGCTCGACCCGTCGATCCCCTCCCACGTGAACGTGCGGTACGGGAAGTTGTTGACCTTGTTCCAGCTCAGCTTGATCGTCTGGAACCAGTCCATGCCCGACTTGCGGAGGATCTGCGGCAGGTTCCCGTTGTAGCCGAACGTGTCCGGCAGCCAGCACAGGCGCATGTCGTCCGGCGCGATGCCGAACTCCTCGCTGAGGAACCGTCGTCCCACCAGCGACTGGCGCACGAGCGACTCACCGCTCGGCAGGTTGGTGTCGGGTTCAACCCAGAAGGCCCCCTGCAGCTCGATGCGCCCGGCACCGACCGCCGCTTTGATGCGCTCGAACAGCGCAGGCTGGTGGTGCTTCATCCACCACAGCTGCTGCGGCTGGCTCGTGCCGTAGACGTACCCGGGGTGCTGGTCGATGGTGTTGAGTGCGCGGGCGTACGTCCTGGCCGACTTGCGCCGCGTTTCCCGCAAGGGCCACAACCACGCCATGTCGAGATGCCCGTGACCGACGGCGCTGTACGTGAAGTCGCTCGTCGTCCTCTGGCCCAGCGGCTCGGCGAGGATGCGGCGCGCACCGGGGGTGTCGCCGGCGACGAAGCGAGCGTAGGCCCCGGCAAGAGCTGCCTCGAGGCGCCGGGCA
Organism: Propionibacteriaceae bacterium; assembly: GCA_003158895.1. Taxonomy (GTDB): domain Bacteria; phylum Actinomycetota; class Actinomycetes; order Propionibacteriales; family Propionibacteriaceae; genus Fen-668. The sequence goes on from PMLO01000168.1 coordinate 8,804, forward strand.
AGGCCAGGTTCGTGGGTCGACGCGGCGAGGACCACGAGCGTGAGGTAGTCGTAGTACAGGCCGTACGCATCCTCGTCGCGGGTCACGACGCGGGCGCCGTGATAGACGGCCTTGCCGATCTCGAAAAGCAGGACGCCGTTGAAGGCCACATCGGCGTAGAAGTCGACGTGTCCCGAGGCGAGGTCGAGGCCGGTGACGGGGCGATACGCCCCGCCGGAGTGTGGCAGGTCCCCTTGGATCCAGACCGTGCTCACCGAGTCCACGACCTCGCCGCTACCGGAGTAGATGAGCCCTTCGCCACGGATGCCGAGCATCACGCGCGGATCGGCCACACCAAGGGGGACTTCGCCCGTGATGTGCAGCCACGCACAGTCGTACTTCTTGCCCCACGCCACCCCGGCCGAAATCGGCCGGAAGGCCGAGTGATCGAGGAGGTCGTACGGGATGGGCTCCGGCGACGTGACGATCTGCGCGTCGAGTTCCGCGACGGTGGTGAAGATCGAATGACGGATCCGCATCAGCCGCCGGTAGTCGCGCGGTCGCTTCTGCGCCACGCTGACGAGGGTCCTCAGAACCTCCAGCACCGTCTCTCCTGTTCGTGCCCCACCATCGAGGTACCCGGTGCGCCCGACTGTACTTGCCTGTGGAGCGAGAGCGGATCACCACACGTGTCGCGGTGCCCGATCAGAGCGTCGATCAGAAGATGGGCCGGGGCCCTGCACCGAGCCAGTGGAAGGCGTCGAACAGCGCGGACAGCGTGATGTGGGCCACACGGATGCGGTCGTCGCCCACGCCGTGGGGGATCCACAACGTCCCGTCGTGGATGATCCCCCCGCAGCTGTAGACCACGTCGGGGACGTAGCCGGTGCGCTGGGCGCCCTGCGGTGTCACGAGCGGTTCAGGAAGAACCGCCAGAACGAGCGTGGGGTCGTCACGATCCAAGAGGATCGCGCCGATCGAATAGACCCGCATGGGCCCAACACCGTGAGTGAGTACCAACCAGCCCTCGGACGTCTCTATCGGCGGCCCGCAGTTTCCGCTCTGTACGACCTCCCAGATCGCTGCTGGGGGGTACACCAGCTCCTCGCTCCCCCAGTCCAGCCCGTCGAGCGAACGGCTCAGCGAGATGCTCTCGCCATCGCCGCGCCCCAATGCGAGCACCTCGCCCCCCACGCGTC
>PMLO01000212.1 GCA_003158895.1 Propionibacteriaceae bacterium
GAACGTCCTGCACGCCGCGGACACGCTGCTGATCCCTCTGATCCCCGCCACTTTGTCGATGCGCACTTTGGAGCAGCTGACTCAGGTCGTGGCCGAGTCCGCAGGTAGGAAGCCCGAGCTGGTCGCCTTCTTCTCCATGGCCGANNATCGAACAGATGGCCGAACATCGAGCTCCCCTGCCCGTGTTCGCCGCGGCCAGCCGCGCAGCCCAGTGCTACGAACAGCTCTGGGCGGACGTACGCCCCAACTGATCCAGGGCAGCCTCGGCTCGCCCGCTCACGTACTCCATCGGCAGCTCGATCAACGACGGCCAGTTGGCTGGTCTACAGGGAGATGGATTTGAGCTCGCGGACGACCCGACGTTCGACGAGCAGCGGCAGGAAGTCGCGGATGGTGGGATTCACAAATGCCTTCAGTGCTTCCCACGCGCGCTTGGCGATTTGGTCAGTGCCCAAGCTCGGGTAACGGACCGCCAGCCGGCCTACAACCTCGTCAACGATCTTGTCGTCAGTCACCTCGGACATGCCCATCATCCTGAGCGTGGTGAGGCACGATGGTCAACCCTGTTCACCCCTTGGATGTCCTTCGCGCGTCACCGAATGTTCTCGAGACGCTCGCCTGATCCGCCTACCAGGCCTCGATCGAAGCTCAGGGCAGCTTCGGCGGCCGAGGTGGCTTCACGTGCACGATCCCGTCTGTCGGGGCCGGCAGGCCCTTGCCATCCCTGGTGACAAGGCGCGGCATCGGCCGGTCGAGCGCACCGGCCCACGGCTTCGGCGGCACGGGCTTCGGCCGCGGAACGGGCGGAGCGGGCTGGGTGATCGTCGACCCCGGAACGGGCGGCGGCGTACGGGTCAGAGAGTCCTGCACGAGGTGAGCCATCGACGGCGCACCATCGACGCGAGCCACGCCCATCGGGGGCAGGCCGAGCAGGTCGATGATCGTCTTCGGGATCGAGGCGTGCGAGTGCCACTCCGGGTCGATCTGCTGGGAGACCTTCCCGCCGAACATCACCAGCGGGATCCGGGATCCGCCGATCGCCGCGAAACCCTGGGGATGTACGGCGTCGGGGAGGGTCTCGATGTCCGGCGTCGGTACGGAGTCGGCGTAGCCTCCCCAGTCGTCCCAGGTCAGGATGAACGTGGTGTTCTCCCAGCCGCCCCCGTCGATGACCGCCTGCACACGGTCCCAAACCAGGCCCTGCCCCTTGGTCACGTAGCTCGGGTCGCTGACCATCGGCGGATGCTCGTCGTAGCCAGCCGGCGACCAGACGTACACAATCTCGGGAAGCAGGCCGGCCTTCGCCATCGGGATGAACTCGTTCGGATGGTGCACGTGGTCCGACCCGGGTGACGTGGTGAGGCTGGAGTAGAACTTCGTCGGGTAGCCCCCCTGGTCGGGGAACGCCGCCCAGGACACGTGCCCGGCGTCGGCGACGGTGAAGATCGACGGCAGGTCCCACACCGGGTGCGGCCCGGTGAAGGGCGGGTTCTTCATCGTCGGCATCTGCCCACCAACCGCGAGCATGTGGCCCGGGGTCGAGTTCGAACCTGAGGCGAAGTGGTGGTCGGCGAAGACGAACTCCTTTGCCAGGTAGCTGTAGTACGGGATCAGGTGGTCGTTGTCGACCTGTACGGGGAGGGCCGGGTAGTCGCCCATGGCGAAATGGACCCACGCGTTGCGATCGTGCGGCTGGTCGTAGTTCGGTGGCGCCGACAGCAGATTGCCGTGGTTCGCCACCGCCCCGCCCCACTCGGCCAAGGACGGGAAGTAGAAGTCGGTCGTCTTGTTCTCCTGCAAGAACACGACCACGCGATGCCCGGGGATTGCCGCCATGGTGCACTCCAATCACTGTCACGGAGCAAGCGACACGACTGTCGCCCTCCTTCACGGAACCAGCGCGGCCCGGGCCAGACAAGGTCTTGGGCATGAACACTTCCGACATCGACAGGCAACGAACCGGTCGTTCGGCTTGAGCACGGTGCAGCAATACTCGGACCAGCTGACGGCGGTGACTCCCGACAAGATCGTGGATGAAGTTGGGGGACGGCCGCCGACCCGCTACCCAGGGGTTGGTCCCGACTTCATCGCCAAGCGCGCCTGGACAGCGCTGAAGGCGTCTGTTAACCCCACCATCCGCGAGGCAAGGACTGGTTCGCTCGGGGATCCCTTCGGGCGACCGATCTGGGTCGACGATCCGCGGTTCCGGATCGGAGACCACGTGTCGATTGCTCCAAGCCCGACACCGCAGGGCATTACGCGCGTGAGCCGCTGCCGACCTGGTCGGTCATGAGCTGTTGACCGGGGGCTCGTGGGGTTGCCGGGTTGTAGGTGATGCGGTCGAGGTTGAACTCGAGGTAGGTGTACGGGCTTTGGGGTTCCGAGGGGTGCCACCGGGCGTCACCTCGGGTAGCGACTCGTCGGGCGTCGACCGGGAGGTAGTCGCCGACGGGCGTCGACCAGCGTCGCGGGGTGAAGGACGATCCGTCGCGGGAGGCTGCCAGCCGGTCGTCGGAGACGAAGTCGACCAGGTCGCCCTTGCCGTCGAACGTGAGGTCGGCACTCACGGTCTGTGCGCCGTTGGTGAACGTGCCGTGGGCGTGCATGTCGTCCACGGCCTGCCAAACGACTGGCGCGTCGACGAGTGCGGCTGGGGCCAGGACGCAGAGGTCGTTGAACAGCGTGACGGTCTCGCCGCGGTCCATTTCCGGCCCTGCGGCGTTCACGATGGGCACCACGGAGCAGAGTTTGACCCGCATCGTGGCTGCCGGTCCGACGAAGACGTGCAGGACGTCCGCGGGCAGGGCGTGCATGGTGGCGTCCATGGCGAAGACACGGCTGAGCTCGTGTCCGTACGTGCTGACCTGCTCGCCGCTGAACGTCATCCACGGCCCGTCCGCGTCGGAGCGGATCCTCCCGTGGAACGCGGCGCGGAAGCTGGCGACGCGGGGTTGACCAACCGCTCCCGAGCGACGGACGTACTCGGCGACCGGCGCCGGAAGGTGTGCCAATTCGGACTCGGCCACTACGGCGCCGGCGTCCGCAAGGGACCGGCTCAGCGCAGCGGTGGTGGCACGGCGGTACTCGGCGCGAAAGCTCGTCGGGCCTTGCGAAGCGAACCCGTATCCGACAGCGACGAGTAGGACCACGTTGGCGACCGTGCCGGCCTTCGCGTCGCCCCAGGACGTCATGATCAGCACCTGAGAGACCACGAGGCCCGTGGCTCCGAGCACCCACCACCCCGGCGCGCGAGCGGCCAGCAGCACCCCGGCCGCCACGACGAGCAACGCCGCGCCCAGCCAGACGAGCCCCATCACGGGACTGACGGGCCGACTGAGCGACGCCACCTCGGCCCAGCCCAGCCCCTTGGCAGCGCCGAGCAGGTGGATGAGTCCATGCGCCACGACCACCACGACGACGAGCCATCGCACTGCAGTCCTGAGCAGGGAACCTTTCCTTGGCTGAGTGGTTGATGCGATCGCCGGGCTCGGAGACTCGCCCGGTACCGCGCCTCAGGCGGATCGAGACGAGGAGAACGATCGATCCGGTGAGCAGGTACAGCCCCTGCAACCAGCTGAATCCCTCGACAAGGGCTGTCTCCCCGAGGATCCAGCCGACCATGATCGCGCCTGCGGCGATGCTGATGGCAATCGCGTGTCGTGAGTGGGCGAGCAGCGCACTGGCTCCGAGCGCCGCGCTGCCGCCGATGACGACGCCCAGGAAGATCCCGGGCACCACGAAGGAGTCGAAAGGGGTGTGTCGCAGGAGAACGAGCGGGACAGGGAGCGCGCCCGCGACCAGGGCGATCCCACCCCCGACCGCCGAGACCGCATGGAAGATGTGGAGTACGAGAAGGGTTCGTCGTGCGGCTGGCATGGTGCGGCTTTCACGGGTGGTGTGGGTCGTTCGTGGTGGCGTGGTTGTCGTCAACATGGCTGTGCCGCAGCCATGCCGTAGCGGGCGAGGATCAGGTCGACGGCTGCGCGGGCGTAGTTGTCATCAACCGGGTCGCCGGTGATCAGGAGACTGAAGTACAGGGGGCCGGCAAGGGCATTGAGCACGAGCTCGACGTCGGTGTCGCTGGCAAGCTCGCCTCGCTCGATGCCGCGCTGGACCGCGGCACGCCACCGGGTACGGTTCGGCTCGATGACCAGGTCTCGATAGCTGTGGGCGAGTTCCGCATTGGCGGCCAGCTCCGCGACCAGGCCAGGAAGCACACGCCCGAGCGGGGTCAGGGTCAACGTGCTGATCAGCTGCTCGGTCAAGGCCAGCAGCTCCTCAGCAACACTGCCCGAGGGGGCCTCGGTGCCGGTAAGCATCTGGGTGACGAGCGCTTCGACTACCAGCTGGGACTTCTTGGCCCAACGCCGGTAGATCGTGGGCTTGCCCACGCCGGCTCGGCGGGCGACCTCGGCCACGCTCACGTCGAGGTAGCCCACCTCAGCGAGCAACTGGACGGTGGCTCGAAGGATCGCGCAGTCCGTCTGCGGATCACGGGGACGACCGCCGTCGCCCCCATGACCGCCGGGACGCCGCGACGAGAATGCGATCTGAGACATGTTGGGCCAGTTCCTCAGGTTGTGTTACGTACCGTACCGTAACGTAAGTCGATGGGTCGCGCAACTGGCGGCTACAGAACTAGCGGGCGCCTGTCAACCTCTCGTTGGCTGCGGCACCCTTGGCCTCGAGAGCAGCAATCATCCCGTCCACGGCAAAGTCGAGTACGTCGGCCAGCCCGTCCGAGAGCGCTCCCGCGTGCGCCGCCTGTCCCAGAAGCGGGAACTCGTGCGGCGGCAAGCCCGCGAAGCGGTCGGCTGAGGCGCCGCCTTGCGGCTCGGACGAGGCACCCGCCGCCTGCGCGATCCCAGAGGACAACAGACCGATCGCGTCGATCGTCGCAACCGCGTCGGCCAGCTGCGCGCCGGCTTCAGTCATGATCCGCAGCGCCTCCTCGACCACGCGGAGCGAGCCGGCGGTGCGCAGCGAACGCTGCGCGATCAGGGGTGCTGCGTTGGGATGGGCTCTCAGCGTGGCCAAGTAGGAGCGAGCTAACGAGCGCAGCTGGTCCTGCCAGGGGCGCGAGGCGTCGACGGCGTCGGGGTCGATTTCTGACATCACCGCCTCGACGACCTCGTCGAGCAAGGCCTCCTTGTTGGGGATGTGTCGGTACGCCGCCATCGGATCGACCCGGAGCTCTGAACCCAGCCTCCGCATCGAGAGCGCGTCCAGTCCGTCGCCGTCGACGATGCGCAGCGCCGCTTCCGTCAGCGTTGCGCGCGTGAGTCCTTTCGCCACCATGGATCCTCCTTGCTGGACCACCCGCACGCGCGCGGCAGGGCCAGTTGATGGTACGTCTACGCCGTAGACTACTGTGGTCTACAGCGTAGACAAGGGGTTCTTCCCAAACGGACTCCGGCGCTGCGCGGTTCGAGAGGGGAAAGCGATGGTTGACGATGAAGGCAATGGACCGGCTGGACGCACGTTCGCGCGAAGGGCTCGGCGTGCCGTGGTGATCGCAGGTTCTTTCGTACTGGTTTCCGTGCTCGCTCTTGCTGGGGTCCTCCTGCTCTGGAGTCCGGGACGAGCGGTGCCGTTCGTGGATGCGAACGGAAAGGTGCTGCCGGGCAGCATCTCCGAGAAGATCCACGTGAACATCAACGGTGTCGAACAAGGGATGTTCATCAAGGGCAAGGACTCGAGCAATCCCGTGCTGCTGTACCTCCATGGGGGCATGCCCGACTACTTCCTGACCCAGGACTACCCCACCGGTCTCGACGACTACTTCACCGTGGTCTGGTGGGAACAGCGCGGTTCCGGGCTCTCGTACAGCCCCGATGTCCCACCCGAGAGCGTGAACCCGGACCAGCTGGTGTCCGACACGCTGTCGGTCACCAACTATCTCCGCGACCGTTTCGGGCAGCAGAAGATCTACCTCATGGGCCATTCGGGCGGCACCTTCATCGGGATCCAGGCCGCTGCACGGGCACCGGAGCTGTACCACGCGTATATCGGCGTGGCCCAGATGTCGAACCAGCTCGAGTCCGAGAAGCTCGCGTACGCCTACATGGTTCAGCGTTTCAGAGACGACGGGAACGCGAAGATGGTGCGGGCTCTCGAACAAGCACCCGTCACCGACTCGATCCCACTACCGGCGTCGTATCTCTCGGTCCGGGATTCGGCGATGCACAGCCTGGGCGTCGGCACGACCCACGACATGAGGTCAGTGGTCACCGGACTGCTGCTCCGGTCTTTGGAGAACCGCGAGTACACGCTGCCAGAGAAGATCAACATGTGGCGTGGCAAGGTCTTCTCCGGCAGCCGACTGTGGAACACCCAGCTCTCGACGGACCTCACCAAGAAGGTGACCCGACTCGAGATCCCCGTCTACTTCTTCCACGGCGCCTACGACTACACCGTCTCCTACTCGCTGGCCAAGTCCTACTACGACCAGCTCGATGCGCCGGTGAAGGGCTTCTACACGTTCGCCGACTCTGCCCACAGCCCCTTGTTCGAGGAGCCGAAGAGAATGGCCGAGATCCTGCAGGGGGATGTGCTCGTAGGCGCAACCCGACTCGCCGACAACACGTAGGCACGCCTGTGGCCGACCGCGACCCAGTTCACAGCCAACGGCCTGCGGGAGGCTCAGGTGCGGGCTGGGCAACGGCCGGCCCCGACCTGGCGCACACGCGCAGCCAGAGCGCTCGGATGTCGCTGTTCATGTGGGTGTGAAAGGCTGACAGTATGATCTCTTTCGAGGATCGCATCGTTGATGACGGCCGCGCGATGGCGGACACCGAGCAACAGCTCACGCAGCACAATCCCGCCGTGTCCGCCGAGGTGATCCACACCCTCGTCCAGAAGTCGTACCACCGGCTGACT
>PMLO01000208.1 GCA_003158895.1 Propionibacteriaceae bacterium
GCCTGTCCGCTCAACGCCACGTTCGGGGGAGCGGCGCTTGGCCGAGAAAGCCGCCCAGTTCGTCCTCGAAGGCAGTCGAACTGCCGAAGATCCGCTCGTACGTCCCGATGCTGAACCGCCAGCCGAGGCGGCCGGCAAGGTCGGACCGACGCGCCTGGTCGGAAGCACGATCCGACTCCGCGGTGTGAAACTCGCGCCCGTCGTACTCCGAGGCGGTCAGCAACCCTTCGTACGCCATGTCGAGGCGCCGCTCGACTCCGTACGAATCGAAGACCGGGTACTGGAGCGTGGGTCGAGGGAAGCCTGCGTCAAGGATCCGACACCGCTGCCAGGACTCGCCGTGGGATTCGGCGAGGTGAGTCACCCGTACAGCCAACTCTTGAGCTTGGCGCAGCCCGGGCAGGCGGCTGAGGTTCGTGATGTACGAGCAGAGGTCGTCGGGTTGGATCAGATGCGCGAAAGCCATGGCGTCAGCCGCTGCTCGAGCGTATGGCCGCTTCCTCAGCCTCAAGAGATCCGACGCCGTACGGAGTGGGGTTGTGAGCCGGAGTCCCGAGATCTCCATGACGTCGTCGTCAGGGATGTGGTTTGACTGCCGAACGCGCGCGTAGCCCGGAGCCGAGCGGTAGCGAGTGTGCTGAACCAGGTACATGGGTCGCTGTTCCCAGCGGTGGCCGGGGGACCTCGTGTCGGCGCCAAGCACAAATGCTGCGTAGTCGTCGCTGGCTACCGCATGGTCCGGCACCACGAGCCTGGCAGCTCGAGCCCGTACGGACGGAGAGTCGGGGACCCCCGCGTCGATGGACAGGGCGTAGGCGATCCACCTCAAGCGTCCGACGCGATGAGCCTCGTGGAACGCGCGTTTGGAAGCGAAGTGGTCCAGCGCCTCGCCGGAATGAAAGGGGAGACCATCGTTGATGAGCATGGATCGACCCAAGCGCCTGCCACGTGCCACGTGGGAAGTTATGCACAGGGATGGTGTTGTCCGTTTCCGCTCGAGTGTCTCCGGACGGGCCCAGTTCCTCTCCTCGAGCGGATACTTCCTCTCCCCGAGCGGATACTTCCTCTCCTCGAGCGGATACTTCCTCTCCTCAACGAAGGCAGGGTTTCTCGCGGGGGTACGGGTCTGGAGCGCGACCAAGCGCTTCGCCTCGTTGTCTCGCCGAGGGGTACAGCTCTCCCGGCTAGATCCAGGAGCTGAACCACATTCTCGCCAGCCACTGGGACTGGGTGAGGAGGGCATCGGTGAGGATCGGGTAGATGAACGCGAAGTTGAGTGTCACGATCGCGAGGACCACGCCGACCACGATCGCACCTTGTCGCCGGCGGTGGCCGGCGTCCGCTCTGCCGAGGATGAGCCCCAGCACCATGGCGAGGCAGATCGCGGTGAACGGGATGATCGTGATCGCGTAGAAGAAGAACAGGGAGCGCTCGGTGTAGTTGAACCACGGCAGGTACGTGGACATCCCGGCCACGATCGGTACGCCGAACCGCCAGTCGCGACCAGCGATCCACCAGGCGATCGAGATCAGCAGCGCGAGCGCGGCGAACCACCACAGCGTCGGCGTACCGGTCGCGCTGATCACGCGCAGACAGGTCTCCGTGCTGTTGACCGGGCACCCGTCGACACCCGCCTTGATGCCGTTGACCGCGTCGATGCCGATCGGACGGGCGTCGATGAGCCAGCCACCGGGATGCGCCGCGTACACGTGATGCGACTCCTTGATGTAGCTGCCGTTGTGGAAGTCCCAGATCTCCTTGTGGTAATAGAGAAGTGATGCGAACGGCTTGCCGAGCAGCTTCACCTGCCAGCTGTCGGGATGCTCGGCGCCCCACTGCCGGTCGTACCCACCTTGGGTCCGCAGCCAGCTGAACCACGTCGCGACGTACACGATGAACCCGAGCACGACCATGCTCAGGAACGCTGGTACGCCGTCGAGCAGCAGTGCCATGTACGAACGCTTGCGGGCCCCCGCGAGGCGCCGCGCAGTGATGCTCCACACCACGGCCAGCACGCCGAAGCTGGCGAGCACGAAGACCGCGTTCCACTTCGTACCCATCGCGAGCCCGAACAGCAGACCGGCCGCGACCAGCCACGGTCGGAAGATGAACGGGCTTGCCCCACCGCCATAGTCCGTCAGCCCGCGGCGCTCGAGATCCCTCGCGAGCCGGTGCCGGAAGTAGTCGCGGTCGATGACGACGGCCAACACGCCGGCGACGATGAAGAACGCCTCGAAGATGTCGAGCAGCGCCAGCCGGCTCATCACGAAGTCCAGCCCGTCGACGCACAGCAGGAACCCGGCGATCGCGGCGATCATGGTGCTGCGGGAGACCCGGCGCGCGAGCCGGATGACCAACGCGACCATCAACGAGCCGAAGACCAACGAGGGGAAGCGCCAGCCGAACGAGTTCATGCCGAAGAGCCACTCGCCGGACGCGATCAGCCACTTGCCGACCTGCGGATGGACGATGAACGAGGCGTTCGCCGTGTACACGTTCACATTGCCCGCAGCGATGAGGTCGTTGGCGTTGTCGGGCCACGACCCCTCGTACCCCAGCTTCATCAGCGTGTACGCGTCCTTGGCGTAGTACGTCTCGTCGAACAGGATCCCCTTCGGGTACGCGATGCCGACGAGGCGGATGCAGAACGCCAGCGCCGTGATGCCGATGGTGAGGAGCCACGACCGCAGGGCGTCCTTCGGAGGAGCGTCGCGGAGCCGGTCGAGGGCGCTGCGGGTGTCGAGCGTACGAGGCGGCATGAGCCGTCGCAGACGCTCACCCCACCGCGGCGTCGCAGGCGCGATGTCGTCCTCGGCCGCGGTCTCGAAGCCCGCCTCGGGGACCGCCTCCGCTGGGGGCACGCTCGTCACGCGGGCCATCCTAGGGAATCCGTCGGGCCGACCGGCTGTCGGTCACCTGTGAGCCCTGCATCAGCGGCGCCGCAAGCGCAGACGGCGCGTCCTCTGCGTGGCGTCTACCTCGACGAACTTGAACGAGTCGGCGAAGTCGGAGAACGACGCGTACCCCAGCTCCTTCTCGTTGAACGCCGGGTCCATGCGCAGCAGCTGGTTCTTCACGGCGGACGCGTCGAGCCACTCCGCATCCTCGTCGTTGTCGTGGCCCAGCCGCAGGGCGCGCTGCAGAAGCTGCCCGGCGCCCGCCCGAGCCTGGGTCTGCTGGTCGGTGAGCTTGGCCGCCTTGCCCTTGGCGACCCTCGTGGTCGCGGCCGGCTCCGCTGCCGGCGCGGAAATCGCTGGGGTCTCGACAACCGGCGCAACGTCCGCCTCGCCCGTGTCGACTGCCGCCGCGGCCTTCGTCGAGCGCGCGCGCGTCGTCGAGGCGCGGCGGCGTGTCGCGGGCTTGGTGGGTGCTTCCGACGTCTCCGGTGCCGTGTCGGGCGCATCGTCGATCGCTTCGCTCGTCGCGACTCCTGCCAGCGCGTCGTAGCTGAGCATCCGGTCGCACGCCGCTGCCAGCGAACGGCTCGTCGATCCGGCCACCCCGACCGCCACCACGTACCGCCCGAGCCTCTTGGCGCGCTGCGCGAGCGCGATGTAGTCGGAGTCGCCGGCGACGATGACGAGGTGGGTCAGGTCGGGCAGCCGGAACATGTCCTCGACCGCATCGACGGCGAGGCGGATGTCGGCACCGTTCTTGCCGTACGCAGCCGCGGGGAAGAGCTGTACGAGGTCGACGGCGCGACCCACGAGCTGCCCCCGGTAGTCCGCGTTGACGGGCTGCGACCAGTCGGCGTACGCGCGGGTCAGGACGAGCGTGCCGAAGCTCGACGCGTAGTCGATGATCGCGCCGAGGTCGACCGAAGCCTCCTTGAGGCGAGCCGCGATCTCGTCAGAGCCGTCGCGCACGTACTCGCGCACCCTGTCGCGCGTGAACCGGCCCTTGCCGTGGACCTCGTCGTAGCGGGAGATGACGATGTTGTCGAAATCGATGTACACCGCCACGCGGTTCTCGCTGATATCAGCCATACAGGCCAGTGTGGCGGTTCCCACCGACATTGCGCGCCACAATGGCGCACGTGGAGACCCTCGGACTGCTCGTTCTCGCCGGGATGCCGATCGGCGATGTCGAGGACGCGTCCCCGGCGCTGCGGCGAGCGATCGGTACGGCAGACGTGGTCGCCGCAGAGGATACGAGGCGTTTCCAGGCATTCCTCGTACGGGCGCACGCGACGTGCGAGGCCCGCGTCGTGTCGTACTTCGAGGGGAACGAATCGGGGCGCACGCCCGAGCTCGTCGAGCTGCTGCGCGAAGGCCTGACCGTCGTCCTCGTCACCGACGCCGGCATGCCGTCGGTGTCGGATCCCGGCTACCGCCTGGTCGCGGCGGCGATCGAGGCGGGGATCAGGGTCACCGCCGTACCGGGCCCCTCGGCCGTGCTCACCGCGCTCGCCCTGTCGGGCCTGGCCACCGACAGGTTCTGCTTCGAGGGCTTCCTGCCGCGCAAAGCCGGCCCGCGCCGCGCCGCGCTCGCGGAGCTCGCGACCGAGCGGCGCACGATGGTGTTCTTCGAGGCGCCGCACCGGCTGGCCGAGATGCTCGTCGACGCAGCGGCGACGCTCGGCCAAGAGCGACCGGCGGCAGTGTGCCGGGAGCTGACCAAGACGTACGAGGAGGTGCGCAGGGCAGGTCTCGCTGAACTGGCCTCATGGGCGGGCGACGGTGTGCTCGGCGAGATCACCGTCGTCGTCGCGGGCGCACCGGCCAGTGACCGGCTGCCCCTGTCGGAGGCGCTCGACGAGGTGCGGCAGCGCGTCGCCGACGGCGAGAAGAGATCCGCGGCGGCGGCTGCTGTCGCGGCGCAGACCGGCCATGACAGGCGCGAGCTGTACGACGGGTCGCGCGGCTGATCGAGCCGGCCGGCGCCATGGACCGTGTCGGAGGTACCCCCGCGTGTCCCCTATTCTCGTGCCACGTGAGTGACATCACCGTCTTCTCGGGTTCCGCGCATCATGAGTTCGCCGAGGAGGTCTGCTCCATCCTCGGGACCGAGGTCGCACCGTCGCGCACCACGCGGTTCTCGAACGACTGTCTCCAGGTCCAGCTCCGTGACAACTGCCGCAAGCGCGACGTGTTCATCATCCAACCGCTCGTACCGCCGGTGCAGGAGAACCTTGTCGAGCTGCTGCTCATGATCGACGCCGCCCGCGGCGCGTCTGCGGCCCAGATCACCGCGGTGATCCCGCACTTCGCGTACGCACGCTCGGACAAGAAGGACGCGCCGCGCATCTCGATCGGCGCCCGGCTCATCGCACAGCTCCTCAAGACCGCCGGAGCCGACCGCGTGGTGACGATGGCGCTGCACTCCCCGCAGGTACATGGCATGTTCGACATCCCGGTCGATCACCTCGACGCCACCCGGGTGCTCGCCGACCACTTCCGTACGCGCGACCTGTCGAACACGGTCGTCGTCTCGCCCGACTTCGGCAGCGCGAAGATGGCGAACCACTTCTCCCGGGAGCTCAACGTCGGCGTCGCCGCGGGGTCGAAGCGCCGTCTCGCCGACGACCGCGTGGTCATCGACGCCATCGTCGGAGAGGTCGCGGGCAAGGACGTCCTCATCCTCGACGACGAGATCGCCACAGCCGGCTCGACCACCGAGCTCATCGAGAAGCTGCGGGAGATCGGCGTCGGCCAGATCCGCGCGGTGTGCACGCACGGCTTGTTCACCGGGCAGGCGGTCGAGAGGCTCAACGGCCAGACGGATCTGGCCGAGGTTGTCACGACCAACACGGTCCCGAAGGTGGACGGTCTGCACAACCTCGAGGTGATCACCGTCGCCCCGCTGTTCGCGGAAACGATCCGGCGCATCACGAGTGGCGAGTCGGTCTCATCGCTGTTCTCGGACGAGCCGACGTACGGTTGATGCTGCCTTAATCTCAGGCCCTCCTGGAGGCCTCCGCGAGCACCCTGACCCGACCCTGAACCGGCGCGCTCCTGAGAAACCACCTAGTCAGCGCCAAATTGGGGCCCCGAGGCACATGGGTCGGCTTCCTGTCAAGACCTCAACCTCGCTGCGGCTAGGGAGAATGCCCTTGTGGGCGTGCTAAACTTGGAGACAGGAAGGGGTCTACCTGTCATGACTTTTACAGTCGGCGAAACCGTTGTCTACCCGAACCATGGGGCGGCAGTGATCGAAGACATCGAAACCCGCAAGATGAAAGGTGAGGACAAGCTCTATCTTGTCCTGCGTATCGTCGGCCAGAACGATCTCATCGTACGTGTGCCTGCCTGCAATCTGGATCTCGTGGGCGTACGCGACGTGGTCGATGCCGACGGACTTCAGGTTGTCTTCTCCGTCCTGAGGGCACCGCATACCGAGGAGCCGACCAACTGGTCGCGCCGCTTCAAGGCCAACGCCGAGAAGCTCCGCTCCGGAAACGTCATCAAGGTCGCCGAGATCGTTCGGGACCTGTGGCGTCGAGATCGTGAGCGCGGACTGTCTGCCGGCGAGAAGCGCATGCTTGCTCGCGCCCGGCAGATCCTCGTCTCCGAGCTCGCGCTCGCCGAGAAGGTCACCGATGAGAAGGCCGAGGTCCTCCTCGACGAGGTGCTCGCCTCGTAGTGACCCAGAACACGTCAGCTGAGCCGGTCGTCGCCATTGTGGTGGCGGCCGGCTCCGGCGTTCGTCTGGGCGGCGAGGTGCCCAAGGCGGTACGAGTGCTCGCCGGTCGTCCGCTCGTCAGCTGGTCCGTCGAGGCGCTCGCTGCCGGTGGCGTGACCGAGGTCGTGGTCGTCGTCGGTGACGGTCTCCAGGACATGTTCACGGACGCTCTCGCTGACTCGCCCATTCCCTGGCGCCTGGTCGTTGGTGGCGCCACCCGACAGGAGTCGGTCGCCCGCGGGATCGCAGCATTGCCCGACGGAGACGTCGTGCTGGTCCACGACGCGGCGCGTCCGCTCGTACCGGTTGACGTGGTACGCGGCGTGATCGAGGCCGTACGAGCAGGCGCGTCGGCCGTGATCCCGGTCGTGGGAGTCAGCGACACGATCCGGCAGGTCGCCGGGGCGGGCAGCGTGGTCGTCGACCGGAGCGGCCTCCGTGCCGTACAAACCCCTCAAGGATTCGCCCGTGACGCGCTGGTGACCGCGCATGCGGCCGCGAACGGGAGAGACTTCACCGATGATGCGGCCGTCTGCGAGGCGTGCGGGTACGAGGTCGTGCTGGTGCCCGGTTCGCGGGAGGCGCTGAAGATCACCGAGCCGCACGACCTCGCTGTGGCCGAGGCAATCGTGAAGGACCGACGATGATCCCCAGGACAGGCATCGGCATGGATGCTCACCGGCTGGAGCAGGGCCGCCCCATGTGGTGCGCGGGGCTGTACTTCCCGGACGAGCCTGCAGGCCTTGAGGGGCATTCCGACGGGGATGTCGCGGCGCATGCGGCGTGCGACGCGCTGCTGACGGCCGCCGGGCTGGGCGACCTCGGCTCGAACTTCGGCACCGCCGAGACCGAGTGGGCGGGCGCGTCCGGCGTGATGTTCCTCACCGAGGTCGCACGACGCGTACGGGCGGCCGGCTACGAGATCGGCAACGTCTCCGTACAGCTCATCGGCAACAGGCCTCGCCTCAGCGCCCGCCGGACGGAAGCCGAAGGCGTTCTGTCCGCCGCGCTCGGGGCGGCCGTCAGCCTGTCCGCCACGACCACCGACGGCATGGGCTTCACCGGCCGCGGCGAGGGCGTGGCAGCGATCGCCACCGCGCTCGTCGTCGCCCGAGCACCCGAGTAGGGCTCAGCGTACGGAGTCGGCCGGGGCCACGAACGTGTTGCAGGCCGAGACCTTCGTCGACGCCATGCCGAGCTGTACCCAGTACTGGCGGTCGGCCGCCAGACCGTGGTTGCCGTCGATGTTCGCCTTGCCGCTGAGTGTGTCGTCACCGACAGCGCGAGCTGTCGCGGCGATGTTGGTGAGGTCCGCCTGAGTGAGTCCGGCCGACTGGGACACCGACCGGATGAACAGGCCCGACAGGCAGTCGGCCTGCATCTCGCCGCGGCGGGACCAGTCGTTCTTCTCCGCAGTGGTCGTCGCCGTGCTCTCCAGCCCGTTGAACGCGATGAGTATGCCGGTTCGCGCTTGGACCGCATGGCCGAACTCGTGCGCGATGATCATCTCGACGACGAACCGCGCGTTCTGCAGCTCGCTGGGCAGGATCGACGGGAGGTCGGTCGCGTAGTAGATCTTCTGGTCGGCCCCGCAGTACACGGCGTTCTCGGTCTCGAGCTTGCCGCAGCCGGTCGTGATCGGCGAGGAGTAGACGATCACCGGGGGACGCGGCAGCTGGTAGCCCGCCTGCGTCACGGGATCGTTCCACACCGTCATGAGGCAACCGACGATCTTCGACATGTACGACTGGAGCGCCGACGAGCTCGCGGTGGTGAGGTCGATGGCCGTGACCTGGCACAGCGTGGGACCGGGGACGGTCTGCGCGTAGATCGCGTCGTTGGCCACCGTGTCCTTGGCCTGGGCCACCGTGGTGACGTCTGGCAGCGCGGGCGGGTTCAGATCCGGCGCGGGTGGCGTGTAGCTCTCGTTGACGTAGCTTCCGGCCTGGTTCGAACTGCCGGACAGCGCGTTGATGATCGCGATCCCGAGCCCGAGCAGGACGACGATGCCGACGACCGCGAGGATGACCTTGCCGCTACCCCCCCGACGCTGCGGCCTCAACCCTGTCGGGTAGCCGAACTGGCTCGGTGGGGCGGGGAGCATCGACGGGCCTGCCATGTACGGCTGACCGGTCGGCGCGACGTAGGGCTGGGCGGGCGCGGCGTACGGCTGGGGTGCCGGTGCCTGGTACATACCTGGCGCGGGCTGCCATGACGGCGCTTGGCCGACGCCTTGCGGCTGCTGCCAGACCGGGGCGCTCGGTTGCTGCTGCCATGCAGGCCGCGCCTGCGCACCAGGTGCCTGCCACGGGTTCTGCTGACCCGGCCACGAACCGTACGGAGACTGCGTCACGCGGTCAGGGTACCGGCCGAAGGTTCTCCTCGGACAGGTTCAGTTCCGAACGTGTCAGCGAACTTGGTCCGATGCTGCAGCGAAGGTGTTGCACGCGTTCACGGCAGTCGACGCGAGGCCCAGCTGCATCCAGTACTTGCGGGTCGTGCCCAAGCCGTGGCTGCCGTCCACACTGGAGTTCTTGCTCAGCGAGTCGTCGCCGAAACTGATCATGAGAGCCGCGATGTTGTCGAGATCCTGCTGGCTGATGCCGGCGGATTTCGACACCGACCTGATGAACAGTCCGGCGAAGCAGTCGGCCTGCAGCTCGGTACGGCGAGACCACTCGTTGGAATCGGCCTCCGTCGCCGCCGCGTCGGACAGCCCGTGGGCGGCTGTCAGGATGCCGGTACGTGCCTGGACGGCGTGACCGAACTCGTGCGCCACGATCACCTCGACGATGAACCGCGACGAGCGGAGCCCGCTCGGAATGGCCTGCGGGAGGTCCGTCGCGTAGTAGATCTTCTGGTCCGAGCCGCAATACGCGGCGTTCATCGTCGGGAGCTTGCCGCACGACGAGGAGATCGACGCCGAGTACACGACCACGGGCGGCCTCGGCATCTCGAAGCCCGCCTTGGTGACAGTGATGTCCCACACGCGCATGAGGCAGGCCACCACGTCGCTCATGTGGGACTGCAGCTCCGCCTCGCTCGCCGCGGACAGGTCGATGGATGTCACCGTGCACCTGGTCGGGTTGGGAACGCTCTGCGCGTACAGCGAACTGGCCGTCACGGTGTCGTGGGCCGTCGCCACGTTGGCCACCTTCGGCAGGCCTGGCGGGTTCGGGTCGGGCTGTGGCGGCACGTACGACGAGTTGGCGTAGCCGGACGTCGTGATCGCGCTCACGATGGGGACGGCCACCCCGAGGACGATGGCCACGGAGAGCAGCACGAGCAAGGCCCTGCCGCCATGACGCTTCCTCGGCGGCGCGACCGGGTACGGGTAGGGGCCGGGCGGGAGGTCGTACGGGCCATAGGTCGGACCCTGGTAACCGCCCTGGTAACCGGGTGTCGAAGGCTGCGGGGGCGGCCAGGACTGAGGCGCCTGCCACGTCGGCGTCGCCGGTGGAATCCCGGGGTAGCTGCGCTGGCCGTACGCGGGACCGTACGACGGGTTCGCGGGTGGCTGCTGCCCGTAGCGCGCCGCGGGGTATCCGGCTCCCTGCTGGAAGTACGCGGGATTCTGCGGCGCCGGCGGCTGAGGTGTGTACGAGGGCGACGGGAACTGCTGCGGGTACGAGGGTGCTTGCGGCGGCGGGAACTGCTGGTTGGGCATGGGTGACTGCTGGGCTGGGCCCTGCCAGTGGAAGGACGGTCCGGGATGTGCCGGTGCAGCGGGCGGCTGGGATGCCCGTGCTGGGGCGGACGGCGGCGCGGCGGAGGGTTCGTCGAATGCTCGCCGCGGAACGGCCGCGGACGTCTGCCACTGTGGGGCTGACGGGGCCGGAGGCGCCGCAGGAGGCGACCAGCTGTCAGGAGCGGGCGGCTGCGGCACGGACTGCCCGGGCCACGCGGGCGTAGCCGATCGCGGAGCCCCGTAAGGTGGCGGGCTCGCCGCAGGCGATGAGGCCTGCCACGGCTGGGAGCCGTGCGGCGGGTGGGTCACGCGGTCCAGCGTACTGACCGGCCGAATTGCCCCAGATTTGCATGGCACTTCCTTCAGAACAGCAACGCTCCCAAGGACTCTGCTGAGGATAGGATCGCGCCGTCGCGCAGCGGCGAGGAGAGGCGGAGGACAAGTTATGGGTTCTTGGCGCAGACGGCTGCTCGCGGGAGCAGCCCTGGTGGGAGTCCTGACGCTGATGGCCGCCCCGGCACACGCGGCCGGCGAGAAGGTCGCCTCGTACGTCGTCGACGCCTCGCTGCGTGCGGACGGAACGCTGACGGTGGCGGAGACCATCACGTTCGACGGCGCCGCGCCCACCACGCTCACCCAGCGGCTCGCGAACTTCCGCGACGAGGCGAACGACGTCCGCTACACGTACGCGATCAGGGACATCAAGGCCGTCTCCGGCGGCAAGGACCTCGGCGCCTCCGTGACGACCGACGGCGGCTACACCGTGATCTCCGTGCCGACAGGGTCGGTCTCGCAGCTCACGATCTCGTACGCCGTGACCGGTGCCACCGCACGTGCCGCCGACGGCATGGTCGACTTCTCATGGCGGGTGCTGCAGGGCCTGTCCGTACCGGTCGTGTCGGTCTCCGGCTCGGTCGGCTCGCAGACGCTGGCGCGTGACTACACCTGTGTGTCCGGTCCGCCCACGGCGACCACGACGTGCGGAATGTTCTCCGGCGGCACCCACGACACCAAAGCGCTCGAGTTCACCGACGGCCCTCGCGGACAGGGTGAGGTCGTCACGGTGGGCATGCGGTTCGACAGCGGCGTCGTGACGGTCACCGAGAACAAGTCGGTGCTGTGGACGCTCGACCGCGCCTTCACCCCGGGTCTGGCCCAGCTTCTGTCGGCGCTGGCCGTCCTGCTGATCGGCGCCGTCGTGATCTGGCTCCTGCATCGTCGCGCCGGCCGTGACGCGGCTTCGGCGCGGCCTCAGACCGTCGCCCAGTTCGTACCGGTCGGCGCAGGGGAGTCCGACTTCCAGGTGGTCGACGCCCTACGGCCCGGACACGTCGGCACGATCGCCGACGAGCACGTCGACCCGCTCGACATGATCGGCACGATCCTCGACCTCGCCGTACGGGGTCACCTGCTCATCACGCAGCTCCCGGCCGAGGGCGGCATCACCGACTGGATGCTGACCCGGCGCGTGGGCGGCGACGAGGTCGTGCCGTTCGAGACGCGGCTCCTCGACGCGATCGCGCCGGCGGGCGGCCAGACAAGGGTGTCGCAGCTTGCGGCCAGCGTCGTACCGGCGGTCGCGGCCGTGCAGTCCGACATGTACGACGAGGTCGTCTCGCGCGGCTGGTTCTCGCGGAGGCCTGACAAGGTGCGGGCGTTCTGGTCCCGGATCGGTTGGGTGTTCCTCGGCATCGCCGTGGTCGTGCTGCTCCTTCTCGTGGCGTTCACCACGTTCGGCCTGCTCGGGCTCGCGCTGCTCGCTCCGGCCCTCGGCCTGCTGTTCGTCGGGCAGGAGATGCCAGCACGTACCTCCAGCGGCAGCGCGCTCCTCGGCGGTCTGCGGATGCTCGCGATGGACCTTGACACCAAGCCGACCGACCAGCTGCCGAAGGGCAAGGAGTACGAGACGATCTCGCGCATTCTTCCGTACGCGGTCGTGCTCGGTGGTTGGGAGCGGTGGCTGCAGGTGCTCGTGGAGAACGACGACGACGTGGGCGTGCCCGACCCGACGGACCTGTCCTGGTACCACGCGCCCGACGACTGGCACCTTCAGCAGCTTCCCGCTTCGCTCGATGCGTTCGTCAACGCGGCGCGCGGCCGCCTCTTCGCCCGCTGAGGCCCGCGCCCAGGGAGGGGGCTCGATAGTGTCGGCGATGTCGATACGAGGAGGACCCATGAGCCGCAGGATCGTCGTGACCGGAGGCGGTACGGGCATCGGATACGCGTGTGCCGAGCGCTTGTGCGCCGAGGCGCCGCGGCTGCACCTCGTCGGGCGCCGCAAGGAGGTTCTCGCTGACGCGGCGGCCCGCCTCGTGGTGGCCGGTGCCGCGCAGGTGACGATCCACTCGTGCGACCTCACCGATTCCGACGCCGTGGAGGTGCTCGCGCGCGACCTCGAGGGAGATCCGATCGACGGCCTCGTACTGGCTGCCGGCGGCAACTGGTCCGGTGACGGGGAGGGGCTGGCCAAGGTCGGTTCCGAGTGGCGCGCGAACTACGAGGGCAACGTGATGACGACGGTGCTGCCCACCGAGGCGCTGCTCGGCCAGATGGCGCGCCCGGCGGGCCGGATCGTGGCGATCTCGTCGATCGCGGGCATCCGCGGCTCCGGGTCGTACGGAGGGGCCAAGGCCGCGGTCCACGGCTGGATGTGGTGGATGGCGGGTCGGGTGGCCAAGGACGGCATCACGGTGAACTGCGTCTCGCCCGGATTCGTACCCGAGACCGACTTCTGGCAGCCACGCATCAAGAAGGACCCGGCGGTGTACGACGACCGGGTCGCTCAGATACCGATGGGTCGCCCGGGGAAGGCATCAGAGGTGGCCGAGGCGGTCGCGTACCTGCTGAGCCCGAACGCCGGCTGGACAACTGGTCAGATCCTTGGTGTCAACGGAGGAAACGTCCTCGGGCGTTAGTCGGTCGCAATTCTCTAGGCGGGGCCGGAATACCTTGAGTGATTGTCGTTTCAAGCGGTTCTGGCTAGCCAGGACATTGCCACCTTTTCGCCCGCTCGAGAGCGTGCTCTGGCTAGAGTTTTCCTTATGGGGGGACGAGTTCTTGCTGGAATGACTGTGGTTGTCCTGACGCTGAGTGCGTGTGGGGCGTCGAGCCAGAGTGTGGCGGCCACGAGCGCGCCACCGGCGGCTAGCGCCAGCCAGGTCACGGCTGCCGCCGCGGCGTCGACCACAGCGGCTACGGCGGTGACGACCCTCCCCGCGGTCAAGGTCCAGAGCATCGAGTCAAGGCCCGTCACGTCGCTGCAGAAGTTCGCCGACGACGTCGCTGCGGGCAGGATCACCACGCTGACGACCCAGTGCTGGACGGTGGCGTCCCAGCGGATCGTCCAGACGCTCACCGTCGATGGCCGCAAAGCCTTCCTGATGGCGGTCAGCGCCACGCCAGACGCTGCTCAGTACGGGCTTGAGTGGTCGGCCGGCGACACGTTCGTCGATGTGTCGTGGGCCGAGCTCCAGTCCTCGTACGCGTGCCCTCACATCTCCGGCGGTACAGCCCCGACGTTCCCGGCGCTCATGGACGCGTCCCTGGTCGTCAAGCGCCTCTCCGCGAGGATTGGCGGTGGGCCGTTCAACGTCAAGGACACCGAGAAGAACTACCCGCTGCTGTGCGACACGTTCGGCGACGGGTCAGGAGCGGCAGACGCGCAGGAGGCGACGCTCACCGCCGCACAGAAGTCGGCCCTCACGGAGCTCGCCAAGAGCCCGGTGCTGTCATTCACCTCGGACTCGGAGAGCAAGGGCACGCTCCGTCTCGGCACCACCAGCAAGCCCGCCGTGAGCGTCTCCATGGAAGCCGACCTCTGCATCGACAAGATCGACGCATAGCCGTACACGCACGACCGCCCTGCGGGGTGCCGCAGGGGCGTTCGGCTTGCTCGTGCTTACAGCTCGAGCCCCGGGTACAGCGGGTGCCCGGCGAGGAGCTCGTCGGCGCGGGCCTGAATGCTCTTGGCCACGCCGCCCTCGAGGATGTACTTGGCCTTGCCCGGTGCGCCGGACTTCGTCGGTGCCGGGGTCGTGTGTTCAAGCACGTCGGCAATGAGGTTCGCCACGGCGGTGAACTCGTCGGCGCCGAAGCCGCGCGTCGTGAGCGCGGGGGTGCCGATGCGGACACCGCTTGTGTACCAGGCACCATTCGGGTCGGAAGGGACGGAGTTGCGGTTCGTCACCACGCCCGAGTCGAGCAGGGCGGACTCGGCCTGACGGCCGGTGAGGCCGTACCCGCTGACGTCCAGCAGCACGATGTGGTTGTCCGTGCCGCCGGTGACGAGC
>PMLO01000229.1 GCA_003158895.1 Propionibacteriaceae bacterium
CGACACGGATGGAGACGCCACCATTCCCCCCAGGACTCAAGCCCTCCATGGCTTTTCAGGCTCAGGCAAGCGGGCGCGAGGTGCTTGTCGTCGTGTACCTGAGCGGACACGCGCGGCTCGCTATGCTGACCCCGCCCTCCTCGGGCGGTGACGAAGGGACCCGGACATGGAGTATCGCGACAGCGCTGACATCTCGGGCGCATCGGTCAACCGAGCGGGCGGTACGGGCAGAGGCAGCGCCGGCGGCCGCCTGGCCGTGGGCGGCGGCGGCGCGATCCTCGTCATGATCTTCGCCTTGATCTTCGGGATCGACCCCTCGGGCCTGCTCGGCGCAAGCACCGGCACCGGTGACACACAGGCCGTCAACCCCGTGACCAACTGCACGCGAGGCTCCGACATCCAGGCCAACCGCGAGTGCCGCTGGAACGCGTACATGGCCTCGATCGGTCAGTACTGGTCCGGCGCACTCTCGAGCGGCTTCACGGCCACCTCGATGACGATCTTCTCGGGCCAGGTGACCACCGGCTGCGGCGCCGCCACCTCGTCGGTCGGCCCGTTCTACTGCCCGGTCGACCAGATCATCTACATCGACACGGACTACACGGCGACGCTGCTCGCACAGCTCGGCGCGAAGGGTGGCGACGCGGCCGAGGCCTACATCGTGGCCCACGAGTACGGTCACCACATCCAGAACCTCCTTGGCACCATGGCGAAGGCCCAGTCGAGCACGCAGACCGGCGCGGGATCGGCGTCCGTACGGCTCGAGCTGCAGGCCGACTGCTACGCCGGCGTGTGGTTCCGGCACTCGACCGACGACCCNNCACGGCTCCAGCGCGCAGCGGAAGAACTGGACCTCGATCGGCTTCAAGACCGGCGATCCGACGAAGTGCGACACATTCAGCGCGACCAACCTCGGTTGACCCCTCGAGAGGATCGGGGTCAGGGATCAGTGAAGCGTGACGTCCACACCGTCGAGCGTCATGACCGTCTGCTGACCGCCGACCGTGAAGTACATGCGGGGCTCGGCCGTGTTGTCCTTCGTGTCGACCTCGAGGGTCCAACCGGCCGGTGGTGACTGCAGGTTGGCCTTTGCGCAGATCTTGTCCAGCGACGACGCGATGATCGGCGGCTTGACCAGCCCGGGGTCGAACGGGGTCAGCGTGGTGTCCTCACGACGGGTCGTCGTACGGACGGGCAGCCGCGGCTGCCGTACCGTCCGCACGATCGTGTCGAGCACTGCCACATCCACGTACATCCCGCCCTGGTTAGGGAGGATGCCGAGCGCGTTGACGAAGTTCTTCGTGCCGACGACGTCGTTGTACGCCTCCTGGATGCCGGCCAGCGTCGTGAAGTCAACCTGCGACACGAGGGACCCGTCCTGGCGGAAGAACACCGTGAGCGACTCGGGGTTGGTGGTCACGGTCATGTAGACCGTGCGATCGGCGTACTCGACGATCTGCAGCTGTTGGCCGGAATCCGACTTCGCGAGCGTGGCCGCCGTGGTGAACATGCCGGCGATGTTGGACACGTCGAAGTCGCGGGGGTCGAAGATCTCCTGCCCGACGTACTGCGTGTCCGAGTCGACGACCTCGATCTTCCCGTTGCGCCACGCCCAAGTCTTCGCGGTCATGCCGCTCACGATGCTCAGGCTGGCGTCGTGGACCGAGATCTCGACCTTGATCGCGTTGATCGTGCCCGCCGCCTCAACCAGCTCCTTGACCACAGCGGTCGCTTCGCCGGGCTGGAGGAAGTCGCGGACAGGGATCGACGAGGAGGGTGTGGGCGTCCTCGACGTCGGAGCGGGACTCGGGGTCGACACCGTTGCTGAGCAGCCGGCGAGACCCAACGCGCCGATGGCAGCACCCAGTACCGCGCGACGTCCGAGCACCACGACAGGCTAGCGCGAGGAGGGCAGACTGGGCGCGTGGACCTCGACCGACCAGCGCGCTTCGTGGCGCCGGATCTGCTCGGCGCCGTGCTGACCGTCGACGGCGTCGGGATCCGGGTGACGGAGGTGGAGGCGTACGAAGGCGAGGCCGATCCCGCGTCGCACGCCTGGCGCGGCATGACTCCCAGGAACGCGGTGATGTTCGGGAAGGCCGGCCGCCTGTACGTGTATCTGTCCTATGGCATCCACTCCTGCGTCAACATCGTCTGCGACGTCGAGGGCCGCGCGTCGGCGGTTCTCCTGCGGGCAGGGGAGGTTGTGGCGGGCGAGGAGGCGGTACGGGTGCGGCGCGGCCGCGTCCCGTACGCCCGGCTGGCCAGCGGCCCCGGCAACCTCGGCTCGGCGCTGGGTCTCACCGCAACCGACTCGGGGCTAGCGCTGGATGGTGTGCGCGCAACCGTCGTCGCGGGACCTGCCGGGCACATCATGTCGGGCCCGCGAGTGGGCATCAGTCGAGCGGCGGACACGCCGTGGCGGTTCTGGCTGGTCGGAGAACCCAGCGTGAGCGGCTACCCGCGATCGGCGCGCGCGTAGACCCAGGTTGCGCAGGTTATGGTGCGGGGCTCTCGGGCTAGCCAAGCGAAGACCCGAGCTGTGCAGGTTCTGGCACGGGAAGCACCGCCGCATATCCAGCACAACCGGGGTCCTCGTGGCGACTGGTCGGATGCGTCGTCCGGTAAGCGGCACAACCCGGGTCTACAGACCGAGGCCCCGGCTGACTCGCCCCACGACGACTGCGGGGGTCGCCATCACCTCACGCCCGAGCCACCTCACGAACCGGTTGCCGAGTTCGCGGAGGGAGTCCTCGCGTACCTTCTCAGCAACCAGCGCCGCGTGGTCGGTGTACTTCACGGCGCCGTCGCACTCCCCGATGAGGCGATGATCCGGCCAGTAGAAGTCGGGATAGTACGTGCCCGTCGACGTCCGGATCGGGTACTGAAACTCTGGCGTGGGTAGCCCTGCGACGTAGAAGTGCCCGGCGGACAAGGACTCCGCAGCGGATTCACGACACGGGTCGCTGAGCGCGATGTGCGGCTCGAGCGTTGCCGAGCGACGGAACCGAGCTGCGTCCGACAGGAGTGCCCGAGCCGCCTGAACGAGGCGTGGGGTCACATAGTCCTGGCGCCGCGCCTTCGCCAGCATCTGTTCGATGAGGAGTCTTCCGGCCGCGTCGAGGAGAACCAGCGACGACGGCAATGGCAGGGCGGCCGCCAGATCGATCGCAGTCCGGGCCACGGTGGTTACGGCGTAGCCTCCGTCGTCTCGGGTTACCTGACTGGGCGGAAGGACGCCAAGGTGATGGACGACGGGCCCACGCCGTGACTTGGCGCCGGCGACTGCGGGCAGGGTCACCGCCGGAGCGGATTCTTCCCATGGCGAGAATCCGGGGTGCGGGAAGTGACCAGACCAGAGCAGCTGACGCATGGCTCAGGACGGCCGAGGGATGCATCACCTGCTCGGCTTTGGCCAGAAGGACGTGCCTTCCGGCCTCGTCGGGAGGCCATGCCGAAGCTGCGACGAAAACGCCGCGTCGCAGCCGTACAAGGCGACCGGACTCCAGCTGCGTTGCCAGCATCTGAGGGGTCAGACCGGACGCGATCAACAGGGCGCGGGACGTGGGTTGCGTGGGAAGAACGCAGGGTGCGGGGGTGCGCATGATCCAAGCGTGGCCTGCCTGCGCCCCCTGTGGGGGGTTTGGAGCGGCGCCCTGTGGATAACCGCGGGACTGGGAGTCACTGCGTCCGCGATCGGGCGAGCGCACGTGCCCGAGGAACGCATTAGGTCCCGGGCCGGCTCATACCGGGTCCGGGACCTGGTTCGTTTGTACTAGAGACGGGCCACGATCTCGGGAGCGACACGCGAGGTGGGGACAAATCCCACATGAACGCCCATGTTGGTCTTGTGATCCGACCCTTCACGTCGCGAGTGTCGGGGGCCACGGCTAGTGTGGTGACACGTCGGGAAAACCGGCGGGAATCTTCCGGACCAACGGAGGTCCGGCTCACGGATCGAGGTCGAATCATGACGGAGCTCATCGAGTCAGAGACCAAGGACACCACGCTGGTCGTCAGCCGCGCGGTGTCCCATCCCATCAAGTCCGTGTGGACCACGCTGCTCAGTCCGGCCGGTATGGAGGCGCTCCTCGGCCAAGGCGGCCAGCTCGGTGACAAGGGTGACTCCTGGCGTGCGGCTGACGGCACGTACGGCGTGACCCGCAGCTTCCACCCGCTCGAGCAGATCCGCTTCTCCTGGCACAAGGGCGAGGAGGCCCCGCGAACCCTCGTCGATGTCCACCTCATCGCCCAGGACGCCGACACCACGCTCATCGAGATCCGCCACGAGCACGTGGGCACCGACCTGGACCCGAGCGAGCTCGAGCAGCACTGGACGGCGGCCCTCGACCGGATCAGCAACGACGCTCTCTGAACGATGACGTACGACCTGACCCGGCGCTGATCCGCCGGGTCGTCGCACAACCGGGGCCTGCGACGACGCCTGCCCTCGCGCGTCGACCTCGTTCGAGACGGAATTGCGTTCATCGAAGCCCGCCAGCCAGGCCACAGCGAATGCACAGACCGGCGGCACAGTGTTCGAGATGTGGTCGTCCTCATCCCTGCGTACGAACCCGATCGGCGCCTCGTCGACGTGGTCGCGGGACTGCGGCGCCGCGCGCCCCACTGGCAGGTTCTCGTCGTCGACGACGGTTCGGGCCGGGCGTACACGCACCTGTTCACCGATGTCGCAGCTCTCGGCGCGACGGTGCTCACCCACTCCACCAACCAGGGCAAGGGGGCGGCGCTCAAGACCGGCTTCGCGTGGATCATGGAACACGCTCCCGGCGAGGACACCGTCTGCGCCGACTCCGACGGACAGCATCTGATCCGGGACGTGGTCAGAGTCGCGGGCGCTGTACGGCCGGCCGCGATGGTCCTCGGGGGGCGGCGTTTCACGGGCAAGGTCCCGTTCCGCAGCCGGTTCGGCAACACCGTGACCCGCCACGTCTTCCGCGCGCTGAGCGGGATCGCCCTGTACGACACCCAGACCGGCCTCCGCGCGTACCCGCACGAGCTGCTCGGCTGGTTGTTGTCGGTGCCGGGTGACGGGTTCGAGTACGAGTTCCAGGCCCTGCTGCGCGCACGCAGCGCAGGTGTGCAGATCGTCGAGGTCGAGATCGAGACGGTGTACCGGGTGCGGGAGAACAGCTCGCACTTCAGGGCGCTGCGGGATTCCTGGCGGATCTACGCGCCGCTGCTCACCCACGCCTGGATGCCGCGACCATGACCCGCTTCGCGGCGGTCGGCCTCGCGTCGTTCGCGCTGGACTTCCTCCTGCTCTGGCTCGTCTCGTCAGCCACGGGCAACCTCCTGGTCGCGGTCGTCGTCGCGCGCATCATCTCGGGCGTCATGAACTTCACCGCGAACCGGATGTTCGTCTTCCGCGACCGGAACCTCCCCTGGCAGCGGGCAGCCAGGCGATACGCGGTCCTGGCGTCCGCGATCCTGGTCGCGAACTACACGCTGCTCGAGATGCTCACGGACGTGGGCCTGAACACGCTCGTCGCCAAGGTCATCACGGAGGCGAC
>PMLO01000126.1 GCA_003158895.1 Propionibacteriaceae bacterium
GTACGATCATCCGCGACCTGTACAGCGGTCCTGCGGCGCAGAAGATGATGGCTCAGGTGGCGATGATCTTCGCGATCGCGCCGGCTCTCGCACCGATCGTCGGCGGTTGGGTCATCGGATTCGCGAGCTGGCGGACGATCTTCGGCGGCCTGGTCGCCGTTGGCGTGCTCCTCGCGATCATGGTTGCGTTCGGCTTGCCGGAGACCCACCCGGTCGAGAAGCGCCCCAAGCTCGATGTGCGCGATGTGCTGCACGGGCTACGGCTGGTGCTCTCTGACGGCCCGTACCTGCGGCTCGCCTTCGCGGGCATGTTCGGCTTCTCGGCCCAGTTCATCTACATCGTCGGCGCGCCGATCATCATGCTGCAGCTGCTCGGGAAGGGCGAGCAGGACTTCTGGATGCTGTTCGTACCGTTCGTGGCCGGCATGATCCTCGGCTCCTTCGTGAACGCGCGCCTCGCGCACCGCATCGCGCCGCAGCGCCTCGTCAGCATCGCGATGGTCGCGCTCGTGACGTCCGCCCTCGTCGGAGTCGCGGTCGCGTTCGCGGCCGGCAACCATCTCCCGTGGGTCATGATCTTCCCGCCGGTCATCGCGTTCTCCATGTCCGCGTCGTTCCCGATCCTGCAGCTGGCGATGCTCGACAGGTTCCCGACGCGGCGAGGTACTGCGGCGAGCGGCCAGTCGTTCACCCAGCTGCTGTTCAACTCGCTGCTCAGCGGCGTCATCGTCACGATCGTGGCCACGTCGATGTTCTCGATCGCCGTGACCTCGGCCGTCTTCGCGATCCTGGGCGCCTCGTTCTGGCTGTGGCACATGAAGAGTCCGGCGCAGCCGCGGCTGGATCAGGCATGACCCTCGATACGCTCGACACGCCGGCGCTGGTCGTCGACGTGGCGCGGATGGATCGCAACCTGTCGAGGGTTTCCGGCGATCTGGCTCGAGCNNGCGGGGATCCGAGGTCTGCTCTGGGCGCACCTGCCGGTGGGGGCTGCGAAGGTCGCGTTCGCGGTCGAGGCTGTGCGTCGGTACGGAGCGACGCTCATGGTCGACTCCGTCGCCGTGGCCGGGCCGCTCGATGCCGCACTGTACGAGGCCCGTCTGGTCGCCGGCGTGTTCCTCGAGGTCGATACGGGGCTGGGACGTACGGGGGTGGATCCATCGTCTGCCGTGGTTGTCGCTGCCGAGGTCAGCGCGCTTCCCTCGCTGCAGCTGCGCGGTGTGATGACGCACGAGGGGCACCTGTACGGGTTCGGGGCCGATCGCGCCGG
Organism: Propionibacteriaceae bacterium; assembly: GCA_003158895.1. Classification (GTDB taxonomy): domain Bacteria; phylum Actinomycetota; class Actinomycetes; order Propionibacteriales; family Propionibacteriaceae; genus Fen-668. Next base: position 1,271 of record PMLO01000126.1, read on the forward strand.
CCTCGACGCCGCGGCAGTGGCGTCGGCTCGGAGCCTGGTGGCAGTGGCCGAGGAGTTGCGTGCCGCGGGTCACGCGATCGATGTGGTGTCCGTGGGCTCGACGCCGGGGCTGGCGGCTGGTCCGTACGTGTCCGGCGTCACCGAGGCGCGGCCCGGGACGTACGTGTTCAACGACGGCAACCAGGTCCGTCTCGGTTCGTGCACCCTCGATGACTGCGCGCTCACAGTGCTGGCTCGGGTTGTCTCGACGCAGCGTGCCGGTACGGCGATCATCGACGCGGGGTCGAAGGCCATGAGCTCGGACGCGGTATCGGCCGACACGGGCTATGGGATGGTGCTGGACCGGGACGGACTGCCGCTCGACGGTGTGACCTTCCCGCGCGCCAACGAGGAGCATGGCTTCCTGGTCGGGGCAGGCACGGGGGTGTTGACCGTCGGCGACCTCGTACGCATCCTCCCCCACCACGCCTGCGCCACCGTGAACATGTGGAGCGAGCTGACTGCGGTGCAGGCTGATGGTTCGTACGAGCGATGGCCTGTCGTCGCGCGTCACTGACGCGCAGACAGATTCACCGGCCGGGCACTGTGGCCGAGAACCACCGCGGGCCCAGCGAACGCCTCGAGATCGTGGTTATCAGGGCGCTCCCACGACCCGTGGCCGCCGTCCGCCTCGACTTCGTGGTTATCAGGCCCTCGCGACGCCTCATAACAACGAACCCATGGGCCGACGCGCGAACACGGGCCCTGAGGGCAGCCATAACCCCGACTCCGAGGCTTCCGCCCACCGGGCTGACCCTAGGCGGTCACCGTGAACCACTTCCTGACGTCGCCGCTCGCCGCTGACGCTAGGCTCGCCCTTTCAATGAGCTCCGGGAGATCATCGTGTCGTACGTCGTCGACTTCGTGAACGTGTCCACCGTCGGTCTGGAGTCCTCGCCGGTCGCGGACGCCCTGGCTGGTCTCAGGGCCAACGAGGCGCGCTACTACAAGAACAAGTACGACCATGTCTTCACCTCGTACCCGGCGGCCGAGGCGGCGGAGACGGTCGACTACGTCGGCAAGGTGCTGAAGGACGAGCGCGACATCGTCATCGCGTCCCGCCCGCTCGAGGCGACGTCCTTCGAGGTCGGCGGTCTCCGCATGTCGTACGTGTTCTACGAGTCGGGCCTGGCGATCAACGTCATGTACGGGATCGCTGACGGCGGGAAGCGCGCTGTCGGGTTCAAGCTGTCCGAGGGCATGGACGTTCCGGAAGAGCTCGCCGCCCGCTTCAAGTTCGCCCGCCAGAAGTCGAAGCTCGCCGGCGTCATCCGCGGTTCGTTCTTCGTGATCAAGGGTGAGTACGAAGCGACTCGCTGATCAGTCGAAGGCTGCACGAGCCCAGGTGACCCCAACGCCGCCAGACGGACGTACCCATGGCAGGACGTCACTCAGCGACTGAGCGTGAGCATGTCGTCGGGAAAGGCAACGTCGGTCGTTAGGTACGTTCTTCTGTAGCGATCCGCGCGACCTTCTGTAGCGATCCGCGCGGCGGACCGCCTAGCGAGCCGATACCTGCTGGATCATCTCGTGCAGCTGGGGACCCACCTGGGGAACTTTCGCGTGACGTCTTTCTGACATCACTCCAACGAACGACAGCGAGCTACAGCGGGAGCCGCTTGAAGATGGTTCGAGGGATGTGGCGGAGGATGAGCATGACGAACTCGAAGGCCGGCGGGGCCCAGACGATCTCCCGACCGGACTTCGCGGCCTTGACGACGAGCTGCGCGACGAGCTCCTTGTCGACGGTGAGCGGCGCTTCCTTGAGGTGGGCGCTCATGCGGGTACGGACCATGCCGGGGCGTACGACGAGGACCTTGANNTTCGTCGATCCGTACACGAAGTTGGAGCGGCGTACGCGCTGGCCCGCGGCGGAGGACATCACGACGATCTGGCCGTGGCCCTGGGCCTTCATCTTCTGGCCGAGCAGGACGCCGATGCTCACGGCGCCGGTGTAGTTCACGCCGACGTAGTCGACGATGCTCGCCTGGTCCTGCCAGAGCTTCTCGGGATCACCGAGGAGGCCCCAGGCCACGATGGCCAGGTCGACATCGCCCCACGACCACGCCTCGTCGATGACGGCAGGGTGGGTCGGGAAGTCGAGCGCGTCGAAGTCGATCCCCTCGACGCTTGTCGCACCGGCGGCGACGAGCTCGGCGGCGGCCTGGTCGCGTTCCTGCCTGCCGGGGAGACCGGCGAGGATGACCCGCGCGGGCGCGGCGGACAGATACTCGTGGACGATTGCGAGACCGATCTCGCTGGTCCCGCCGAGCAGCAGGATGGTCTGGGGGTTACCCGTGGCGTTGATCACAGCAGCTCCAGTCGTCGTGCCAGGTCCGAAGCGAACACGCCGTCAGGGTCCACCCGACGACGGACGGCGATCCATTCGTCGAGGCGCGGGTACATCGCGTGGAAGGTGGCTGCGGTGGTCCGTGAGTCCTTCGCCACGTACAGTCGCCCGCCGAACTCCAGCACCTGCTTGTCGATGCGCGCGAGGAACGGCGCGAGGCCCTCGCGGATCGGGAAGTCGACGCAGACGTTCCAACCCGCCATCGGGTACGACAGGGGCGCCCGGTTGCCCTCGCCGAACAGCTTGAACACGTTGAGGAACGAATAGTGCCCGGACCGCTGGATGTCGCGGACGATCGAGACGAACGCGTCGCGGGCCTGCGTCGGGACGACGAACTGGTACTGGAGGAACCCGTCCGATCCGTACGCCCTGTTCCACTCGCCGATGAGGTCCAGCGGATGGTAGAAGCCGGTGAGGCTCTGGATCTTGTTGGTGTAGGTACCGCTCTTCGCGTACCAGATGCTCCCCAGCGCCGAGAACGTCAGCTTGTTCGCCAATCCGTTCGGGAAGACGTCGGGCAGGGTGACAAGGGGTTCCGCGTCGAACCGCAGAGGATCGTGCTGGAGCTTCGGCGGGAGCTGGTCCAGCCGCGCGATGGCGCCTCGCGAGATCGCCGCGCGGCCCAGCGTCGGCGGTGCGGAGATGGCGTCGAACCAGGCCGAGCTGTACGGGTAGTGCGCCTCGGACCCGTCCGTGTGCGCCTCGATGGTCTCCTCGAGGGAATGCGTGATGAGGCCGTCCGCCACGAAGTAAGCGGTCTCCACCCGGTCGAGACCAAGCGTGACCCGCAGGATGATGCCGGTCAGACCGGCGCCACCCACGGTCGCCCAGAAGATCGAGCCGTCCGGATCGTCGGGAGTCCCCTCGGGGGCGAGGTCCAAGACCCGGCCGTCGGCGATGAGCAGCTGCATCGCCTCCACGTGGTTCCCGAAGCTGCCCGAGCTGTGGTGGTTCTTGCCGTGGACGTCGCACGCGATCGCTCCGCCGACCGTCACCTGGCGCGTGCCGGGCAGGACGGGGATCCACAGGCCGTGAGGAAGTACGACGTGGAGCAGTGCATCCAGCGAGACGCCCGCATCGACGTCGACCGTCGCCGTGGCGGAGTTGACCCCGTACACACGGTTGAGGCTCGTCATGTCGATGACCATGCCGCCGGCGTTCTGGGCGATGTCGCCGTAGCTGCGACCGAGCCCCCTGGCGACGACACCCCTGGCCAGCGGGCCGGACGTCGCCGCGGCCGCCGTCGTGACCGCGTCGATGACGACCTCAGGCGCAGCCGGCCTGAGGACATGGGCAAGTGTGGGGGCGGTCCGCCCCCAACCGGAGAGGTTCTCTTGGGTCGTGGCGCTCATCACCACCACTCTACGGGTGCCGGGTCCTGCCCAGGGCAGCCGACCCCTAGGCTCTCGTTTCGTGTCATCGAGTCCCCGGTCCTGGCGAGGCAGCCTCCTGCTGCTCATCGCGGCGATGATCTGGGGGTCCGCGTTCGTCGCTCAGCGGTTCGGGGCCGAGCACATGGCCTTCGCGTCGTTCACCGCGGTACGGCACGCGCTGGGTGCACTGGTCCTGCTTGTCGTGGTCGCGGTCTTCGACAGGTCCGCGCGCCGCACCCGTACAGAGCGTGCGGCCCGCTGGCGCGAGGTGTTCCTTCCCGGGCTCGGCGTCGGGGTGGCGCTCAGCGGCGGCTCGCTGCTGCAGCAAGCCGGCCTGCAGACCACGACGGCAGGGAACGCCGGCTTCATCACCGGCCTGTACATGGTCTTCATCCCCATCGTGGGCTGGCTCGTGTTCCGCCAGCGGGCCAGCCGCTGGACCTGGCTCGGTGCGGCCCTCGGGCTCTGCGGCCTCTACCTGCTGAGTGTTCGCAGCGGCTTCACCGTCAACGTCGGTGACCTGCTCGTCCTCGGCTGCGCGGTCTTCTGGACCGGCCACATCCTGGCACTCGAGCGACTTGGCGCCCTCGACCCGTTCCGCCTCTGCGTCGTGCAGTTCGCCACGTGCGCGGTGATCAGCCTCGTGTTCGCGGTCGCCTTCGAGCCGACGCCGTTGAGCGGGATCGCGCAGACGCTCGGCCCCCTTGCGTACGCCGCCTTCCTGTCGACCGGTGTCGGGTTCACGCTGCAGGTTGTGGGGCAGCGCGACGCTCCCGCAAGCCACGCGGCGCTCATCATGGCGCTCGAAGCGGTGTTCGCGGCGATCGGCGGCGCTCTCGTCCTCGGTGAGCGCATGGATCTCCGGGGGCTCATCGGCGCCGGGCTGATGCTCGCCGCGGTGATCGTCGCGCAGCTCGGCCTGATCTTCACCTCCCACCCTGCAGTGGAGCCCCTCCCGCACGTCCCGGAGCCCTGACGAGGCGCTAGCGTCAGGACCATGGAAGTCCTGATGCTCGGTACGGGGTCCTCCGACGGCTGGCCGAATCCCTGGTGCGCCAAGCCGTGCTGTACGTCATTGGTCGAGGCCGGTCTGGTCCGTTCGCAGACCTCGGCGCTCATCGACCGCGTCCTGCTCGTCGATCCCGGCGCCGAGGCGCCGCGCCAGGCGATGCGGTCGAACATCTCACTCGCGGGCGTGCGGTACGTGCTCGTCAGCCACGTCCATCCCGACCACCTCGACCCGGCCTTCCTGTTGTACAGGTCGTGGGTCACCACCGAGCCGCTCACGGTCGTCGGCCCGAAGCCGGTCATCGACGCCTGCAGGCCATGGGTGCGAGGCGGGAACGTCACGTTCGTCACGATCACCGCCGGTCGTGACGTCGTGCTCGGCCCCTATCGCGTACGGGCGTTGCCTGCGAACCACGACGCTCACGGGGAAGCATGTCTGTACGCGATCGCCGGGCCTGACGCCACGGTCTTGTGGGGTACGGACACGGGCCCCTGGGCGCCGGGTGTGCAACGCATGCTGGCCGGGACGACGTTCGACCTCGTGCTGCTCGAGGAGACATTCGGCGACACAGCCGAGCCGACCGGCGGCCACCTCAACCTGCAGACGTTCACCGCGGCGGTGGGCCAGCTTCGTGAGTGGGGAAGCGCGACGCAGTCGACTGACATCGTCGCGATCCACCTCAGCCATCACAATCCCCCACCAGAGCAGCTTTATCTGCGATTGCGTGACGTGGGCGCTCGTGCGGTCCCCGACGGGACGCCCATCATCGCGGGCGGCGTTCGGAGCACCCTGACGCTCTGACGCGAGTCTTTGCCGATTGATCCCATCTTGNNACATATGGCCACCGACTGGGCGGCAGACGTCAAGAAGTACGATCCCAAGGCCGATGACGATGCCATCGCAGGCATCGTGCGCCACTGTGGCATCGCCCTTCACAAGGTCGATTCCTCGCTGGTCTCGTACAGCGATCCGGAGGAGCTCAAGCGCGTCCGTGAGGGCTTCATCAAGAAGAAGCTCGCCATCACGGACTCCGACACCGACATCGATGCGGCCCTCGCCAGCGTGGGCGAGACCCTCAAGGGCGTGAACCGCAAGAACCGCGTCACGGTCTACTACCTGCTTGCCAAGCACTACAACAAGCTGAGCCTGTTCAAGAAGGCCTGATCTTCACGCAGTGGCAACGGCCGGCCGGGTTCTCCCGGTCGGTCGTTGGCGTTGCTGCCTCAGTCGTCCTCGAGTCCGTAGAAGAGCCGGTCGACGACGTTGCGCGCGCGCCGTGCCGTACGTCCCCAGTCGTCGAGCAGGTGCGAGGAGCCCTCGCGTCCGTACCCCAGCGCCTGTGCGACCTGTGCGTTCTCCCTGGCATCGGTGGGGATCGTGTCCGACGCCTTGCCACGTACGAGCATGGCGGTGTTGCGGATCCTGCCCGCGAACTCCCACGCCGCCTCGAGCGCCGCTGCGTCGCCCGTCTCGAGTAGGCCGGCAGCCACCGCCGCGCGGAGGGCTTCCATCGTGCGCGGGGTCCTCATCGTCGGCACCTCATGGGCGTACTGGAGCTGCAGCAGCTGGACCGTCCATTCGACATCCGACAACCCACCGGGGCCCAGCTTGACGTGACGTTTCGGGTCGACGCCTCGCGGCATCCGCTCCGTCTCGACCCTCGCCTTGAGCCGCCGGATCTCGTGCACCTGCTGCAGCGACAAGCCGCCGCTCGGGTAGCGGACCGGGTCGACGATCTCGATGAAGCGACGGCCCAGCTCCTCGTCGCCGGTGCCCGCATCGGCGCGCAGCATCGCCTGCGCCTCCCAGGTCGCCGACCACCGTTCGTAGTACCGGCGGTAGGCGGACAGCGTCCGTACGAGCGGACCTTCTTTGCCCTCCGGCCGCAGGTCGGCGTCGAACCGCAGCGCAGCGTCCTCGCCACCCAGCTTCAGCAGCGCCCGCAGCCTGGTCGCAATCGCGATCGCCCGCTTCATCCGGTCCGGGTCGTCGGTGTCGTCGATCACGAACATGCCGTCCACATCCGATGAGTACGACATCTCGCTGGCCCCCCAGCTGCCGCACGCGATCACGGCGATCTCTGGCGGGTCGTCCACCTCGCGCCGAGCGATCTCCAGGACCGCACCGACGGTCGCGTCGACTATGTCTGTGAGGCCTCGGCCGACCACCTCGCGCGACGCGTGCCCGAGCAGATCCGACATCGCCAGCCTCAGCAGCTCGCGCCGCCGGATCGCCTGTACGGCCTCGACGGCCCACTCCGTATCGGGGTACCGGCCGGCAGCGGCCGTCATCGCCTCGCGTATCTCCTCGAGGCTCCTCGGCACGATGAGCTCGTCGCTGCTGAGCAGTTCGACCTGCTGTGGGACGCGGCGCAGCAGCGTCACGGCCAGGCGCGACGTCGACAGGATCAGGGCCATCCGTTCGGCCATCGCGTTCTCGTCGCGCAAGGCCCGCAGGTACCACGGGGTCTCGCCGAGCGCCTCCGACACCTGGCGGAACGCGAGCAGTCCGGCATCCGGGTTGGGCCCCGCGGCGAACCACCCGAGCATCGCGGGAAGCAGCTGCCGCTGGATCTCGGCGTGCCGGGACATCCCGGCGGAGAGCGCCCCGATGTGGCGCAGGGCCGCCTCCGCGTCGGCGTAGCCGAGGGCCGACAGCCGAGTCTTGGCCGCATCCGTCGTGAGCCGTACAGCCTCCGATGGGATCCGCGCCACCGCCTCGAGGAGCGGCGAGTAGAACACGCGCAGGTGGAGCCGCGTGACCGTACGTGTGCTGGCGCGCCAGTCCTCGACGACCTCGTTCGGCTCGGTGCGCCCGATCGCGCGGGCCAAGCGTCGCAGCCCTGCCTCATCGTCGGGGATGAGGTGGGTCCGCCGCATCTTGTGCAGCTGCGCCCGGTGCTCCAGGAGGCGCTGGAACCGGTACGCCTCGGCCAGGCGGGCCCCGTCCCTGCGGCCCACATAGCCGTGGTCGACCAGCGCGGCCAACGCCGGCAAGGTGGCGCGAATCCGGAGCCGGTCGTCAGCGCGCCCATGGACCAGTTGCAGCAACTGGACGGTGAACTCCGTGTCGCGCAGTCCGCCCGCGCCAAGCTTGATCTCGCGGTCGGCCTCCTTGGCCGGGATCAGCGAGATCACCCGCGCACGCATCGCCTGGGTCTCGAGGACGAACCCCTCGCGCTCCCCCACCGCCCACACGAGCGGCTCGATGAGATCGCAGAACTCCTGCCCCAGCTCCAGGTCGCCGGCCATGGGCCGCGCCTTGAGCATCGCCTGGAACTCCCAGTTCTTGGCCCACTTCTCGTAGTACGCCCGCATGCTCGCCAGCGTTCGTACCAGCGGGCCGGCCTTGCCCTCGGGCCGCAGCGCTGCGTCCACGGACCACAACGACCCTGCGCTGGTGTTGTCGGCGCACGCCCGCGTCGCGGCGGCGGCCAGCCTGGTGCCGATGTCGACGGCCTCCCCCGGAGTGCACAGGGGCTCGCCGGCCGAGTCCAGCGCGGGCTCCGCCACGTACAGGACGTCCACGTCGGAGATGTAGTTGAGCTCCTGCGCACCGGTCTTGCCGAGCGCGA
>PMLO01000264.1 GCA_003158895.1 Propionibacteriaceae bacterium
CTGCATCCGCTTGAGGTCGTCCAGCGTCAGCACCTGCTCGGTCTTGACCGGCGCCGAGGTCATGCGCTCGACCACCGCGTACTCCTCGGAGACCGACGGGTAGCCGATGAGCACTTTGAGCATGAACCGGTCGACCTGCGCCTCGGGCAGCGGGTACGTACCCTCCGACTCGATCGGGTTCTGCGTCGCCATGACGAGGAACGGGTCGGGCGCCGGGTACGTGGTGCGGCCGATCGTCACCTGCCGCTCCTGCATCACCTCGAGCAGCGCCGACTGCACCTTCGCGGGCGCGCGGTTGATCTCATCGGCGAGCAGCAGGTTCGCGAACACCGGTCCCAGGGCCGTCTCGAACTCGCCGGTCTTCTGGTTGTACAGACGGGTCCCCGTGACGTCGGCCGGTACGAGGTCAGGCGTGAACTGGATCCGCTGGAACTGGCCGCCCATTGTGGCCGCGAGCGTCTTGATCGACATCGTCTTGGCGAGGCCCGGCACGCCCTCGACGAGCAGGTGGCCGCGCGCGAGCAGGCAGACGGCCATGCGCTCCAGAAGTACGTCCTGGCCCACGATCGTGCGCTTCACCTGGTAGAGCGCCTGCTCGAGCGGGTTCGTTGTCATGTGATCCTCTACTTCGGTGGAGCGCCGGCGGCGCCGCCGGCTGTGGCGATGGGTACGGCGAAGCCGATGCCCGCGAAGCTGTCGGCGCCGGTGGGGTTGGCGAGCGCGGTGACGACGCCCACCACCTGGCCGGCCTTGTTCACGAGCGGTCCGCCGGAGTTGCCGGGGTTCACCGCGGCGTCGGTCTGGATGAGCCCGCTGAGCGTCGTCCCCTGGATCGTGACCGTACGGTTCAGAGCCGACACGACCCCGCCCGAGAGGGACGCGGCGTAGCCGAGCGGGTTGCCGACCGCGAAGACCTCGTCGCCGACGCCGACGCCTCCGCCGAGCGTGGCCGCGACGACGACCTGGGGCAGCGTGGCCGGGCTGAGTACGGCGATGTCCTGGGCGGGGGTCGACGCGGTGACCGTCGCCGCGGACTGCGTACCGTCGGCGAACTGCACGGTGATCGTCGTCGCTCCCCTCACGACGTGGAGCGCGGTGAGGATGGTGCCGTCATCCTTGACCACGGTGCCGGCGCCCAGTCCCTCGCCTGTCGCCGAGGCGGTGGTGATGACGACGAGCGACAGCCGGACGGCCGCGTACGCGGAGGCCCCGTCGGCCGGTTGCGCCGCCTGCTGCTTGGCCTGGTCCTGGAGCGCCTTCGTGATCGAGGCGTTCACGTCGTTCTGGGTGAGGGCCGCGGGACCTTTCGGCCGGACGCCCCACCAGATGCCGAGAGCCGCCACGACGACGATGACGGTGGCGATGAGCACGACGCGTCGTCCATGGGTCTGCGTCCACGTACGGAGTCGAGCGAGCCGCACTCGTACCGGCTCGCTCGCTCGCTCCGGGTAGGTGTCGCGCGAGAACTCGTCCTCGAGCGTCTCGAACTGGTGGCCGGGGTCGGTCTTCTTGAGGGGTACGGGTCCCGGGGCGGCGGTCCGGGCCGGTGCCGTCAAGAGGAGGCGCTTGGCCTCCACGCGCTCGGCGGGCGTGGGCGAACCGGCCTCACTCGTAGCAACCGGGAGTCGCCCCATTCCTGCAGCCTAGGTGCGCATTCCACGAAGCGGGAGGGTCGGAGAGGTCACCCACAGTCAAGTCATAGCCCGGCGACAGGATCAGTTCGCCTCGTCCAGCCTCCCCGGGGCGAAGCGTTGGGTGATGGTCGTGACCAGCGGGTCCATCGTTGCCTTGGCGGCGGTCGGGTACGCGAACGTCAGGTAGTTGCACGAACCCTTGCCGCACCACGCGCTCGAGTAGTAGACGGTGCTCCCCTTGATGCCGGAGACGACCGACCGGTTCGACGTCGAGGTCTGGTAGGTCACTACGACGCCGTCAGCCTCCGCGCTCGCCAATGCATCCTTGTGCACCTGCGCAATGGACGCGGTGCTGTTCGTGCCGTACACGGTCAGGCTCACGCCGCCATCCGCCGTCAGCACGCGGCCATCGCCGTTCTCAGCTTCGTCGCCGGCCGTCCATCCGGCAGGGTAGTAAACCGCATAGCCGTACCGGCCGTTGGCGTACGCGGCCCAGTCATCCGCGCTGGGGGATGACACCGTGCGGGCGGGTGCCGTCGACGCGGTCGACGCCGTCGGCACTGGTGTCGCCGCGGGCGCCGATGAGAGCGTTGGCTTCACCGAGCTGATCGGCGTCCCCTGGCACCCACCGAGGGTGAGCATCACCAGGAGCGCGACGACGCTGCTGAATCCAGGTCGAGTCTTCACGACGCACCTCCCCGCACTGGCCCCGAGTCGGGGAGACAGCGACCCGATGGACTGAGCTGTACGCGGAGGGAGCGGTCCGTGCCGTACGCGAGCAGCTCGAGCCGTGACGCCGCCTCCTCGAGCGGGACTACGGCGCCGACAAGGCGCTCCACACCGGGCACGCCCTCGCTGAGCTCACGCGCGGCGCGCTCGAAAATGGCCCGGCTGTACGCGTACGAGCCGAGCAGCGAGCGCTGCTTGCCGACGAGCTGCTGAAGCGTGATGGTGATGCTCGGTACTCCGAGGCCGATCTCGACGACGGCACCGTCCGGACGCGTACAGGCCAGCGCCTCGGCGACCGACTCGTCCGTTCCGACGGCATCGAACGCGACGTCCACCGGACCGCCGTTGCGGGCGATCCAGGGGCTGAGGTCGTCGGTCGGGTCGGGCACGAGGGCCCCCAGCTCCGCGGCGAGAGCGATCCGGTCGGGAGCCACGTCGTAGGCGTACACGACGCTCGCGCCGTTGCGTGCCGCGGCAAGCCCGACGAGCTGTCCGATCGCGCCGCAGCCGATGACCAGGACCCGCTTGCCGACCACCGGCGTGCGGGAGACGGCGTTGAGCGCGACCGCGTACGGCTCCACGAGTGCCGCGATCACNNNCCGGTCGGGTGCGACGCCGATGATCCTCAGCGAGTCGCAGAGCTGCTCGAGACCGGCCAGGCATGAGTCGCACGTCCCGCAGCCGAGCTGCGGGAACACGGTCACAGTGTCGGGGCTGCTTCCGGGACCGCGCACGATCCGGCCGCCGATCTCATGGCCCATGACCACGCCCGGCTTGCGGCGATCGGTGATGCCGGCGAAGCCGTGGACGTCGCTGCCGCAGATCCCCACCGCGTCGACCTCGAGGATGACCTCGCCGGGGCCGGGCTGGGGCTCCGGCTCGTCGGTGAGGTCGATCGCCCAGGGCGTCCGGAACCTCAGCACCTTCATCAGATCTCCTCGTCGAGCCGTCCGGGGAGACCTTATCGGCGACGTACGGTGCGTACATGCTCACGCACACGTACGAGACGCGCATCGCCTGGGTGGGGTCGACGGCCGGGGGCTATCGCGTGTACTCGCGCGCCCACAACGGTGTCACCTTCCCCGCGACCCAGGAGCTCGCGCTGTCGGCCGATCCGGCGTTCCGTGGCAGCCACGAGTTGCTCAACCCCGAGCAGCTGCTGGTCATGGCCGCGAGCTCCTGCCAGCTGCTCAGCTTCCTCGCGGTGGCGGCGCGACAAGAGGTGACGGTGCTCGGCTACACCGACGATGCCCACGGCTGGATGGACGTGGCGGACACACCGATCCGCGTCGGCCGCATCAGGCTGAGCCCCGTGATCGAGGTCGAGGCAGGTGTCGATCCAGCCGAGGTCGTACGCATGTCGGAGCAGGCGCACGAGGAGTGCTTCATTGCGAACTCGCTCTCCACGACGATCGAGCTCGACGTGACGGTGGTCACACGGCAACCGGCCTGATCCGCGTGGCTGCGCCCGAGGAACTGATGGGCTGAAGAGTCGTGATTGTGGCAACGGGAGGGTTGACAGTCGTTCACGCCTCGCGATCGTGGTTATGAGGCGCCCCACGGGACTGGTGGCCGCGTCGGCCTACGCGATCGTGGTTACGGCAGGCATTTCGGGCCTCGTAACCACGCTCCCGTAGGCCGACTCCCCGGCAGCCGATCAGACGTCGCTCATAACCACGAGTTCGAGGCGCAAGAACAACGGATCCCGCCCAGTGACCGGAGCCAAGCCCTGGCAACCCCCGGCCGGGCCGCCTGTCGGCCGACTAGGGTCGAACTGTCCACGTCCCTAGGGAGAACCCATGCCGATCCTTGATCCGTACCGCGCTGACGCTGACCGCTATGACGGCCGCATGCCGTACCGGCGGGTCGGGAAGAGCGGGCTCGCGCTGCCCGCGGTGTCGCTGGGCCNNCAACAACTACGGCCCGCCGTACGGAGCGGCAGAGGAGAACTTCGGCCGTCACCTGCGCCAGGACTTCCTGCCGTACCGCGAGCAGCTCGTCATCTCCACGAAGGCCGGCTGGGACTACTGGCCCGGGCCGTACGGGGATCTGGGTTCGCGCAAGTACCTTCTGGACAGTCTCGACGCGTCACTGGCCCGAATGGGCACCGATCACGTCGACATCTTCTACCACCACCGTGCCGATCCGGACACGCCCCTCGAGGAGACGATGGGCGCGCTCGACTACGCCGTGCGGTCGGGTCGGGCGCGCTACGTCGGGGTCTCCTCCTACTCGCCGCAGCGCACCAAGAAGGCCGTCGAGATCCTCAACGCGCTCGGTACGCCGCTCCTGATCCACCAGCCCTCGTACTCGATGCTCAACCGCTGGGTCGAGGAGGGGCTGTTGGACACCCTCGACGAGACCGGCGTCGGCTGCATCGCGTTCTCGCCGCTGGCGCAGGGGATGCTCACCGACAAGTACCTGGGCGGGATCCCGGAGGGTTCACGCGCCAGCCAGGGCAAATCGCTGTCGCCGGACCTGCTCACAGACGACAATCTCGACCACATCAAGGCGCTCAACGAGATCGCCGCGAGCCGGCACCAGACGCTCGCGCAGCTCGCGATCGCGTGGGTGCTCCGCCGGGGCACGGTCACCTCGGCGCTCGTCGGCGCGTCGAGCGTCACCCAGCTCGAGGACTCGGTGGCCGCCGTCACGAACATCACGTTCACCGCCGATGAGCTCGCAGCGATCGACACGCACGCGACCGAGGGAGGCCTCAACCTCTGGGCGGGACCGAGCAGCATCTGACGCGCGGGCCGTCCGAGGTCAGCGGACCTCGGACGGATCCGGCTCGTTGATCGCGACGGCGCTGTTGAAGTCCCCGTACGTGACGGTGACGGTTGTCGTCGTCGAGGCGATGCCGCCGCTTGTGAGGCTGTACGAGACCTGGCGGAGCAAGTCGGTGGAATCCAGCCACAGCTGGACGGTCGTGGTGCCAGTGGCGCTGGGGGCGAACACGCTCGCGTCGACCAGCGCACGCCAGTGCTCAACGGCGAGCCCGTTCACGGTGTCCGGCCCGACATCGGTCAGACCACGTACGGAGCCGCCGATCAGATTGACGAGTGTCGGCAGATCAGGCCGGACTGTGGCGAGACCGAGCCGCGCGACCGAGTCGGAGACCGACGACAGGCCGTACCTGGCCGTGCCCGCCTTCGTGTAGAGCTTGTCGCCGACCACGATGATCGTCAGCGGTTGGCCGTTCTGCGTGCCGTCGAGGCGGCAGCGCGGGGTGGTGGCGTCCGTGACGTCGTACGCGCCGTTGTACTTCAGGGTCAGGTCTCCCGTGATCATCCCGGTCTTGATGACGAGGACGAACGTGCCGGTCGGTACGGTCTGGGCGGCATCGACCACGCGGGTCTTGAATCCGCCTACGTCCAGCGACGCGGCCGAAGCCGGAGCAGTCGGGGCGATGGTCAGCACTGACGGTGTCGCGACGGTCGACGGCGTCGACTGACCGGCGTCGACGGGCATGCATCCGCCCAGGACGACCAGCACACCGAGACTGGCTGCCAGCCTCCACCGAAATGACACCCGTCTATTGAAAGGTCTTAATCGTCAAGAGAAGGTTTCAGGGACCTAAGAGATACCCGAGAAAGGTTCTCAGGGTTCACCCTGACGCGAGCATCAGGGTGGCTGGCTCCGTGCGTAGTGAGAGGTACTTCGCCGCCGCGACGACACCGACCAGCCGGCTAGAAGACCCGCGTGACCATCTGGCCGAGTGCGAAGACCGCCACGGCGACACAACCCACGAGGACGAACCACAACAGGACACGGTTGGCGCGTGGAAGATCCCGGCGCACGCGGAGTTTCCACCCGACGTAGAACGCGAGAACGCCCACAGCAACACCCAGGGCGCCGAACAGCGGGCCCATGATCACGGACAGTGATGACTCAGTCATCGTCGGTCGCGGACGGCAGGATCCGGTGTCATCGGCATACTCGTGAGGTGGGGCACGGCCGGCAGTCCAGGAGAGAGGCAGCCAGTTCTCCTCCGTCGCGACGTACATGCCCGGCGGCGTGCCAGGATCAGCCATGACCAAGCGCACAGCGCTCGCGGGGGGCGTGGTCGGGGGGCTCGCGGTGGTGGAGTTCACCTCCGGCGTGATCCAGGGCTACTACACCCCTCTGTACAGCGACATCGCCCGCAAGCTCGCCATCCACGACGCGGACATCAACTGGCTCGAGGCCGTACAGCTCCTGCTGTCCGCCATCGTCGTACCGCTCCTGGCGCGCCTCGGTGACATGTACGGGCATCGGCGGGTGCTGCTCGGCACGCTGGCCCTCACTGCTGCAGCGGCGTGGGGCGTCGCCGTCGCGCCAAGCTTCCCGCTGTTCCTCACGCTGTGGGCGCTGATGGGGTTCTACGTCGTGTGGCTGCCGCTCAACGTCGCCATCATCTATGCCCGTGCCCGCCGCCTGCCCGACACCGCCGCGCTCACCCGCCGTGCGTCCGGTGTCATCGTCGTCGCTCTGGAGGCCGGCGCGATCTCCGGCGCACTCGCCGCCGGACAGCTCGGTGTGGTCTTCAAGAACCACCTGTGGATCGTCCTCTCCGTACCGGCCGCACTCATCACGGTCGCCTTCGTTGTCGTGTGGCGCTTGGTCGCCGACCCGGGCGAGCGCGCGGGCGGTCGCATCGACACCCGCGGCGCGGTCGTCCTGTCGCTGGGCCTGCTCGCGATCACGGGCGGCCTCAGCCTCGTGCGCCTCGCCGGCATCACCCCGCTCGTGATCGGCCTTGTCATCGCGGGGATCGCGATCATCGTGTTCTTCGTGTGGATGGAGCGCCGTACGGACTCGCCGCTGGTCGACATCCACCTCGTGACCCAGCCGACACTGTGGCCGGTGTTCCTCACCTCGGCCCTCATCGGCGTCAGCCTGCTCGGCGCGCAGGGCGCGCTGTCCACGTTCGTCCGTACGGACCGGGCCGTGTACGGCTACGGGATGAGCCTCACCTCGGCCACCGCCTCGTACCTCATCGGCGGCTACGTCTTGAGCCTCCTCGTCGGCGCGGCCACGTTCGCGCGGATCAGTGCGTCGTTCACGCCGCGGCTCGTCCTGGTGGGCGCGACGGGGTTGATCGGTGCCGGGTACCTCGGGCTGGTCCTCCTCCACGCCAACATGGTCGAGGTCACCACCTGCATGGTCATCGCGGGACTCGGCTCGGGCGCGCTGGTCGCAGCGCTCCCCGCAGCCGCCGCGTCGGCCGCCCCGATCGGGGAGACGGCGATGGCGACCGGCCTCACGAACATGACGAAGACCGTCGGCGGCTCGTTCGCGAGTGCGGCCTTCGCGATCGCGCTCGTCCAGGGCGTCACCTCCGGAACCGCGGCGCCGATGTCCGGCTACATCACGGTGTGGCTGATCTGCAGCGGTACGGCAGTGGTCGCACTCATCACGCTCCTCACGGTGCCGAAGGTCGCCTTCACCACATCGCCGGATTCACACGCGCTACCGGAAGAAGAGGTCACAGCATGACCCGCCCCGAGGGATGCCCATCGCCTGGTCGGTTTCACCTGGGATGTAGGAGTGCCGTCACATCCCGTGGCAAATCTGGTACGGGATGTGACGAGTTCCCAGCATCCCTGGTGAAACCGACTGCGGGTGGGGTCGCGTGACGCACGACGCACCTGCCCTCGCCGGACGACTGTCGCAGCTCGTACAGGTCCCGACGGTCACGCCGCCAGACGGTGGGCCTCTGACTCCCGAGACAGCACAGGTCTTCTCGACGTTCCAGGCTCTGCTGCGCGAGTTCTACCCGACCCTGTTCGCCGTCGCCGAGGTCGCGACGGTCGGCCGGGCCGGACTGCTGCTGCGGTTCGCCGGGACGGGTGAAGGTACGGGCGCGACCGCGCTCGGGACCGTACTGCTCATGGCTCACCAGGACGTCGTGCCCGCGCCGACGGAGGGCTGGGAAGCCGCCGGCTGGACGCACCCTCCCTTCGACGGCATCATCGCCGACGGCGAGGACGGGCTGACCGTGTACGGGCGGGGCACGCTCGACGACAAGGGCGCGCTGCTCGTACTGCTGGAGGCGGTCGAGGATCTCCTGGTCGAGGGCTGGCGCCCCCACGACGACCTCTACCTGTCGCTCGGCGGCGACGAGGAGTCGGACGGACCGTCGGCCGTCGCGGCGATCGCCGAGCTGGAGCGGCGAGTCGTCAAGCCGGTGCTCGTCGTCGACGAGGGTGGCGCGGTGACGACCGGACTCGTTCCTGGCCTCACCAAGCAGGTGGCCGTCGTCGGGGTCGCCGAGAAGGGCGTGGTGAACCTCGAGGTCAGCGTGTCCGCCGACCCACGCACGCCGGCCCACTCGTCGACGCCACCACGCCGCAGCCCAACAGCCGCGCTCGGCCGAGCCATCGCCGCGCTGGAGCGGCACCCGCACCCGGCACAGCTCGACGACATCTCGGTACGGATGTTCGCCGAGCTCGCCCCGTACGTGCCGGGGCCGCTCTCGGCCGTGCTCGGCAGAGCGGACCAGCTCCGCCCCGTACTGGCGCAGGTCTTCCCGTACCTGGGTGCCGAGATGGCGGCGATGGTCCGTACGACGACGGCCGCCACGATGCTCACCGGCTCGTCGGCGCCCAACGTGCTCGCGGCGAAGGCGACGGCGATCGTCAACATGCGTGTCGCCACGTCGAGCACCCTCGCTGACGCCATCCGTCACGTCGAGAAGGTCGTCACGCGCGCGGTGGGGTCGTCACTGACGGTCGACGTACGGGTCCTCGAGGGGCACGAACCGACTCCGGTGTCGCCGTTCGACGAGCGCTGGGACGCGATCCTGGCCGCCGTTGCCGGCTCGTACCCGGATGCCCTGACCGTCCCGTACACGATGCTCGGTGCCAGTGACGCCCGTCACGCGGCCCGCATCGCACCGGCTGTGTACAGGTTCAGTCCCCTGTACATGTCGGCCGCCCAGCGCGCCTCGGTGCACGGCGTCGACGAGCGCGTGACTGCCGACTCGCTCGTCCGAGGTGTCCACTTCTACCGCGCACTGCTCACCGCGCAGGCGTGAGTCCTGGCGACGCCGTCAGCT
>PMLO01000145.1 GCA_003158895.1 Propionibacteriaceae bacterium
TCACCTGCTTAACATGATGAACCGTTGCACGCGCGACGTATCACCACCGAACGCACCACCGGCGAGCGCGCCGGTGAGATTCCGGATCTCACCCTCGCCGCGGACCGGTATCTCGCCGCCTCGCCTGCCGCTCAGGAGAACCTCGATGACCGCACCGTCCGCCACCCAGCTGGAATCGAGCTTGTCGATCGCCGAGGGTCTCGTGGCCGCGATACGTCCCGACCAGTGGGGGGCGCCGACGCCCTGTACCGAGTGGGACGTGCGAACCTTGGTTGGGCACATGGCGTCCGGCAACCAACTGTTCGCCGAGATGCTCGACGGTGCGACGACGCTGGAGGAGTACCGTCGCACCGCTCCCGGCGACATCCTCGGTGACCGGCCGGTGCCTGCCTTCCACGACGCCGCCCAAGCCCTGCTGACAGCGTTTCGCCTGCCCGGAGCCCTCGATCGGCCAGTGACTGTCCCATTCGGCACCGTGCCCGGTGCGGTGGCGCTCCACCTGCGGCTCACCGAGATCCTGGTGCACGGTTGGGACCTGGCCCGAGCCACCGGTCAGCCGGTCGACTTCGGCGACGCCCTCGTCGAGCAGGAGTTCCAGTTCGGTAGTCAGGCCCTCACCCAGCTGCCGCCTGGCCGCACCCCGTTCGCGGCCTCGCACGATGTGCCTGCGGACGCCCCAGCCCTGGACCGGCTTGCCGCGCTCCTCGGCCGCGACGTCGCCGCGTGGGGCTGACGGTCGGGCGACGGCCTTCCACGCCCGGATATCTCACGAGGGCACCGTCCCTGCCCGGTTAGGCTGTGCGCCATGCGTGTTGGAGTCTTCGGGGCCACTGGTCAGGTCGGTCGGGTCATGCTCACCTTGCTCGNNACTTCACCGGCATCGACATCGCGATCTTCTCCGCCGGCGCGACGATGTCGGCGATCTACGCGCCGCAGGTTGCCGAGGCCGGCGCGATCGTGGTCGACAACTCGTCCGCCTGGCGCAAGGACCCGGACGTACCGCTCGTGGTCTCCGAGGTGAACCCCGGCGACACGCTCAACCCCCCCAAGGGCATCATCGCGAACCCGAACTGTACGACGATGGCCGCGATGCCGGTTCTCAAGCCGCTGCACGACGAGGCGACGCTGACCCGGCTGATCGTCGCCACGTACCAAGCCGTCTCAGGTTCCGGGGTCAAGGGCGTCGCGGCGCTCACCGACCAGATCGCCGCCGCCGGTGACGCGTCGGGGCTGGCGATCGACGGCGATGCGGTGCCGCTGGGCGACCCCGCTCCGTACGTGCTCCCGATCGCCTACAACGTCATCGCCTACGCGGGGAAGCTTGTCGACGACGGCACGGGCGAGACCGACGAGGAGCAGAAGCTCCGCCACGAGTCGCGCAAGATCCTCCACATCCCTGGCCTGGCCGTCGCCGGCACGTGCGTGCGCGTCCCGGTCTACTCCGGCCACTCGCTGGCGATCCACGCCGAGTTCGCTCATCCGATCACGCCCGAGCGCGCGACCGAGCTGCTGAAGGCTGCGCCGGGCGTCGAGCTCACCGACGTGCCGAACCCGCGCTACGCCGCCGGCAAGGACCCGTCGTACGTAGGCCGGATCCGCGCCGACCAGTCCGTACCGGACGGCAAGGGCCTCGTCTTCTTCGTCTCGAACGACAACCTCCGCAAGGGTGCCGCGCTCAACGCGATCCAGATCGCCGAGATCCTCGCCGGCAGGATCACGCGATGATCGCGCTGCTCGGCGTCGGCATGATGGGGGAGAACCTCCTCGCAGGACTGCTGGCGAGCGGGATCGCGGCCGACCAGATCGTCGGGACCGACCTTCGACCTGAGCGGCAGCGCGAGATCACCGCGACGTACGGCATCAAGGTCGTCGGCGACAACACCGACGCCGTCGCCGGAGCCGACACGGTTGTGGTCATCGTCAAGCCGTACGACGTCGCGGCCGCGCTCGACGGCATCTCCGGCGCGCTGGCGCCCGGCGCGCTCGTCATCTCCCTGGCGGCCGGCGTCGAGCTCGCCGTCCTCGAGGCGCACGTACCGTCCGGCACCCCTGTCGTACGCGTCATGCCGAACACGCCCGCATCCGTCGGCGAGGGCATGTCGGCCATCGCCGGCGGGACGTCCGCAACCGCTGACCACCTCACCCGTACCGCCGACCTGCTCGGCGCGGTCGGCCGCGTCGTCACCGTGCCCGAGAAGCACCTGGACGCCGTCACGGCCGTCTCCGGCTCAGGACCGGCCTATGTCATGTACGTGGCCGAGGCCATGATCGACGCCGGGGTCCTGCTCGGGCTGCCCCGCGACATCGCGACCACACTCGCGACCCAGACCCTGTACGGATCGGCGAAGCTGCTGCGCGACTCGGGCACCCACCCCGCGGTGCTGCGCGAGAACGTCACGTCGCCGGGCGGTACGACGGCAGCCGCGCTCCGTACGCTCGACGATCACGGCGTGAAGGCCGCGTTCATCGCCGCCATGGAAGCCTGCCGCGACCGCAGCCAGGAGCTGGCCGCCCAGGCGCGTGGGCACTGAGCCACAGGCTCGTCTGGATACGATGACCCCATGGCGCAGGAGCTGGTGGTCGGCTACAACCCGCTTCCCGCGGCGGAGCGGGTGGCGCATTACCAAGGGCTCGTACGGTCGCGCCTGATCTGGCTCGGCATCGGCGTCGTGCTGCTCTTGCTCCTGTGGTTCTGGCTGCGTGACCAGATGGACACCGCCCAGACGATCTGGATGTTCGTCATCGGGCTCGCGTTCTCCGGCATCTGGCTCGTCCTCGCGATCGTGCTCTACTTCGGCGCGAAGCGCGGGCTCGACAGGATCAACGCGGCGCAGGGGTACGCGGTCAAGGTCGACCCGCAGGGAATCGAGGTCGCCGGCAAGGCGGTGGCGTGGCCGGACGTGGCAGGCATCGCGACCGTACGCACCCTGGCGGGCCAGCCGAGGCTCACGTTGCGCGACACGACCGGCGCGACAACCTCCGTACCGATCACATTCCTCGACACGCTTCCCGGCACCCTCGACTCCGCGATCCGCGCCTATTCGCGCGGTAGCCAGTGGATCGACACGTCGAAACTCGGCAACTGAGGATCACCTCGCACCCAAACGCCCCGCGGCACCAATGGTCATGAAAGACTGACCGGGTCCAACGAACACAGGAGCTGACATGCCCATTGCAACCCCTGAGGTGTACGCCGCGATGCTCGATGCGGCCAAGGCGAATTCGTACGCCTTCCCGGCCATCAACATCACGAGCTCGCAGACCCTCAACGCCGCACTCGCCGGTTTCGCCGAAGCGGGTAGCGACGGGATCATCCAGGTCTCGACGGGTGGCGCGGACTACGCGTCCGGCCCGACGATCAAGAACATGGTCACCGGCGCCGTGGCTCTCGCCGAGTACGCGCACATCGTGGCGAAGAACTACCCCGTGAACATCGCCATCCACACCGACCACTGCCCCAAGGACAAGTTGCCGGCCTACGTACGGCCGCTCATCGACATCTCCATCGAGCGCGTGAAGAACGGCCAGAACCCGCTGTTCCAGTCGCACATGTTCGACGGCTCGGCGGTCCCGCGGACCGAGAACCTGGCGGCCGCGCAGGAGCTGCTTGAGCTCACGAACAAGGCGCGCCAGATCCTCGAGATCGAGGTCGGTGTCGTCGGTGGCGAAGAGGACGGCGTCGCGAACGAGATCAACGAGAAGCTGTACTCGACGATCGAGGACGGCATGGCGACCATCGAGGCCCTCGGCCTCGGCGAGAACGGCCGCTACATCACCGCGCTGACGTTCGGCAACGTGCACGGTGTGTACAAGCCGGGTGCGGTCAAGCTGCGTCCCGAGGTGCTCAAGGAGATCCAGGACGCGGTCGGTGCGAAATACGGCGTCGACAAGCCGTTCTCGCTGGTCTTCCACGGCGGCTCCGGCTCAAGCGCCCAGGAGATCTCGGACGCGGTCGACTACGGCGTCGTGAAGATGAACATCGACACCGACACCCAGTACGCGTTCACGCGTCCGGTCGTCGGCTACATGTTCACCAACTACGCCGGCGTGCTGAAGGTCGACGGCGACGTCGGCAACAAGAAGCTGTACGACCCGCGCGCCTGGGGCCGGGAGGGCGAGAAGGGTCTCGCCAACCGCGTCATCGAGGCCGCCACGCAGCTCCGCTCGGCAGGCAAGACGCTCGGCGTCTGACGCTCAGCCAGTACGCATCTCGCGTGGCCGGTCCCCCTCGGGGGCCGGTCACGTGGCGTTTCCGGGGCGGAGCCGTACCGCGACGGCCGCCACGCGGCTGCGCACGGCCCCGATGACCACCGCGCGTCCTGACCAGGCGAGATAGCGCTCGTACAGCTTCAGCGACACCCAGCACCCGGCGAGTGCGTACATGATGCCGAGGATGACGTCGAAGACGTAGTGCTCGCCCAGGTAGACGACGCCGAACCACATCACCAGCGGGTAGATCGCCGTCCAGCCGGCACGTTTCCAACCGAAGGCAACGATGAGGAACACGCACGCGATGAGCGGGAATGCGGCGTGGAGCGACGGGACCGCGGCGACGTTGTTCGGGGAGACGGCCGCATCGACCGCCGAGAAGTTCTTGACGCCCATGGCCTTCGCGACCTCGCCGGAGATCCGTACGAACGAGCCGCCGAGCAGGTTCTTCTGCGCGGCCATCCACGGCGGGGCCGCGGGGTACATGGCGAAGGTGATGACACCGGCCAGGGTGGTGCCGACGATGGCCCACTCGAAGGGCCAGAAGAACCGAGGACGCCAGCGCCACAGCACGAGGCTGACGATCACGGGCAGCAGGAAGTGCATCAGGTAGAGCCCGAAGAAGACGAAGTCGTACCAGCTCACGTGCCCGCGCCACAGGTGCGCTTGCAACCACACCGTCGGCACGGTTCCGTGGAACAGCCACTTGTCCACGTCGAGCTGAGGCAGGAAGTGCACGCTGGTGTTGATCTTGTCGGCCCAGCCGCGCATCGCGTCGAACACGATCAGCGCGGCCATGAGCGGCGCGAACCGTACGAGCATCTGGCGGGTCATCCCCAGCACTGCTCCGCTGACCACGAGGACCACCATGAGCGTGTCCGGCTCCCAGAACGTGTGCTCCACGAGGAGAAGGACCACTATCCCGCCCAGGACCAGGATGCGTACGGTCCGGCTGAGCCGTACGCCCTTGGGGCGGCGGGCAACTGCCTCTGACCCCGTGGGGACGGTTGCAACGACTTCTCTCGTCAAGGCCATTCCTCCACCCGAGTCCGTCAACTCATGGTTCGACTGTCCAAAACCTGTGCTTTACCCGTGAGTCGACTTTCGAACCGCTCAGGCATCTCTTTGCACGGATCGCCTCGCGCGGAAGCGCGGCCTCGTAGTGTCTGGGGCCAGGAGGCACCCCCAATGGACTCTCCCGCCAGCAGGTCGTCGGTACGGAGATGCTGCATCTGCGCCCTCGTACCGCTCGCATGCCTCATGCTCCTGCTCGGCGCGTGCGTGCAACAGGGCGGGGACTGGAGAGAGGCGATCGCCTCGCCAGTCCCGACCAGCAGCGCCGGGTGCGGGCTCCAGGAGCTTCCGGCGTCATGGCAGGCGGCGCTGAAGCCGACGACCCTCACATCCGCCAACGATCTGGTCCTCGCGATGCGCGATGCGGCGTCGGGACGAGCATTGTACGTGGGGGCGCGGTCGACGGTGATCCTCACCGCACCAGGCGCGGAGCCGCGAGTGGTCTTCCAGCTCCTCGCGCCTGAGCAGGTCTGGCGGGCCATGATCGACGGCGACTGGATCGTCGTGCTCGCGTTCGACGACGTCGGCGGGACCAAGGTTCACGCGCGCCGGCTCGACGGTGAGCCGTTCTTGCTTCCGCTGCGCGAGGAGAACGACCATGTGGCCGCGCCGTCCGCCCTCGTGAGCAACGGAACGCTGTTCGTCTCTGTGATCCCGGATCCCAGCACCAAGGCCGAGGTGGCGATCGCCGTGAACCTCGCGACGGGCGCTCATGCCGATCTGATGGTCCCGTACAGCACGCTGTCCTTCCTGAGGTGGAACGACACCGTGGTTCTCGCTCAAAGCATCACCGACATCCCGGGGAAGATCACCGCGCTCAACCCGGACACCCTCGCTCCGGTCGAGGTCCCGGCTGTTCTCGCGGGTCTCGGTGATGCGGTCTCCGTGGCATCGGACGGGACCACTGCGGCGTGGTCGCCCCCCACGTCCCCGGGGCTGACCGTGGCGCGTCAGGGGTGGTCGACGGCGCGGAACTACCTGCTGCCCGGCGATCGGGTCGAGCAGATCAGCGTCTGGGGCCGCTACCTGGTGGCGCTGTCCGGCCGNNTGGCCACGGCGACAGGGGGCAGCGCGGGGTTGCGAGAGCTGGACCTGACCTCGGTTCCGGCGCTGCCCGCCTGTACGCGCTGACCGGTACGTATCAGAACCCCTTGTCGGGCGCTCTTTGACGGATGTCTCGCCACATCCATCCAAGGAGCACGCCATGGCCGCCATCACCGACCGACTGTCCCTCACGATCCAGGGCGTCGCTGCCCGGACAGCCGCTCATACGACCTCGAAGCCCGTCACGCGACGGCCCAAGCCGACGTCTCTGCTCGTCACATCGGGCACCGAGCTGCTCGTGCTGTCGCTCGCGACACGTACGACGAGCGTCCTGGCGAAGGGCTTCTCGCATCCCGTGGGCGTTGCGCTCGACGCGTCCGGCCGGACCGCGTACGTCGCCGACCTCGACACTGGCGCCGGTACGTACACGATCGTCGCCGTCCCCGTACGCAAGAAGCCGAAGCTCACGAAGCTCCACACCGGTACCGGCATCCCGGGGCAGCTCGCGTTGGCCGGGACCGCTCTCGCGTTCGTCGATGCCGCCACCGGCAGGCTGATCTCGGTCGACGTGCACACCGGGACCGAGACGACAGTGGGTACGGGGCTCGGGGACGTCGGCGGCGTCGCGTACTCCGACGACGGGGCGCGCATCCACCTCGTCGAGTCGGTCACCGGCAGGTGGCTGTCGATCGCGCCCGGCGACGCGAGTTTCGCCACCGAGGGGACCGGCCTCACGACGCCCCAGCACCTCACCTCGTACAACCCTGCGAAGACGTTCCTCGTCCCAGGACACGGCTTGGTCGGTACGGTCGAGTCGCTCGCCGCGGCCACCCAACTGGTCAAGCACGTCGCCGACCTCGGCCCTGCGGACGCGCCTCTCGCCGCATGGCGTCTCGCCACGAAGTCCCTGATCACCGTCGACCACGCCGGTGTCACGTGGTGGGACCCGACGCTGCCATACGTCCCGCCGTTCCCGGTGACGCTCACGATCGCCGACCCGACGCCGTTCATCGGCTCGTACCAGCGGATCGCCGTCGATCTCGGCACGACCGGATACACGATGGACGATCTCGACTTCACGATCTCCGACGCAGATGCGGGCGGCCAGTTCTCGTTCTCCCGCGACGACCTGTCCGCACCGAACGAGGTCATGCTGCTCGTCGGGTACGAACCAGGCCTGCACACGATCGACGCCGTCCATCGCGCCACCTCGACGAAGGTCGGCACGCTCGACGTGACCACCATCGACACGTGGACCGTCCCGGAGAGCCCCGCGCACTGGCTCGGCGGACCAGTCGGCGACTTCCGTACCGGCTACACCTGGGGAGGTGGGGGGGCCACGCCGCAGAACGTCGACGTGATGCCTCAGTCCGGCAGCCGCGGNNGCGCGGCTCTTCTACGAGGAGGTGTCGCACGGGACGTTCACGCTCGCGCTGCAGGGCACGAGCCTGCCGCTCGCGTCGATCAACGACACCTGGGCGGGTCAGTTCGACACGATGCCCTCGCCGTGGCCCTCCAACTCGTTCGCGCCGAAGGATACGACCGCGTTCGCGCAGGCCGTCATCTCGAACGCGGCCGCGCAGGTCGACTCCTCCAACAACCCGCTCATCGACTTCAGCCAGGTGAAGAGCGTCATCCTCGTCGTACGGTCCGCAGGCACCGCGAGCACCGACAACTTCTTCTGGCCGCAGGCGTGGGGCGGCAACTTCACGATCCCCGGCGGCTCGGCGAACTTCAACGTGCTGGGCATGCCCGACGACTGGCAGGAGACCCGCGACACGCGGACCCGTACAGAGACGCTCTGTCACGAGCTCGGCCACAACCTCGGCTACCCCGATCTGTACACGAACGTCGCCTCGTGGAACTATTCGCCGGACATCGTGAGCCGCGACGTGTCAAACCTCGACCTCATGAGCCGCGAGGCGCAGCTGCCCGACATGTCGATCGCGCAGCGGATGGAGACCGGCTGGGTACGTCCCGAGTGGGTCCAGACATTCGACTTCTCCCGGTCGACGATCCCGCTCTCGCAGAGCATCACGCTCCACGCGGTCGAGGACGGCGCCCCGCCGACAGGCGAGTTCACGGGCGTGGAGATCCGGATCGCGGACGGCTGGAACTACTACTTCGAGTACCGCCGTACGGAAGCGGGCCAGGTCGGTGACCAGTCGCTCGGCTCGGACGCGTCCACGGGCAACGGCGCCGTCGTCGGCACCGACGTCATCAGCCAGAACTTCTCGTTCCCGATCAACCGGCCGCAGATCATCCGCCTGCGACCCGATGCCGAGGGCGAACAGTCGTTCTTCCTCCCCGGGCAGGACTACAAGGAGAAGGACACCTCCAGCATGGCCGTCGCGGACTTCCGGATGAGCGTGATCTCGGCGACCGGCAACGAAGCGGTCGTACAGATCGAGTACGGGACGAACGGCCGCCCCGACCTGTACATCCGTCCCTGGCCGGGCGGCGACAACTGGCAGAGCCCCGACATCGAGATCCGCAACGCCCGCTCCATCGCCGACCCAGGGCAGTGGTTCAACACGCCGTGGGAGGGGCACGTCAACACCGTCGTCGCGAAGTACCACAACCGGGGCCCGATCACGTGCCGAGGAGTCCAGGTCGAGTTCTTCGTCAAGGACTTCACGGTCAGCAACGCACCGGAGGTGTCACTCGGGACCGACACCCATGACGTACCGCCGGAGTCGTCGACCGCCACCGTCGAGTTCTCGAGCCAGTGGCTGCCGGGCAACCAGGGGCACCGCTGCATCATCGCCCGTACGCCCTTGTACATCGACCCGTCGGTCAACCCGAACATCGTCGAGCTGAGCGACAGCAACAACGAGGCCCAGTCCAACTACACGCACTACATCTCCGCGTCGGCATCTCCCGGACGCCGGGTGCGCAGCT
>PMLO01000050.1 GCA_003158895.1 Propionibacteriaceae bacterium
GTACGGCGGGGTCGGCATCGTCGACCGTCAGGATGGCGAACCCGGCGATCTGCTCGGCGATCTCGACGAAGGGTCCGCGCGTGACGAGGGACTTCCCGCCCCGCACCCGTACGCACGTCGCGTCCTGCGGCGGCCGCAGCCTGTCGCCGAACAGCCGCTGCCCGTGAGAGGTCGCCTCGACCCACGCGCTGGGGTCGCCCTCTTCACGCGTCGGGTTCGCGTCCGCCGGTACGCGGACAACCATCAGATACGTCATGGCTACTCCTCTCGATGGCCGACCTGTACGGCCGACTCGTCTACACGACGCACGGGCGCGCTCCGAAAGGACACATCGGACGACATCAGCCTGCCACCGAGCGGCCGGGTCGCGGCAGTACCCCAGGGAGCCGACACAATGGCACCATGTCGTTGCTCGTCACGTGGATCTGGCCGGAGACCCCCATAACCATCGCGGTCATCGTCGTACTGGGTGTCATCGGGCATGCGCTCATCTCCGTCGGCGTCTCGCGGGCGACCGCGCTGGCGCTGCACCGGAGCGCGCAGCACCACGCGGGACGTACGAGCGCGGCGTCACGGATGTTCGGGCACGCGACGGGACTGGCGAGCGTACGGGCTGATCAGCGGACTCGTACCCTCGGCTCGCTTCTCCGCTCCATCTCAGGCGTGGTGATCACCATCATCGTGGTCCTCACGGTCCTGTCGATCCTCGGCATCCCGCTCACCCCACTGCTCGCCTCGGCCGGCGTCGGCGGCATCGCGCTCGCGTTCGGCGCGCAGTCGCTGGTGAAGGACTACCTCACCGGCATCTTCATGATCATGGAGGACCAGTTCGGCGTCGGCGACTTCATCACGATCGGCGACATCTCCGGCACGGTTGAGGAAGTGACGCTGCGGGTGACGCGGATTCAGGACGGGTCGGGGATGATCTGGTACGTCCGCAACGGCGAGGTTCTCAAGGTCGGCAACCTCACCCAGGGACATTCGACCGGGACCGTCGACATCCCCGTCGCGTACGACTCCGACCCCGAGGCCGTACTCGCCGTCCTGCGGCAGGTCGCGGAGGCAGTCGGGAGCGATCCCGAGTTCAGCGAGGCGCTCGTCGAGCCGCCGAACGTCCTCGGCGTCAACGCGATCAGCGCCGGTGCACTGACGTTCCAGGTCGCCGTCAAGGCGCACCCGAACCAGCAGTACGGGGCGTTGCGGGCCTTCCGCGAGCGCGCCCAGGTCGCCCTCGCCGCCGCCGGCATCAAAGGGCCCGCGATCGAGCCCCCTCCCGCCGCCTGAGCAGCGGGGCGGTCACCAGGGCAGCAGGTCTCGGATGTCTTCGGCCACCTCGGAACCGGATCTGCCGTTGGTATCGATGCGGACGACCCCAGGCGGGCACTCCTGGTCCAGCCGCGCGGACGCCGCCTCGCTGCGTCGCAGGTGCTCGAGGAGTTCGTCGCCGCTCTCCCGGCTGGAGAGACGCGCGTACGCAGTGTCGTTCGAGGCCCTCAGGAGCACGGCCGTCACGACCGGATCGTCGCCCATGGCGGCGGCCAGCTCAGCCGCCTGGAGAGGGGCGACCGTGTTCGTGTAGATCAGGCGCGCGTAGCCCAGCTCGCGATAGTTGGCCCAGATCGCAGCGAGGTTCCGTTCCGCGAGGTGGTGCTCCCACGGTGCGGGGTGTGCGAGGTCGAGGTGGTCGCCCTCGATGACGGCGTGCCGCACATCCTCGCGCTTCAGCAGGGCATGCAGCTCCGTTGCTGCCTGGGTCTTGCCCGAGCCAGAACGGCCGCCGATCAGCAGTACGTGCGTTGCCATCCAGACAGCATCTCAGGGTGTCGCCGCGTGCTGACCCGCCGAACGGGTGGATTCGGGAGCAGACGCTCTCCCGGCTGAGGCGACGCCCGTAGACACACCCGGACGATGCTCAGGTCGAGCGACTAAGGGGAGGAGCTGAGAGGACGACCGCTCGTGTTCGGGGAGGGGGCGGGCCATCCTCTCGCTGCCCATAAGGTGAACCGCGTGAGTACGAGCAGTGGGCCGCGGTTTGCCCGCCCCAGCGCGGTGTGGCTCGTGCTCGGCAGCATCGCGACGGTCCAGATCGGCGCCGCGATCGCCAAGCACCTCTTCGGCCTCGCGAGTCCGACGGGCATCGTGTGGCTCAGGCTCACCTCGGCGGCCGTCGTGCTTCTGCTGTGGTCCAGGCCGAGACTGACGGGGCGTACGCGCAATGACTGGCTTCTGGTCACCGGCTACGCCGTCGCGCTCGCGGGGATGAACTGGTGCATCTACCAGGCGTTCAGCCGGATCCCGGTCGGTCTCGCGGTGACGCTCGAGTTCCTCGGGCCGCTCACGGTGGCGCTGGTCACCAGCCGAGGCGTACGGGAGATCGTCTGGGCTCTTCTCGGAGGTACCGGCGTCGTGCTGCTCGGCTTCAGCCCAACAGCGTTGAGCTGGGCCGGCGTCGGCTTCGCGCTGCTCGCAGGCACGGGCTGGGCCGCGTACATCCTCATCTCGCCTCACCTCGGTCGGCACTGGAACGGTATCGACGGCCTCGCGGTGGCCCACGGTTTCGGCGCGATCGCCCTAGCCGCGCCTGCGCTCCTCCTCAACGGGGTCGCCCTCGCGAACCCCACGGTGATCGGGCTGGGCGTGCTCGTCGGGCTGCTGAGCTCCGTCATCCCGTACAGCCTCGAGCTCCAAGCGCTCCGTACGCTCCCGACACGCGTCTTCTCTGTACTGATGTCGCTGGAGCCGGCGTTCGCCGCCTTGGCCGCGTTCCTCATCCTCGGCGAACGCCTCAGCCTCGTCGACCTCATCGCGATGGGCTGCGTCGTCATCGCTTCGGTGGGCATCACGAGGTCCGCAAGGGCCTGAGGCCGGTACAGATCCTCTCCCGAAGCAGATACCTCCTCTCCCCGCGCAGTACAGATCCTCTCCCCGCGCAGATACCTCCTCTCCCCAAGCAGAGAAGGTTGAAGAGAGGAGCTGTACCCGTTGGGGAGAGGAGCTGTACACGTTCAGGAGAGAAGCTGTGTGCATCCGAGGGGGATCAGCCCTGCTGAGACCACCATTCGCGGAGCTCGGCCTCGGCGACATCGGGCGGTACCGGGCCGCGGTCGAGGCGCCGCTCGAGAAGGAAGTTGTAGGCCTTACCGATCACCGGACCCGGGCCGACGTCGAGGATCCGCATGATCTCGTTGCCGTCGAGATCGGGCCGCAGGGAGTCGAGCTCCTCTGCCGCGGACAGCTCGTCGATGCGCCACTCGAGCTCCTCGTACGCCCTCCGCAGCCGGTCGGCCTTCGTCTGGTTCCGGGTCGTACAGTCGGAGCGCGTGAGGATGTGCAGCCGCTCGAGATCGGGGCCGGCGTCCCGCACGTACCGCCGTACAGCCGAGTCCGACCACGCGCCCTCCCCGTACCCGTGGAACCTCAGGTGCAGCTCGACCAGCAGCGCAACCGACTCGATGACATCCTTGGAGAACCGCAGCTCGGTGAGCCGCTTGCGGATCATCTTCGCGCCGACGATGTCGTGGTGGTGGAACGACACCTTGCCGCCCGACTCGAAACGACGCGTACGCGGCTTGCCGATGTCGTGGAGCAGGGCGACGAGCCGGGTGACGATGTCCGGCTCGTGGTGGCGCTCGCGCTCGAGGGCGATGGCCTGGTCGAGCACGATCAGCGAATGCTCGTACACGTCCTTGTGGCGATGGTGCTCGTCACGCTCCAGCCGGAGCGCCGGCAGCTCCGGCAGGAACTGGTCGGCGAGGCCGGTGTTGACGAGCAGGTCGAGCCCGACCCGCGGCGCGTCGAGCAGCAGCAGCTTCGTGAACTCGTCCCTGATCCGTTCAGCCGACACGATCTCCAGCCGCGGAGCCAGCTCGGTCATCACGCGGATGAGGTCAGGCTCCGGCCGCAGCTGGAGCCGTGCCGCGAACCGGGCCGCCCGCAACATCCGCAGCGGGTCCTCGCTGAACGAGATCTCCGGCGAGGTGGGCGTACGAAGGATGTGGTCGGCCAGGTCGTCGAGACCGTGGTACGGGTCGACGAACGTCCCGTCGACGACCGAGACGGCCATGGCGTTGACCGTGAAGTCGCGGCGTACGAGATCGTCGTCGATCCGATCCCCGTACGCCACGATCGGCTTGCGGGTCCCCGGTTCGTACGCGTCGGCGCGATGCGTGGTGACCTCGACCTGCCACGACCTCTCACCGTCGCGCAGCATCGTGCCGATGGTGCCGAAGTCCCGGCCCATGTCCCACGTCGCATGGTTGTGGCGCCGCAGGAGCCGCTCGATGTCGTCGGGGCGCGCGTTCGTCGTGAAGTCGAGGTCCTCCGACTCCTCACCGAGGAGCGCGTCACGTACCGGCCCGCCCACCACGTACAGGCTGAATCCGGCATCGGCGAACGTGTCGCCCAGCCGGGCCACGACAGGCAGCATCGTGAGCGCGGCGAGGGCGCGCTGCTGGGTCAACGAGAGGTCGGACACGTCTGGGAAGTCTACGGACTCCCATCGGCGCGGGCGATGCCATCAAGCTCGCCCGGACAGGCGCCCACGCGGAGACGCCGCACGCCGCCGCTGTGGGGTCCCCGGCGCTCAAAGGGGGCGCCCTAGGATGAGCGGGTGATGCGCGCTCACCCTGTACCGGCCGCGCCGCGGCGGCGAGGCAGGATCGTCGGCGTCCTGATCCGGATCGCTCTGGCGCTGCTCGTCGCTGTGTCGGCTCTCATGATCCATCCGGCCGCGTACGCCGCGGACACAGCCATCGAGGTCAAGCTCACGACCTCGGAGATCATCGGTCAAGGCGCCGACGCGGTGCTGCATCTCGCCGGTACGGTCACCAACACCGGCACGGCAACGCTCTACACCGTCCAAGTCCTCACCTGGCGCGACACGACGCCCATCACCTCCCGCGCGCAGCTCGCGACGACGCTCGCCGCCTCACCGACAGCCAACACGGGCACCCGTCTCACAACACCCGGGTCGTTCCAGGTGATCACGGGGTCGCCGAAGCCCTGGCAACCAGGCGCGTCCAGCCCGTTCACCGTCACCTCGAAGCTCAGCGACCTGGGGCTCTCGGCCACCGGCGTGTACCTGGT
Source organism: Propionibacteriaceae bacterium (assembly GCA_003158895.1). GTDB lineage: Bacteria > Actinomycetota > Actinomycetes > Propionibacteriales > Propionibacteriaceae > Fen-668. The sequence continues at coordinate 5,086 of PMLO01000050.1, forward strand.
CGGCGTCCAGCTGCGCGCGGCCATCGACAAGTCCGCGGCGTACACGACCTTCGGCCGCGCTCGTACGTTCATCACGATCGGCACGCCCGCCTCACACGCCGCCACCAGCTCCGTCGTGATGCTCAACTCGGCCCCCTCGTACCTCGGCAATGGGCTGCTCACCGACGACCACCTGGCGGGGGAGCTGACCGGTCGGCTGCTGACACTGGTGCGCCACGCGCAGCTGCCCGGCGTGACGTACGCCATCGACCCGCTCCTCTACCGCGAGGTGACGACGATGGCCGCCGGGTACGACGTCGGCACCACCACCTCGCATTCGCCGGGCACGGGCAAGGCAGCCGCGGTCTCATGGCTCGCGGAGTTCTCCAAGCTCTCCGGCGGGTACCGGCTCACGTACGGAAGTCCCGACCTCGCGCTCATCGCCGAGACCGGAGACACCACGACGCTCGACCTCGCGACCCAGGCGTCCGCTCAGGTGCCGGACGTCGCCCAGCTGCCCCTGCTCGTCGCCGCCCCGAACTACCAGGCCGACCAGCGGTTCCTCACCACGGTGGCGCAACTGAACCCCGCGGTGATCCTGGCCGAGACCCGGGCGGCGGGGCAGACTCTCAGGTCCTCGGCCGGCATCGTGGTCAGCGTCGACCCGGATGCGTTCGCCGGAGGCCCGGGACCGGACGACGCGGCGACACCGCTCCAGTACCTGGCCCGCGTGCGCGCCGACAGCTTCCTTGCCGCGATGAACCCGGCTGAGGGGAACGTACGCATCGTGGCGACGGAGCAGGATGCGTCCCTCGACTCCGTGACGAACCCGTGGGAGCTGCGGGTCGCGCTGGGAAGCCTCGCCACCGCGACGACCGCGTGGTCGGACAAGGTCGCCGTTCAGGCGCCCGCGAACGTACGGAACGCCTCCCTCGAACAGGTCCTGGTGCAGGGAGCCGCCCGCATCGGCGACTTCACCAGTCTTGCCAGTGACTCGGCAGCTGGTGACGTCATCAAGGCCCAGTTCCTGCCGCCCCTCCTGTCCACCGCGTGGCAGAGCGATGACCAGGCGAGGGCGTACCTCACGACAGCCTTGACCCCGTACGGGGTGAGCGCGGCGGCCATCACCGTGAGCGTGGCCGAGCACGTCGTCATGACGTCACGAGAAACGCAGTTCCCCGTGACCGTGACGAATACCCTGGACTACCCCGTCAAGGTGAAGGTGATCGTCACCACGTCGAACGAGAACCGGCTCAGAGTCCCCGAGTCGGACCTCGTCACGATCGATGCCGGCGAGCAGGTGACCGTCAACGTCAGCCCGAAGGCGACCGCCAACGGATCAGTCGACGCGGTCGTACAACTCGTCAGTCAAGCCGGCAACCAGGTCGGCACGCCGGAAGCGTTCGTGATCGAGGCCACAGAAACAGGCAAGGTGGCATGGGTCATCGTCATCGTCTCGGGCGTGGTCCTGGCGGCCATGACGGTGCTCCGCATCCGGCAGGTGGCGCGATCCCCGCGCCGAAAGGAGGGCGCGTGACCAACGACGGCTTCCGTCCTGGGCCTTTGTCCCCTGCTGACGACGACGAGCCCGCCTTCTGGACCAGATTCGGCCGGGTCGAGGAGGACGAGCCGCCTGCGCGCGAACCGACCGAGCACAGCACTGGATGGTTCCGTCGTCGCCCTGGGCCCCCGCCCCCCGGTGACCCGGCGGCAGCGCCCGGCTTCGGCACGTCCGTACCAGCGTTCCGCAGCGACCGCCCGGTCGAGCCGACTCCGGCCCCCGCGGCAGAGTCTGCGGCCGAGCAGACGCACTTGCAGCCGCGGCCGATGCCGCCCATCCCCATCCTGCAGCCTTCGCAGCTGTCGGAGGAGAGCGTCGACGAGTCCGCCGCAACGGCGGTATTCGGGCCTGAGGACGCCGCGCGTACGGCCGGCTTCAACGGGCTGAGCGCCGATGACGATGCCACGAGTACGTTCCGGGCGGTGAAGCCGGATCGCGGGACAGGCCGGCTGCTCTCGGCGACCGCGATCATGGGCGCCGGCACGATCGTGTCGCGGGTCCTCGGGCTCGTACGGGTCGTGTTGGCGGCGTGGTTGCTCGGCGCCGCCACGCGGCAGGCGGACATCCTGTCGATGGCCACGACCGTGCCGAACAGCCTGTACATCCTGTTCGCCGGCGGCGCGCTGAACACGGTGCTGGTGCCGCAGATCGTGCGCGCGGTCAAGAACGACAAGGACCGCGGCGAGGCGTACACGAACCGGATCATGACCGCGTTCCTCCTTGTCGTCGCGGCAGTCACGGTGATCCTGTTCATCGGCGCCCCGGTGGTCGCCTGGATCTACTCCAGCTCGTCGTGGCACGTGGCCGCCGTGGCCCCGCAGTACTCGTCGATGGTCACGCTCACCGCGCTGTGCATGCCGCAGGTCTTCTTCTACGGCGCCTTCTTCCTCGGCGGCCAGGTGCTCAACGCACGCGACAGGTTCGGTCCGATGATGTGGGCGCCGATCGCCAACAACGTCGT
>PMLO01000102.1 GCA_003158895.1 Propionibacteriaceae bacterium
GTGCCAGAGGAGAGACAGATGAAGATCACTGACAACGGGCCACAGCCGAATGCCTTCGACCTCGAAAAGGCCACGAAGAAGAACAGCAACTACCGCACGGTTGCCTGGACGGGTCGCTACCTGCAGGTGACCCTGATGTCGATCCCGCCGGGCTCCTCCATCGGGCTCGAGGCGCACCCGGAGACGGACCAGTTCGTACGGCTCGATGCCGGGAAGGGTCACGTCACCATGGGGCCGACCGAGGATGACCTCAGCTTCCAGCTCGACGTCGAAGATGGCTGGAGCGTGCAGGTCCCGGCCGGCACGTGGCACGACATCATCAACACCGGCGACGAGGACATGCGCCTGTACGTGATCTACGCGCCCACCCACCACACGCCGGGCATCGTCCAGGCGACTGCAGAGGACGCCGAGAAGGACGAGAAGACGGGACGCGACACGCCCCCGGCATGGTCTGTACAGCCCGCGAACACCGAGTCCGACGAGAAGGCCTGAGTACGAGACGTGGCCGGGCGCGGGAGGTCCGTCAGGCACCATCCGGGCGCCGGTCACGTACGGGGGGCCGGGGCGACGGCGGTCGGAGGGGTCTGACGAGAAGTCTCTCCCTGTGTGGTTAGGATGCTTGTATTCGTACAGGCGTTCTGATACTCTTCCTTGTATGGACACCACTCCCGTCCTCGACAGGCCGAGCAGCTGCGCTGACATCGGCGCGCGCTTCGACGCGATGGTGAGGGATCTGGAGCAGGTCCGGGCGGCGGACCGCACGATGGCGTCCGACGAAGCGCGGCTCGGTTGGATCGAGCAGGTGCGCGGCGTGCAGCGGAGGGTGGACGCGTTGGTCGCCATCTTGATTGGCGAGGCTGACGAGGCCAACTCGGCGATGCGGGCCCGACACAGCCATCTGCAGGACTGGCTCGCCCATTCCGGGCAGGAGACTTCTCGGCAGGCGACTGCGACACTGTGGGCCGCCCGAGAGCTGGAACGCCGCCCGCAGGTCCGCGACGCGGCCGCGATCGGGCAGATCTCGCTCGGCCAGGCAAAGGCGATCAGCACCGCTCTCGACGGGCTGCCGGCGAGCTTGGATCCTGGACAGCGAAAGCAGGCGGAGACGTTGATGCTTGCTGCGGCCGATCACACGCCGCCGGATGCGTTGCGCGGCATGTCCGAGAAGGTGCTCGCGCAGGTGGCTCCGTCAGCGGCTGAGACTCCGGAGGCTCGTGCCGAGCGGCTGACGCAGCGCGACGCCCGTGCGGCGGCGAGGCGGTGTCTGAGGTTCGGCGCTGAGTGTGATGGGTCAGTCGACCTCTCCGGCAACCTGCCCCTACTCGATGCGCGCCAGCTGCAGCAGCTGGTGCAGACCATCGCCGACCGCACCTACCGAGCCGCGAAGGACAGCCACGACCGGAAGGCGCTCATCCAGACGCCGCAGCAGCGGCTCGCCGACGCGCTCATGACCGTGGTGAGCGTGGCAGAGGCCCGCGAGTCGGGTCGCCGCCCGGGTTCAGACGGTTCGTCGATCCCCGGCAGTGCCACTCGGATCAGCGTGATCATGACCGCTGAAGATCTCCTCGCTCGGGCGGCCGGTCGTGGCGTGCTCGTTGACGGTGCCGAGCTGTCACCCGGCGAGCTGCGACGGCTGTGCTGCGACGCGGAGATCATCCCTGTGGTGCTCGGGACCGATTCGACGGTCCTCGACGTCGGCTTCGGGCATCGGCTGGCACCGTGGCCGCTGCGGCATGCGGTTGGACTGCGGGACGGGATGTGCGCCTTCCCCGGCTGCACCACGTCGCTGGAGCGCTGTGACATCCACCACATCAATCCCTGGCAGCAGGGCGGCCCGACGGAGTTGTCGAATCTCGTCGCCCTCTGCAGGTCCCACCATGGCCTCATTGAACCCGCACCCCCGATTCGCCGGGATGACGGCAGTCTCGAACGAGTCGACCAATGGGAAGTACGCATGGATCGCAGAGGTCTGCCCGTGTTCATCCCACCGGCGGCGATGGACCCCCACCGCCAGCCCGTATACCGGGTCGCCAGCCACGTCCAGGAGCTGCTGGACACCGGCTGACGGTCGGTCACGGTACGGGCGGTCGGGCCGGAAGCGTTCGGAAGCAAGCGGACACCGGCTGAGATCGCCGGGGGCTAGCCTGACCTGGTCTCGATCAGTGGGGTTCTCCTTCCATGTCATCCCTTCTCGGTCCCCTCGTGGACCGTCCGTCGTTCGTCGCGCTCGTCCTGATCACGGGGACGACGGCGCTGTCGACCGACACGTACATCGCAGCGCTTCCCCAGATCCAGACCACGCTCGGCACTTCGGCGATCGTGGCGCAGCTGACGATGACGGCCTGCATCGCGGGGATGGCGATCGGGCAGCTGCTCTTCGGGCCGATCAGCGACGCCCACGGCCGCCGGAACCTCATCATCGCGTCCACCGTCGCCTTCACGGGCATGTCGATCCTCTGCGCCGTCGCACCATCCGGTTGGCTGCTCGTGCTGGAACGCGCCGTACAGGGCATCGCCTGCGGTGCCGCATCCGGGATCGGACGCGCCGTCGTCACAGACTCGTCGGCCGGCCGCCTCGCCGCAGCGCGTTTCGGGAGTCTCGCGGCCGTCGGCCTGGTCGCGCCCGTGGTGGGACCCGTGATCGGCGGTGGCCTTCTCCGCTTCGGCGACTGGCGCACAGTCTTCTGGTTCCTCGCCGTCGTCGGCGCGGCCATGATCGTCGCAGCGCTGTTCGGGCTGCCGGAGACGCTCCCGCCGGACAACCGTCGCCCCGGCGGCATCCGCCAGATGGGCCTGCGTGCCCGCGAGCTGTTCGCGGACCCGGAGTTCCGCAACCCCGTCCTCGTACAGTGCGTCACGGTCTGCGGCTTCTTCACCTACATCGGCGGCTCGTCGTTCGTGCTGCAGCACGACCTGGGGATCAGCCAGCAGGCGTACGCACTCGTGTTCGCGGTCAACGCGCTCGCGATGGTGATCTCGAGCGTGATCTACCGGCTGCTCGTGCTGCGCACCGGCCCGTACGTCCTGAGGCGCGTCGCCGTCGTCGTACAGACCATTTCCGTCTCGGCGCTCTTCGCGGTCGCTCTCGCCACCCCCGGCCACCGCCCACCTCTGGCCACCGTCTGGATCTGCCTCAGCGGCATGACGCTGGGGCTGGGCACGTACCTGCCGTCGAACTCGTCGATCGTCCAGATACTCGGCCGGAGGTACGGGGGAACCGCATCGGCGCTCGGTGGTGGTCTGCCGTTCCTCGCCGGAGCGCTGATGACGCCGCTGACCGGCCTGCTCGGGCAGCAGTCGGTCATGGCGATGTCCGCGGCCATGTTCGGCTTCTTCGCCGTGGCCGCTGTCGGCTCGCTGCTGATGCGACACGCCTATGCTCGGCAGAGACCCATGATCGAAGGAAACCTATGAAGACGTTCGTGATGCCCGGAACCAACCTCGTCGTGCCCGCCATCGTGACCGGCGTGATGCGGATCCAGGAGAAGTCGGACGCCGAGGTCCGCGCCCTGTACGACGCCTCCATCGCCGCCGGGATCAACTTCTTCGACCACGCCGCCGTGTACGGGTCCGAGATGCACGGCTGCGAGCGGCGGTTCGCCGAGGCGTTGAAGCTGACGCCCTCGCAGCGCGACGAGATCACGCTCCAGACGAAGGTCGGGATCGTGCCGAAGGACGGCCCGTACTTCGACTTCTCCTACGAGGAGATCATCTCGTCGGTCAACGACTCCCTCGCCGCGCTCGACACCGACCACATCGACATCCTGCTGCTGCACCGCCCGGACGCTCTCGTCGAACCCGAAGAGGTCGCCAGGGCCTTCGACGAGCTGGAGAGCTCGGGCAAGGTCAGGCACTTCGGCGTCTCCAACCACAGCCCGGCGCAGATCGAGCTGCTCAAGAAGCACGTGACGCAGCCGCTGGTCGCGAACCAGCTCCAGCTCTCGATCACCCACGCCGACCTGATCACCCAAGGAATGTCGATCAACATGGGCGCGCTCGACCAGTCGGTCGACCGCACCATCGGCACCCTCGACTACTGCCGTCTGAACGACATCACGATCCAGGCGTGGTCACCGTTCCAGGCCGGCTTCTTCAACGGCCCGTTCCTCGGCAGCCCCGACTATCCCGAGCTCAATGCCGTGGTCGACCGGCTCGCGGCGACGTACGGCGTCCCCACGGAGGCGATCGCGACGGCGTGGATCGTCCGGCACCCTGCCCACATGCAGGTCGTCACCGGCACCACCAACCCCGAGCGGGTGACCGCCGCGGCCAAGGGCGGCGACATCGTCCTGACCAAGGTCGAGTGGTACGAGCTGTACCGGGCCGCAGGTCACATCGTCCCCTGAGAACGTCCCTGGCAAAGCGTCGTGCCAGCGTCCTGCCTCCCTTCCGCTCGACTGGTGAGCTCTCCGGTGGTGGGCACCCGCCTAGGGTGAGGGCATGCGAATCGTCGTGATCGGTGGGAGCGGCCACATTGGTACGTTCCTGGTTCCCCGCCTGGTGCGCGCAGGCCACGAGGTCGTCAACGTCAGCCGAGGGCAGCGGGCCGGCTACGTGAACGACCCCGCATGGGATCAGGTGCGTCACGTCGCCGCCGACCGGGTCGCCGAGGACCTCGACGGGACGTTCGCTGACCGCGTCGTCGACCTGCAGCCCGACGTCGTCGTCGACCTGATCTGCTTCACCCTCGAGTCCGCGACCGCCCTCGTACATCAGCTGCGGGGCAACACCGGCCACCTGCTCTCCTGCGGGTCCATCTGGCGCCACGGTCCTAGCCTCCGGCTGCCGGTCACCGAGGAGAACGGGGCGCCGGCGATCGGGGAGTACGGAATCGCCAAGGGCCAGATCGCGCGGCTGCTCAAGGAGGAGACCGCGTCCGGCGGGCTGGCCACGACCACCCTGCATCCCGGACACATCGTCGGACCCGGCTGGCACCCGGTCGGGCCGCTCGGCAACTTCGACCCCACGGTGTGGCAGAAGCTCTCGGCGGGGGAGCCCATCGACGTTCCCGGGATCGGCGCGGAGCTCATGCACCACGTCCATGCCGACGACGTCGCACAGGGTTTCGAAGCCGCCATCAACCATCGTGACGCGGCCGCCGGCGAGGACTTCAGCGTCGTGGCGCCGACTGCCCTGAACGTACGCGGCTATGTACAGATCGCGGCCTCGTGGTTCGGCCAGACCGTCGAGCTGCGCACCGTCAGCTGGGAGGAGTTCCGCAGCACGTCAGCGGACGACGTCGCCCAGACCAGCTGGGAGCACCTGTCCCGCAGCCACTACGTCAGCATCGACAAGGCGCGTCGGCTCATCGACTACGCGCCTCGATACGAGCCCGACGCGGCCATCCTCGAGTCCGTGCGGTGGCTCATCGACCACGGCCAGCTCGAGGTCGCCAACCCCCTGACGGTCTAGGCCTCCCGAGACGCCTTGCCCGAGACGACCTACCCGAGACGCGTCCGCGTCGTCACCTGCGAACAGGGTCTGACAAGGGGGTCGTACGGGCTCCTTGCACGGGCTGGGAGCGGTAACGTCGGCATCGCTCGCGCCGGCGCCACCGCCGCCGAGTTGGGGAAGGATCGACGATGATCGACGACGTGAGCGTTCGCGCTGCCATCGAGGAGGGCCGGACCGCCCTGGGTATCGAGTTCGGCTCGACCCGTATCAAGGCGGTGCTGACCGGCGAGGACAACACCCCGATCGCCACGGGCGGCCACGACTGGGAGAACCAGTTCGTCGACCGCATCTGGACGTACTCGCTGGACGATGTCACGACGGGCCTGCAGGCCGCGTACGGATCGCTGGCGGCAGACGTCCAGAAGCGGTACGGAGTCGAGCTGCGTACGGTCGGGTCGCTGGGAGTGTCGGCGATGATGCACGGCTACCTCGCGTTCGACGCGTCGGACGGGTTGCTCGCCCCGTTCCGTACCTGGCGCAACACGATCACCGGGCAGGCCAGCGAGCAGCTCACCGGGCTGTTCGGCTACTCGATCCCGCAGCGCTGGTCGATCGCGCACCTGTACCAGGCCATCCTGAACGGCGAGGACCACGTCTCCCGTATCGCGCACCTCACCACGCTCGCCGGCTACGTGCACTGGCAGCTGACGGGCCAGAAGGTGCTCGGTGTGGGCGACGCGTCCGGCATGTTCCCGATCGACATCGCGACCGGTTCGTACAACCAGGCCATGATCGGACAGTTCGATCATGCCGTCGCCGACCGTGGCTTCTCCTGGAGGCTCGGCGACATCCTCCCGACGGTGCTCTCCGCCGGTGAAGCGGCCGGCGAGCTGACCGCCGCGGGAGCCTCGCTGCTGGACCCGTCCGGGGTCCTGCAGCCGGGTATCCTGTGCTGCCCACCCGAGGGCGATGCCGGTACAGGCATGGTGGCGACGAACTCGGTCGCGCGTCGGACGGGCAACGTCAGCGCCGGTACGTCGATCTTCGCCATGGTCGTGCTGGAGCACGATCTGGCGGCGATGCACCCCGAGCTGGACCTGGTGACCACGCCGGCGGGTGACCTGGTGGCCATGGTGCACTGCAACAACGGTGCCAGCGAGCTGAACGCGTGGGTGGGCATGTTCGGCGAGTTCGCCACGCGGATCGGTGCGAGCGCTGACATGGGCGCGGTGTTCGAGAGCCTGTTCACCGCTTCGCTTGAGGGGGAGAAGGACGCCGGCGGGCTGCTCGCGTACAACTACCTGTCCGGCGAGCACATCACCGGCCTGGAGGAGGGCCGGCCGCTGTTCGTACGGACGCCGGACAGCCACTTCACGCTGGCCAACTTCATGCGTGCCCAGCTCTTCGCGGCCCTCTCGAGCCTCCGGATCGGCATGAACGTGCTGCTGAAGACCGAGAACGTACAGCTCGACTCGCTGTTCGCCCACGGCGGCCTGTTCAAGACCAAGGGCGTGGCTCAGCGCTACCTCGCCGCGGCGGTGGACGCGCCCGTCTCTGTCGGCGACATCGCCGGCGAGGGCGGCGCCTGGGGCATCGCGCTGCTCGCTGCGTACGCACGCGACCGTACCGGCTCGCAGTCGCTGGCCGACTATCTGAGCTCGCACGTGTTCGCCGGCGCAAGCCTCGAGACGATCGCGCCCGACCCCGCCGACGTCGTCGGCTTCGACACGTACGTGCAGCGCTTCAGCGCCGGCCTGCCGATAGAACGCGCGGCGGTCGCGAACAGCTGAGCACGCGGGTCGGTCCTCGTTACGCCCGCACCCGCCGGGCGAGGGCTGGGACCCCCGCGAGCTCGAGCGCGACGTGTTCGCCGGGGAGCAGCCCGTCGGGGCTCGAGCCGCGGAGCTGGACGAGGACGAGCGTCCCGTCGGCGAGCGCCACAGTGACGCGTGACGTGGCGCCCATGAAGCCAGTGGTGACGACCCTGCCGTGCCCATCAGCGGCTGGTCTCAGCGTGATGCTCTCGGGACGGATGAGAACCGAGACGGGACCCGTCGGCGACCCGGGCAGCAGAGGCACGCGTTGCCCGAGAACGTGGGCCACACCGTCGACCGCGTGGCCGTCCAGGGCGTTCGTCGTACCGATGAAGTCCGCGACGAACGGGGTCGCGGGCCGGCTGTAGATCTCGCGGGGGTCACCGACCTGTACGAGCCGGCCTGACTCCATCACGCCGATACGGTCGGCGACCACGAGTGCCTCCTCCTGATCGTGCGTCACGAACAGCGTCGTGATGCCCACCTCGGTCTGGATCCGCCGGATCTCGTCCCTCAGCTGGACGCGCACCTTGGCGTCGAGGGCCGACAGCGGTTCGTCGAGCAGCAGCACCTGAGGCCGTACCGCCAGCGCTCTCGCCAGTGCCACCCTCTGCTGCTGTCCGCCGGACAGTTGGTGGGGGTAGCGGTCGCCGTGGCCGCCGAGACCGACGAGCTCGAGGTTGTGCGCGACAACGGCAGCACGCTCCCGTGACGGCACCTTGCGCAGGCCGAGGGCGAACTCGATGTTGCCCTCGACGGTGAGGTGCGGGAACAGCGAGTACGACTGGAAGACCATCGCCATGTCGCGCCTGTTGGCCGGCAGCCGGGTCACGTCCCGGCCGCCCACGACCACGGTTCCGGAGTCGATGCCCTCGAGCCCGGCCAGCGCCCGGAGGGCCGTCGTCTTGCCGCACCCGGATGGGCCGAGCAGGGCCACCAGCTCGCCCGCGGCGAGGTCGAGGCTGAAGTCGTCGAGCGCCTTGACCTTCCCGAACGTACGGGTCAGGTGGGACAGGGTGACGGCAGCGGAGGTCACGGATCCGGTCATGAGACGTCCGATCTGGTCGAAGGACGGATGCGTCGCTCCTGCAGAGCGACAAGGAGGTCGAGCGCCACCATCAGGAGGACGGTGCCGCCGAGGACGAGCAGCGAGACCGCGGCGGCGATCTGGCCGTCGGACAGGTTGATCTCGAACAGGGCGGTCTGGAGATTCGTACGGGCCAGCATGCGGGCGAACGTGAACTCGCCGAGCACGACCGCGAGGGTCACGAAGACCGAGGACACGAGGGCGCTGCGCAGGTTCGGTACGAGGACGCGCAGCAGCACCGTCGGCCACGAGGCGCCGAACGACCGTGCGGTCTCCGACAGCGTCTTGAGGTCGATCGCGCGCAGCCCCGAGTCGAGGGCGCGGTAGACGTACGGGAGGCAGAGGATCACGTACGCGAACGCCAGCCAGATCGTGTTCGAGTCGAGGATCTTCGTCGAGATCACGAGGTAGACCGGCGCCAGCCCCACGACGAGGACGACCGCCGGGATCGTGAGCGGAAGCAGGCACACGAACTCGACGACCTTGCTCATGCGCGGCAACCGCAGCCGTACCAGCACCATCGTGGGAAGCAGCAGGCCGAGCGAGATGACGATCGCCATGACCGCCATGATCAGCGAGTTGGTCAGGCCCTCGCGAAGCAGGCTCAGCTTGTCGGACTCCCCGCCACCGAAGAGGGCCTGCCACGCCACCAGATCCACCTTCCCGGTGAGCGGGAACCGCACGGAGAAGTCGGCGAGAGATGCCAGCGGTACGAGGAAGTAGACCAGCGCCACGCCGAGCACGATGCGCCTGAACCAGGCTCCCCGCGCCTTCACGGGGCCCACCTGGCGGCACGCTTCATGAGGGCTGCGTAGGCCCCCATCACCAGGGCGACCACGACGATCATCCCGAAGGCGAGAGCCTGCGCGTACGCGTCCATGCCGAGGTCGTTCTCGTTCCTCAGGGCGGACTCGATCTCGAGCGGCACGATCACGGACTGCTGGCTGATGAGCGCGGCGGCCGTGGCGAACGCGCTGAACGCATTCGCGAACAGGAGCAGGAAGCTGCCCAGGAGGCTCGGCAGGAGGATGGGTCCGGCGACGCGGGTCCAGTACGTCCAGGTCGTACCCCCCAAGTTCTCGGTCGCTTCGCGCCACTGGGGACGCAGACCCTCGACGGCAGGCAGGAACACGATCACCATGAGCGGGATCTGGAAGTAGCAGTAGACGACGGCGACCCCGCCGAGCGACGACAGGAACCCCGGGTCCGGTGTCAGAGAAGGGAACGCGGAGAGCATTCGGGTGACCAGACCGTTGATCCCGATCGTGGCGATGAACGCGAATGCGAGCATCACGCCGCCGAACTGAGCCGTGACCGACATGAGGGCGGTGAACACGCGGCGGCCGAGCGACCCCGCTGGGCTCAGCGAGAGCGCGTACGCGATCACTCCACCGGCGATCGCGCCGACCAGCGCGGTGAGCAGGGAGATCCACAGCGAGGTGCCGAAGATGGTGACCGTACGGGGGCTGAGGACCTGAGTGAAGCCGTTGAGCGTGAACCCCCCGTTGCGCGCCGTGAACGCTCCGACGACCACGAGGATCGTGGGGAGGACGAGGAACACCGCGGTGTACGCGAAGAACGGGACCGTTCCGAGTGCGTTCACCATGCCGGGTGGAACCGGGCGGGACGCGCTGACCGCGTCCCGCCCGGCGGTGGTCGTCGCTGTCACGCGACCGCCGCGTCCCAGTTCGCCTTGATGAACGCGGTTGCCGACGTCGCCTGCGCGCTGGTCGGCGTTGCCGGGGTCCCAGAGACCGTCGGCAGGTTGGCTGCGGCCGCGGCGTCGAGCGTGCCGTCAGCCTTCATCGCGTCGAACAGGATGGGGCGCGCCGCACCGGCGAGCCACATGTTCTGAGCGTCTGCGGAGTACAGGTACTCCTCCCAGAGGCGGGCAGCCGCAGGGTGCGGGGCGTCCTTGTTGATCGCCTGGTTGTAGTAGGAAGCGATCTCGCCGCCCTGGGGCACGAAGACCTTCCAGTCGACGCCCTTGGCCTTGAGGCGCGTGATCGTCGACGCCTGGTTGTACGTCCAGTCGAAGACCACGCCGTGCGTTCCGGAGTCGATCGTGCCGGACGTGACGTCCTGCAGGTTGAGGGTTCCCGCCTTCTTGAGCTTCTTCACGTAGTCGATGCCGGGCTGAAGGTTCTCGAACGTGCCACCGTACGCACCGTTGACCATGAGGAAGCCGTTGAAGGCGGCCCCTGCCTCAGCGGGCTTGCCGTTGAACGCGACCTGGCCCTTGAACTTCGGGTCGGTGAGCTGGTCGAGAGATGTGATCTCTCCGAACTTCGTGGCGTTGTAGCCCACGGTCATGACGCCCGTGTAGTCGTTGACCCACAGACCGGTCGACTCCTTGTTGCCCGCCGCGATCTTGTCCCAGGCGGCGACCTTGTACGGAGCGAAGCGGTCTGTGGAGCTCAGCGCCACGTTCGCACCCACGTCGAACACGTCGGGCGCATTGGTCGTGCCCTTGTTCTTGTCGGCGGCGTCGATCTCTTCCTTCGACGACGCGTCGGGCAGGATCGAGTTCACGGTGATGCCGTACTTGGCGGCGAAGGCCTTCTTGATCGCTCCATAGTTGGCCCAGTCGTCGGGGAGGGCGACGACGTTGATCGTGCCCTCGGCCTTGGCGGCTTTGACAAGGGCATCCATCCCTCCCAGGTCGGCGAGCGATGTCGCGGTCGTCGCCTTGACCGCTGCAGCTGGGCCTCCTGAGGTTGCTGCCGGTGTGCCTGACGTCGATGAGCAAGCCGGAAGGAGCATCAACACTGCTGCCATGCCGGCCACGAGCGTGAACTGCTTGCGCACGGGTAATCCCTTCTATGGTCCGATTCGGGATCAGCCTGCTCGTGGCGGATTCGAGGCGGTGAATGGCGGATGCATCGCCGGTGAACCGCTGACGTCGAATCGACGCCGATGACGTCACCCGCGTGCTGTTCACGGTCGGGCAGCCGCAGTCATGGGGGTGCTGGTCCGTGCCGGCTCTGGGCCGCATAGCCTCAGAGTCCTCAGGACAGGGAGTGACGTGAGCACCACGAGAGTCAGCGAGTACGACCGGTTCGGCCCATGGATCGACGAGGTGCTCGACCTCGAGGATGTCCCGAGGCTGTTCCGTGACCACGCCATCGACTTCGACGCGGCACGCATGGTGCTGAAGGTCCCCCGCGAGATCGCGCGCCGGGACGCCACTCCCGGCATGGACCTGTACGACTATCTGCTGGTCCTCGACGCGACAGGACTGACCGTCCTCAAGCGGTTCGGGGCCGGGCTGCAGGGCTGGGCGACGGTGACCGGCCCACGGGGGTACGACGTGATGACCGTGCCGTACGAGCGGGTGGTTGGGACCCGCGAGGTGGTGAACCTCCTCGATGGCCGGCTGACGATCCACACCTCGGCAGGGTCGGCGGTCTCGGTCCGGTTCAACGGCGCAGCGCGAGAGAATGTCACCCGGCTGGTGGACCAGCTTCGCGCCGCCACGACGGTCGATCCGGTGAGTGCTGTCGGTCGGGCGCTGATCGCTGCCGCAGAGGCAACGGGAGGTGGAACGATCCGCCTCGAGCGAGGCGCGACCGACCAGGTGTTCGTCAGCGAGTTCGCCCGACTCTTGCGTTCCAGCCCGGACGTTGTCGCGTGGGCCTGCCATGGACGATCGACTCTCGCCCCGAGCACACGTGGTGTGCGCGGGGTCCTGCAGCGGTCGATGCACAGCGTGTGGCCGATGACGTTGCACAGCGGCGTGCTGGCGAGCGATGGCCGCGCACTGGAGGTCCTCAGCCGGGACCAAGGACTCGTGCGCGGCAGGACTCCCGTCTACTCCACCTCGCGCCTCGTGGTGCCCTTCAGCTCCCTGGAGGGAATCGCCGTAGCGGTCCACGCGCTCTACCCTGAGGCGACTGTCGCGACGTTGACCGCGGGTCAGGCAGCCATCACCTTCGTCATCCCGACCGGATCCGTCGCGGCCCGAATCCTCTCGGACGCGCAGCTGCGCTGACGGGTATGGGTCTCGCAGCCTCCCGTACCGCGCACTGGTTTCGCTGACCTGGAATCCGAGACCCCGCCCACCGGTGCGCTGGCCGGCACCACGTCCGAGCGCTCGTACGCAACTCTGACAAGGCGAAACTCCTGCCTGAGCGGCTGACGTTCGAACCCATCGCCGAAACCGGGACCGCCACGACTGACCTCGAGCCGCTCTTCAGCGCACTAGAGCCCGAAGCGCCAGGCTCAGTCGACGGCGTCGCCGACGTGGACAACATGCCGCTCGATGCCGAGCCGCCATCCGTTCAGGCGGAGATCTCCGACGCACTGCGGAGGCTGGCGGGATAGGCGACCGCAGCCTGGACGCCGTGGAACTCCCGCTGCAAGCGCTTGTGCGCCAGCTCGACCAACGCACGGTTCCCGTCGGGGGCGACCAGGGTGACCATGTGAACGTGGGTGTTCGCGTCGGCGCAGCAGGACATGACGATCGTCTCCTGGCCGGTGCGGATCACCGCGGTCTCGAACTCGTCCAGGCCCGCACCGGTGCACGCCGCGTGACTCGCCTGGATCAGTCCGTGAAGGGTGTCGACGATCCCGGGAACGTCGAGCGACCCGGTCGCATCGATCGCGCCCAGGGTCGACCCGCACCCGTCCAGGGCGACCGTGCCGCGAAGGCCGCGAACCTCGCCGAGCCCCCGGAACAGTCCGCCGAGACGATCCTCCGCGTCGAACCAGCTGACCTGACGTGGTGGCGCGACGAGGGACAGGTGCCGCCGGGCTGCTACTTCGGCCACGCGGTCCCAGATGTCGACGGGGGCCGACATGCCGAGAACGTTGGCTACCGCAGCCGCGACGGCACCTGAGTCATCGGACCAGGGAAGGGTCGCCTGTGCGCCGTACCACTGGGCTTGCTGGGTTGCCTCGTCTTCCGCGTCGTCGACGAGGACGACCACAGGAAGACCAGGGTGATGCAGGGAGACGTAGAAGAGCAGAGGCAGTCCCTCGTCGCCGGTCAGCGGTAACCCGGACACGACGGCGTCAGGATAGTGGGCCTCGATGGCACGCAGCGCCGACGTGAGGTCGGTGGCGTTCGCGATGTGGGCTCCGGTGAGCCGCGCGAGGTGCGCGGTCAACTGACCCTCATGTCCAGTCTCGCCGATGAGAAGAACAGTCTTGGCGTCGGCGGCGAGCGTGTAGTCGTACATCGGTGCGCTTTCCGTAGTGGGGTCATTCGGAGCGCCAGGGAATGACTGGGCAACTGGCTGTTACCGCGTCGAGGCAGACAGTATTACCCCTTGCCGCGCCGAGGCCAATCATGAGAGGTCTCTCCTCTACTCTCTCGGCGGGGGCCCGGGACGCGACCACTTCGCACTCGCTCGCCGGCGGTCTGCCCCACGTCCACGGTGCCGGTCACGACAGCCACATCGACGAGCCCTTGCTAACCAGCTGATCCCAACGGGCGGCGCCACAGCCACCAGGCGCCCAGAGCTGAGACGGCCTCGCCGATCGGGAACGCCCACCAGATGCCCTGGGTGCCGAACCTGGCGAGCACGAGTAGTGCCGGGAGCTTCACGAGCAGGATCGTTCCGACCGACAGGATGAAGGAGGGACGGGCGTAGCCACGCGACTGGTACCACGCAGCGGTCAGCCCGACGAGCCCGCCGAACGGGTATGCCAGGGCGATCGTCCGCAGAGCCGTCGCGGCAGCGTCGGCCGTCATCGGATCCGAGGTGAACACCCCGGCGATCAGTCGCGCCGCCAGGGCGACGACCAGTGCGGCCCCCACCCCGTACAGCAGGCTCACCGTCATCGACAGGCTCGCTGCATGGTGGGCCCTGTCGCCACGACCGGCGCCGTGGTTATAGCCCACGATCGGCTGCATCGCCTGGGTGATGCCCAGCTGGGGCATCGCGACGAACGTCCCGATCCGGGCCGCGATGGCGTATGCGCTGAGGGCGAGCGCGCCACCTGTGACGGCGAGCAGGTTGTTGGTCACCACCGACAGGACCGTCACCCCTAGTCCCGCCACGAACGTCGGAGCGCCGACCGCCGCGATCTCCCTCAACAGGCCGAGGTCGGGGATGAGATCGCGCGGACGGACCCGGTACAGACGGCGCCGCTGCAGCAGGAAGAACCAGAAGCCCATGGCGGCACTCACGAGCTGACCGCCGACCGTTCCCAAGGCCGCGCCGCGCACGCCGAGGTGGAACCCGATGATGAAGACCGGGTCGAGCACGATCTGGGTGACGACCGGGATGATCCACTCCAGCGTCGAGTACCCCATCCGTCCCTCGGCGCGCACCAGGCTGGAGAACCCGGTGGCGGTGATGCTGCCGACGAGCAGGATCAGCGCGTACGCCTTCGCGTCCTGCGCGACCTCGCCCGTGGCGCCGAGCAACCGTACAAGCGGGTCGAGGAAGACGATCCCCAGAACTCCGAGCAGCGCTGACAGGATCCAGTACGAGGCGAGGCTGGTCCCCGTGGCCCGCGCGGCGCGCGCCAGGTCACCGGCGCCGAGCGCCCGCGACAGCACCGAGGCGCCGCCGGCCCCGACGGTCGTCGCCACGGCGCCGATCAGCATGAGCAGCGGTGCCGCTACGTTCACCGAGGCGAGCGCGACCGGACCGACCCAGCGGGACACGAAGAACGCGTTCGTGAGCGCGTACACCCCGTACGTGGCCACGGACAGAGTGGTCTGTACGGAGTTGCGCCACAGCAGCCGTCCCACGGGCGCGGTGCCCAGCGCGGCAGCGGCGTCGGGGCGGCTCATGCAGCCCACGCGATCCGAGGGGCCGAGCGGGGCGATCGGGTGGCGTCGGCGCGATCCGTCACGTCCGTACGTGGCCCAGGTCTGCCATGGCCACATCGAGAGCGGGCCGCGCGATGTCGAGCTGATCGGTGGTCGTGTGGCCCCGGTAGACGGTCTCGATGGTCATGATGAGGAACAGGTGCAGGTTGTACAGGCGGCGCCGGTCGAGCTCGTCCGGCGTGAGCGGGCCGCGGCCGTACCCGGCGAGGAACCCGCTCGGGTCTTCCGAGGAACCGGTGCCGCTGGCGGCGAGGAAGCCGGCCTCTATGATCGGGTCGCCCCAGAACGCACGTTCGTGGTCGATGATGCCGGTGATCGTGTCGTCGGCGACCATGACGTTGGAGGCCCAGAGGTCCCACTCGCAGAACTGGGGGACCGTGACCGCGTCGAGGCACGCCTCGTTGTCCGCGATGGCTTGGCGCACCTCCTCGTACGACCAGCCCAGGTCGACGTCGCGACGCTCCCCATCGCGCAGGACATCCTCGAGGATGCCCGTGAACGCTTCGCGCCACGTCGCGACGCCGGGCGTGCCGAACCGTCCGAAGCCGTCGCCGAGGATCGTGTTGAGCTCGGCGTTCGCCGCGCCGATCTGGCGCCACACGGCCTGCTGACGATCGTGGGGCCACGCCTCGCTCACCTCGCCGAAGTTCTCGCCCGGGATGTACGTCATGACGAACCACGGCGCCGCGATGAGCTCGCACGACGGGTCGTAGTGGTCGACGTCAGGGACCGGTACGGAGGTGGCCTGCTCCAGGAGTCGGATGGCCGCCACCTCTCCGACGAGCATGTCCTTCTCGTACGTCATCACCTCGACGGCCGGCGGCGGCGCGATCTTCATGACCACCTGGCGGCCGTCGGCAAGGCGCAGCAGGTACGCGACGTTGAACCAGCCGTGTCCCAGCTCGGTGGCGAAGTCGTCACTGGTCGGGACCAGCTCCGATCCGTACGCACGCTCGATCATCCGTCGCAGCGTCTGCGGCGACTGCCGGTACTTGGTGATGCTCTCCATCGAGTCCCTACCTCCAGCTCGAGACCCTATCGACGCGAAACTGCCGGCCCCGTAACGGGACCGGCAGTTCCTCCGTGTTCTGCGATCAGTGGAAGATGCTCACGCCTCCCGGGCCGACGAGCAGGCCGACCACGATGAGGACGATGCCCCACAGGATCTGCGACCGTACGATCGCGAAGATGCCCGAGATCACCAGGATCGCGGCGAGGATCCACAGCAGAATTGCCATTGCCTTCTCCTTCCAGGTTCAGTCGAGAGGGTTCAGCGACGGGTCTTGCCGTCGGTCAGGTCGTCAACCGCCTCATCAACGGCGCCCTTGGCCTTGCCTGCCCACTTCTCGGCCTTGCCCTCGGCTTCCAGGTTCTTGTTGTCGGTCAGCTTCCCCCAGCCTTCCTTGACGCTGCCCTTGACTTCCTCGCCCTTGTGGCGAGCCTTGTCATCCATGCTCATGGCTGTTCCTCTCAGGAGGTTGTTTCACCCTCTGTACCCAGCGACTTGTGGGCCCAAACGGCCGGGCACCGAGGGAGAAGTCCGACGGACAAACCGTCGGCAAGGCCTTGAACAGGGCTTGGACATCTGGCACGCTCGAAGGGTCAGAGCGGTCAAACCACGTGCCGACTCGGACGGATCTCCCCCAAGGAGAGCACCATGGCATGTGGAGCAGCGCAAGCTTCCACCGTGGCACGCCGCGAGGCCAAGACCCGCGAACTGTTCGTCACCCTCTCGTCGGCACAGACGCCGGAGGAGCGTCAGCGGATCACCACCGAGGTGGTCGAGCTCAACCTCCCCCTGTGCGATGCGTTGGCCACCAGATACCTCGGCCGCGGCGTCGACTTCGACGATCTCGTACAGGTCGCACGTACCGCCCTGTGGGTCGCGATCCAGCGCTTCCGTCCGTCGGAAGGCCGGTCACTCGCCTCGTACGCGGTCCCGACGATCACCGGCGAGCTGAAGCGGTACTTCCGCGACCACTGCTGGGTGGTTCGGCCGCCCCGCCAGATCCAGGACCTCGGCAGC
>PMLO01000160.1 GCA_003158895.1 Propionibacteriaceae bacterium
GACTCGGCGCTGTCCGAGCTCCAGTCACAGGCGGCTGTGGACGCGATCGTCCTGCCCATCTCTCAGGAGGATGACGACATGTTCCTGGCCTCGGGCGTGAAGACGCATGAGCCGCTGTACGCACCCGGCTACCAGCTGGCCCTCTGGGCGATGGGGCTCTCGTGAGCGAGGACGGCGTGGACGGGGCATCAGCGGAGGACTGGTCAGGCATCAGAAGCGGCCCGCTGGTCGAGGGGGAGCGCGTGTCGCTGTTCGACCCGAAGGGTCGGCGACATTCCGTCAAGCTCACCTCGGGGGCGACGTTCCACACCACCAAGGGCGGCATCGACCACGACGAGCTCATCGGCGGCCCTGACGGCGTGGTCATCACCTCGGCGAAGGGGATCACGTACCTCGCGCTGCGTCCCCTGCTCGAGGAGTACACGATCTCGATGCCGCGCGGTGCGCAGGTGATCTACCCCAAGGACGCGGCCCAGATCCTCATGTACACCGACATCTTCCCTGGTGCCCGCGTGCTCGAGGCGGGTGTCGGATCCGGGGCGCTTTCGTTGTCGATCCTGCGCGCGATCGGTACGGGCGGCAGGCTCTACTCGTACGAGCGCCGCGCCGACTTCGCGAAGATCGCGATGAGCAACGTGGAGACGTTCTTCGGGCGGCCGCATCCGGCATGGGACGTACGGGTGGGCGACCTCGTCGAGAGCATCGGTCCCGAGCCCGTCGACCGCGCCATCCTCGACATGCTCGCCCCGTGGGAGTGCATCGATGCCGTGGGGGAGGTGCTGGAACCGGGCGGCGTGCTGTGCTGCTACGTCGCCACCACCACCCAGCTCGGGCGCACGATGGACACGCTGCGCGTCCACGGCGGCTGGCTGGAGCCGCGGGGCGTGGAGGTGTCCGTACGGGAGTGGCATGCCGAAGGCCTCGCGATCCGGCCGGCTCATGGCGGTACCGGTCACACGGGATTCCTCATCCACACACGGCGTCTGGCCCCGGGCGTGACCGCGCCTCTCAAGAAGCGGCGTCCTTCTCCTGGCGCGTACGGTCCGGACTATCAAGGCCCCCGGCCTGCGGGCATCTCCATAGACTGACCACGTGCTGGTGGTCTCGGGGTCGCTGCTGATCCTCGTCCTGGCCTTCGCTGTGATCAGGCCACGGGGCCTACCGGAGGCGATCGCCGCCGTACCCGCAGCGATCATCGTGGTGGTCGTGGGCGCTCTGAACGGTCATGAAGCGCTCTCAGAGATCAGGCAGCTCCTCCCGGTCGTGCTGTTCCTCGCGGCGATCCTCGTCGTGGGCGATCTGTGCGAGGCAGCCGGAGTGTTCCGCTGGGCCGGCGAGCAGATGGGCCGGGGGAGCGGTGGCAGCGGAAAGCGGCTGCTGCTGCTCGTCTTCATCGCCGCCTCGGTCGTGACGGCGGTGCTGTCATTGGATGCGACGGTCGTCCTGCTGACACCCGTCGTGCTGGCGACCGCACGTGCTGTACGAGTCCCTGCGAAGCCCCACATGTACGCGTCGGCGCACCTCGCGAACAGCGCCTCCCTGCTGCTGCCGGTCTCCAACCTCACGAACCTGCTCGCGCTGCACGCGTCCGGGCTGTCGTTCGGGCGGTTCGCCCTGCTCATGGTCGTACCGTGGCTGGTCGTCATCGGGATCGAGTACTTCGTGATGCGCTGGCGGTTCGGCTCCGAGCTCACGCTGCGTGGCCGGCCGGTCAGGACCACCTCGACCCGTCTGCCGATCTTCCCCGCCGTCGTGGTGGGCGTGATGCTCGTCGGCTTCGTCGTGGCCTCATCGCTCGGTGTCGAGGCGGCGTGGGTCGCGGGGGCGGCGGCGCTGGTTCTGGCCGTACGCGCCGTGGTGCGCAAAGAGGTCACCGTGCGCTCCCTCGGCGGCAGCCTCAACATCCCGTTCATCGCGTTCGTCCTCGGCCTCGGGGTCGTCGTCATGG
Organism: Propionibacteriaceae bacterium; assembly: GCA_003158895.1. Taxonomy (GTDB): domain Bacteria; phylum Actinomycetota; class Actinomycetes; order Propionibacteriales; family Propionibacteriaceae; genus Fen-668. Next base: position 1,949 of record PMLO01000160.1, read on the forward strand.
CCGTCGTGCAGGGCGGGCTCGGAACGTTCCTGAGCCATCTCGCACCGACGGGGAACGGACTCGTCTCCCTGCTGCTGTGGGCCGCGCTCGCAGCTGTGCTCGCCAACCTCGTCAACAACCTGCCGGCCGTGCTGCTGCTGCTCCCGCTCGCGGCAGCCGTGGGGCCGCTGGCGATCCTGGCCGTGCTGATCGGCGTGAACGTCGGACCGAACCTCACGTACGTGGGATCGCTCGCGACGTTGCTCTGGCGACGGATCGCGTGCGATCACGACCACGAGGTGGCGATCGGCGAGTTCACCATTCTCGGGCTTCTCACCACTCCGGCATCGCTCGCGGCCGGGGTGGCGGCACTGTGGGTCGTGGGCAATCTACTGGGAGGTACGTGATGGGCGAGTCGAAGAGACGGATCCTGGTGTGGGTCGAGCCTGGCACGTGGGAGGCGTGCGTCAGTGCCGCGGCCGACCTCGTACCCGCCGGGACCGGCGCCCAGGTTCTCCTCCTCTACGTTCCCGACGACTCGGAGGACCTCCTGCGCGAGGCCCAGGCCGGACTCTGGGGACGCGGGCGACGGCCGCGACCGGTGGCGACGACCGACGGTGCGGAGCTTCTGGCCGACGCCGAGGCCCTGCTGCACGACCTCGCAGGCGACGCGGTCATCTCGACCCAGCAGGGGAGCGGCCCGGTCGAGCGTGTCGTGACGGCGGCGTCCGAGAACGCCGACTACCTCGTGCTGGGGCGCGAGGGCGACCTGAGTCGCCGCGGTCCGACGAGCCTCGTCAAGCACACGAGGTTCGTCGTCGACCACGCGCAGTGCCGCGTCGTCATCGTCTGGCCGAGCGCCGCCCCCTCGGCGGCGACGATCCCGCCGCTGCCGCCGGACGATCCTCGCCGCTGATCGTCGTGGGGGTGGTGGTATCCGCCCTGACGGGGTACACCTGACGGTGGACGACCACCCATCGAGGAGGTGTCACATGACCACCACTCCTGTTCCTGACGACGAACGTCTCGCCTTCATCGACGGGGACGACGCTGTCGAGGATGATCTTCAGGCCATCCCTGCCGACGCCAACGAGGCGGACGTCATCGAGCAGCACCAAGAGCTACCCGATGACGAGGAGGACGCAGCCCCCGCAAGCGGCTCGTGAGCCGAGCCGGCAGGCGAAAAGTCATCACCGCCCCGAACAGGCTTGAGCATGCTGAGGGGCATCCGGCGAGTTTCTCGCGCTCGAACGGGGCTACGAGGTCTCCAGCGGGTCGCTCGGGTCCGAGTCGGGTCGAGCCACGGTGACGCGCCAGGCGATCATGCGCCATCCGATGAGGAACACCGCGAGGACGATCGTGGCCACGATCAGGAACCCCATCGCGAGGCCACCGCCCGTGACGCCGCGGAGCAGCATTCCCACCACGACGGTGATCGCCCACACCAGGAGCCCCTCTCGAAGCCATCCGAGACGCAGCACGACGCACGCGAGCACCGACCCGATGAGGCAGGCGAGGAGGAATGGCCAGGCGGTCTGCAGGACGCCTCCGAGGCTGAGCACTTCGCCATGGCTGGCCCGCCCGATGACAGCGAACACGAGGACGAGAACGAGGTCTCCGGCGATCCTGGCGGGCGTACGCATGCCACTGACGATACTTCGCGGTCGACGCCGATAGGCTGACGCGCGGTCTACGGAGGTCGAAGATGAGTACGGGAACCGGCGAGTGCGTCGTCGTCATCGGCGCGGGACTCGTGGGTGCCTCCATCGGGATGGCGCTGGTCGGCACTGGGCATCGCGTCCATCTGCGCGACCGTGTCTCCTCACACGCGCGGGTCGCTGCGGGACTGGGTGCCGGCACCACGGACAAGGCCGCGGCTGACGAGGTCGACCTTGTCGTCGTCGCCGTACCGCCAGCAGCCATCGCGGCGGCCATCCTGGGGGCTCTCGAGAGGTACCCGTCGGCCGTCGTCACCGATGTCGGCTCCGTGAAAGGCGCCGTGCTCGCCGATCTCGCGGCGAGCGGTGCCGACCTGTCCCGTTACGTCGGGTCGCACCCGATGGCCGGTTCGCAGCACGCCGGGCCGCTCACGTCGACGGCCGACCTCTTCGTCGACCGGACCTGGGTCGTCACCCCTCACCTGACGTCCGCGCCCGATGCGGTGGCCCGCGTCGAACAGCTGGCCCGCGACTGCGGAGGACGCGTCATCGTGCTCGATGCCCGTGAGCACGACGAGGCTGTGGCGCAGGTCTCGCACCTGCCGCAGCTCATGAGCTCGCTGACCGCCGGCCGCCTGGTCGACGTGCCGGAGGAGCACCTGCGGCTCGCCGGCCAGGGCATCCGCGACGTGACCCGCATCGCGGGCTCCGATCCTGACCTGTGGCAGCAGATAGTCGCCGCCAACGCGGAGGCGGTACGGACGGAGCTGCTGGCTGTACAGGAGGCGCTCGCCGGACTCGTCGCCGTCCTCGACGACCCTGAGGCGGTTCGGGAGTTCATCGCTCGCGGCAGGCGTGGCACGAGGGCGCTGCCGGGCAAGCACGGTCACCGCGCCACGGACTTCGCGCACGTCGTCGTCGAGATTCCGGACGCTCCCGGCGCCCTGGCACGGCTGTTCGCGGACATCGGCGACGCCGGCGTCAACGTCGAGGATCTCGCGATCGAGCACGACGAGGCACGTGAGGTCGGCTACCTGTCCGTGGCCGTGACGCCTGACCGCGTCGAGAGCCTGACGACCACGATGATCGGATGCGGTTGGACGGTTCGGCCGTAGCGGCCGGGCCGTGCGGTCGGTGGGGCAGAGGTCTGGGAAGATGTCGCCTATGAGTGCGATCGTGGCCATTGACGGGCCGTCAGGGTCCGGGAAGTCGACGACCGCACGAGGGGTGGCCCGCCGCCTGGGCTACGGCTACCTCGACACGGGCGCCATGTACCGGGGGGTCGCCGTGGCGTGCCTGCGGGACGGCGTCGACCACGAGGACGTGGAGCGCATCGCGGAGATGACACGTACGGTCTCCCTCGACATCTCGACGGTGCCCGACGACCAGCGGCTGCTCGTCGACGGGGTCGACGCCACGCTCACCATCCGTGAACCGAGCGTGTCGGCATGGGTCAGCGCGGTCTCGACGAACGCCGCTTCCCGCGCCGAGCTCGTACAGCGCCAGCGCGCGATCATCGCCGCCGGCCGGTACGTGGTCGAGGGACGCGACATCACCACCGTCGTCTGCCCGGAGGCGGCGGTACGCGTGCTGCTGGTCGCCGATCCCGTACGTCGCATGGCCCGTCGTGGCGCTGAGCTGGCTGGTGTTCTGGACGAGGCTGCGCTGCACGATCAGGTGCTGCGGCGCGACAAGGACGACTCCACTCTCGTCAACTTCACCGATGCCGCTCCCGGCGTGACCGTGGTCGACTCCACAGAGCTGACGGTCGACGAGGTTGTGGAGACGATCGTCGGTCTTGCGCACGACGCGGGACTGACGTGACGCTGCGCCACTGGCTCGTCGTGATCGGCTCCGGCCTGATCATGGCGCTGAACGTCCTCATGTTCCTTGGCGGCGGTCTGCTGCTGCCGCCGATGGCCGTGTCGCTGGGGGTGAGCCTCGGCAGCGTCATGGTGTTCACCTCCATCAATGCCCTGTCCGGTGCCATCGTGATGTCGACTGCGGGACCCTTCCTCATCCGCCGCGTCGGCGTACGGGCCCTGATCCTCATCTGCGGGGTCCTCAGTGGGGTCTCGCTCTACGCCGTCTCGTACGTCGCCGGACTGCCCGCTCTGTACGTGGCGGCCTTCGCCGCCGGCTGCCTCATGCCGCTCGCCACCCAGATGGGCGGCGCGGTCCTCATCAACGAGTGGTTCGTCAAGCGCCGCGGCACGATGCTCGGCATCGTCATGTCGACGGCGAGCCTCGGGGGCGTCGTGGCCGGGACGGTACTTCCTCCTGTGGTCATCTCCGGGGGCTGGCAGCTCGGCTTCCGGGTCGTCGGTGTGACCAACCTCGGGGTGTGCCTGGTGGCCGGACTGTTCCTCGTACGCGGCCGGCCGTCACATGTGAACCTTCGCGCGTACGGGGCGCACGACGATGTGACGCATGGCGACGTGGGCCGCTCGCACGAGACGGCCTCCGCCGCGTTCGCCAGCCCGCAGTTCGTCGCGCTCACCATCGGCCTGATCCTGTTCAGCATGCTCATGGCGATGCAGCAGCAGTTCCCGGCCCTCATGAAGGAGCACGGTCTGTCGCTGGAGGCGGCCGGGACGCTGATAGCGGTGCTGTCGGTCGCCAACATCGCGGCGACACTGCTGTTCGGTGCGCTCAACGACCGGGTCGGCCCACTGAAGTCCGCTGCCCTGGCATGGCTGCTCCTCATCGTCTCCCTGGGGCTGTTCGCGGCCTCGCAGGGGTACGTGCCGCAGGCGGTGGCGATTCTCGTCTTCGCGATCCCCGCGATCGCCACCCCGGTCATCACGCCGATCCTGTACAGGCACACCTTCGGCGACAAGCACCTGGTCGCGCTGCTCGGCGTCGGCATCGCGACGATGCCCGTCGGTGTCGCCCTTGGAGCGCCGCTGTGGGGCATCGTGAAGGACACCCTCGGCTCGTACACACCGGGTCTGGTCGTCGCGATGGGGATCACGATCCTGTCTTTCGCCCTGATCGCGTACGCACTCCTGACCGGGCCGAAGCGCTGGATCCTTCGCGCCAAGCCGGAGATGGAACCGCTCGTCAGTTCATGACCGGTACGATGGGCAGTCGCGCCGCGCCCTGTGGCATCGACTGATCTAGGAGTCACCCGTGTCCGAGCCCGTCGCCAGGCCCGTGCTGGCCGTCGTCGGCAGACCGAATGTCGGCAAGTCCACGCTTGTCAACCGCTTCCTCGGACGTCGCGAGGCCGTCGTCCAAGACATCCCCGGTGTCACCAGGGATCGGGTGTCGTACGACGCCGAGTGGTCCGGACGCGATTTTGTCGTCGTCGACACCGGCGGCTGGGTCTCCGATGCGACAGGCTTGGTCGCCCAGATCGCCGAACAGGCTGAGCTGGCGATCGCCGCGGCGGATGCCGTCCTGTTCGTCGTCGACGCGACCGTGGGCACCACGGATGAGGACGAGGCCGTTGTCCAAGTACTGCGTCGCAGCAAGAAGCCCGTCGTTCTGGCGGCCAACAAGGTCGACGACACCCGCACCGAGACCGAGGCCGCGTTGATGTGGAACCTCGGGCTGGGGGAGCCGCACCCCGTGTCCGCGTTGCACGGCCGTGGCTCGGGCGACCTCCTGGATGCTGTCCTGGAGGCGCTGCCGAAGAACGAGGGCGTGTACGAGCCCGCGGCCCGCGGCCCACGCCGGATCGCGATCGTCGGCAAGCCGAACGCCGGTAAGTCGTCACTGCTCAACAAGCTCTCGGGGCAGCAGCGCTCGGTCGTGGATTCTGTCGCCGGGACGACCGTCGACCCGGTCGACGAGCTCGTCGAGCTCGACGGAGTCACGTACCAGTTCGTCGACACCGCGGGCATCCGCAGGCGGGTCAAGGAGGCCAGCGGTCACGAGTACTACGCGTTCCTGCGGACGCAGACGGCCATCGAGCGTGCTGAGGTCGTCATCGTCGTCATCGACGCCTCGGAGCCGGTTACTGAACAGGACCTGCGGATCCTCGACATGGTCGAGGAGGCGGGTCGGGCGATGGTCATCGCGTACAACAAGTGGGACCTCACCGACGAGGAGCGTCGCCGGTACCTGCAGCGTGAGGTCGAGCGTGACCTCGGCCATGTGATCTGGGCCCCGACGGTCAACATCTCGGCGCTCACGGGACGTAACGTGACGAAGATGGGTACGGCGATCGCGGAGGCTCTTACCGGCTGGGAGACCCGGATCTCGACCGGAAAGCTCAACGCCTTCCTCGGGAAGGTTGCCGCCGCTCACCCGCACCCGGTTCGTGGAGGGAAGCAGCCGCGCATTCTCTTCGGCACTCAGGCGCACGCCTGCCCGCCCACGTTCGCGCTGTTCACGACCGGCCAGTTCGACCCCCAGTACGTACGTTTCGTCGAGCGTCGGCTACGCGAGGATTTCGGATTCCACGGCTCGCCGGTGCACGTCGAGGTTCGCGCGCGGGAAAAGCGCTCTGCGTGAGGTGAGGAGTCTCTAAGGGACGCTCCCCGCTGTGCCGTCCCCCTTAGTGTTGCTCGCGGGGGGATGTTCCGTGCTCAGGCTCTATGGCGTCGCGTTGCGAAGACGTGGCCCCACTGTGCGCGCCCCGGGGTCGGGGGACGTACTCGCATGAGCCTGATCGGGGGGATCCTGGCCGCGAGACGCCATCTCTTCTCGTGGTTCGGTGGCCTGGCGTTGTCTGCCAAGGCCGGCATCGCCACGGCCGCTTTCGTAACCATGTCTGCGGGCGTCGTCATCGGGGCGCCGTATACCCCGAGCTCCGCTCCGTGGCTCACGCCGACGGTGGCTCCGTACCAGACGTTGCAGACACCATCAGCGTTGCAGCCGTCTGTCGTGGAGGCGGCTACACCGACACCCATAGCGGGAGCGTCCGTGGCCAACAAGACCGCGACCAGACCCGCGGTCGCGACCACGGCGCCGACCCAGGAGCCCACGAGCGCGCCTGCCACCGCCACTATCGGCACCACCGACACCACAGCAGCGGTGGCGCCCACGAGTCGGCTCGCCACGACGATGGCTCCAGCGGCGACATCGGCCGCGTCCACGTCCACGACCACGTCCAAGAGGACCACGGCTCTTCAGACATCGGCCAGCGTGTACTACAAGAACTGTGCCGAGGCCTCGAAGTCCGGCGCCGCTCCCATCACCAGCGGACAACCCGGCTACCGCAGCGCATTGGATCCCAACCACAACGGCATCGCCTGCGAGGCCAAGTGAGCAAGCGCTCTCGCTGACCGTGTAGAGTGACGCCTCGGCGCTGCGAGGCGCAGCGGGCTGTAGCGCAGCTTGGTAGCGCACCTGACTGGGGGTCAGGGGGTCGCAGGTTCAAATCCTGTCAGCCCGACCGTTGTTTGGCCTTGTCAGAGGCACATTGG
>PMLO01000116.1:0-973 GCA_003158895.1 Propionibacteriaceae bacterium
ACTCCGCAGCGAGGAGGCCGGCGTTACTGGGCCTCGCTGCGGCAGCCAAGAAGGAGGGTCGCCCGCGACATGGCCGACACTCTAGCCCAGCAACCTCAGAACTGCCATGACCTCTTCGACAACCCGTACCAGAAGCCGTCGATGACAGACTCGCTCTCGTGGTTCGTGCCGGCGGCTGCGCCGAGCGCCACGTACAGCGGGGCCCAGTGCTCTGTACGAGGGTGCGCCTCGTGCGCGGCGGGTGCTGTCCGCTCGAAGTCGAGGATCCCCTCGATGTCGCGTGCGGCCAGGGCCTCGGCAGCCCAGTGGTCGAACTCGCTCGACGCCGTGGGCGGAGTGCCGTTCGGGCCGTCCTGCGGGTGGAACCAGCGCAGGTTGTGCGTGGTGAATCCGGAGGTGACGATGAGCGTGCCCTCGTCGCGCAGTTCCGCGAGCCGCTCCCCCAGCGCGTACAGCTTCCGCGGGTCGAGCGTCGGCAGGCTCAGCTGCAGCACGGGAACGTCGGCCTCGGGGAACAGCTCCACGAGCGGGACGTACGCGCCGTGGTCGAGCCCGCGTCCGGGATCCTGCTGTACGGATCCGCCCACAGCGCGAGCGACCTTCTGGGCCAGCTCCGGCGCCGGCGGGGCGTCGTAGGTGACCTGGTAGTAGCGGTCCTCGAAGCCCCAGAAGTCGTAGATCAGCGGCGTGTGGGCAGTCGTCGANNGGCAGGTCCTTGCCCCAGGTCCGCAGCTCCGTGGTCCACGTCGCGTCGTCCGCCAGAGGCGGTGCGCCGTGGGAGAGGTACAGGACGGGTGCGGTGGCCATGGTCTCCAGCATAGCGGGTAGTTGAGGATTAAACCATCTTGGGTGCCAGGGGTCGTCGCTAGAGTCTCAGGCATGCCCGCAGTCCTGCCTGACGTCGCGTCCCACCTCACCGGTCCGCACCTGATCCTCGGCCCGCTGACGGACGCAGATGCGGCCGAGCTCGGGG
>PMLO01000116.1:1008-5548 GCA_003158895.1 Propionibacteriaceae bacterium
AGCCGCGAGTCCGCGCATCTGGGCTGGACCCTGTACGACCCGCGCGTCTGGTCGACGTACGTCAACCCCGAGGCAAAGCTCCTCCTCTTGACCCATGCGTTCGAGACGCTGGGCTACGGACGGGTCAAGATCCAGACCGACCTGCTCAACACCCGTAGCCAGGCCGCGATCGCGAAGCTAGGGGCTGTACGCGAGGGCGTCCTGCGCCGCGATGTCCCCCGCGAAGACGGCACGTGGCGCGACACGGTCGTCTTCGCCATCACGATCGACGATTGGCCAGCCGTGAAGAGGGGCCTTGAGGCCCGCATCGCCTGACACCGCTGCGGGCTCGGCGAATGGCGAGGTGGACTCCGGTTCATCATGTTAAGCAGGTGAAGCGTCGCTTCTCATGGCCAATTCGCCGTGGTAAGCGATCACTCACCCACTTAACATGATGAACCGACCGCACCCGAAGGCATCAATGCAGAAGGTCCATGATCCAGCTCAGCCCGGTCTGATCGAGAACGAGCGAAGCGGCCAAGACCGGGGATGCGGCCAGCGCCAGGACGGTCGACACCCGCGCGAGTCGACGCCGGAGCAGTGCCGCGAGGAGCAGCATCGGTATCGCAACGAGGACGGCCCAGGGCACGAGACCCAAGACGAAGAAGCCCGGCCCTTCCATGCCGAAGGAGTGCACGTACTGCGGGGTGAGAAGGCCGGCAATGGCCAACAGGACGATGGCGACGATCCAGACACCCCGCCTCAGGCTCAGCCACCGCATGCCGCCATTCTGATGGACGGCTGCGTCGAATATCGGAACTCAGAAGACCTCGCGTTCGAGGGGCCAATTCGTGACGGGACACGCCGTAGGGACCGGGCGCGTCGTGGCCACTCGATGCCCGCCAGGTGTTGCGCTGCGGACGGTGAAGTTTCAGAAGCCCAGGCGGTTCAGGTGCTTGGCGTCGCGCTGCCACTCCTTGAGGACCTTGATGTGAAGGTCGAGGTGGACGGGCATGCCGAGGAGTGCGGTGATCTGGGCGCGGGCGGCGGAGCCGACCTCCTTGAGCCGTACGCCCTGGTAGCCGATGAGGATGCCCTTCTGGGAGTCACGCTCGACGATCATCGACGCGAAGATCTCCATCAACGGCTTGTCCTCGGGGCGCCCTTCTCGCAGCCGCATCTCGTCGATGATCACGGTGATCGAGTGGGGCAGCTCGTCGCGTACGCCTTCGAGCACGGACTCACGGATCAGCTCGGCGATCCTCATCTCGGTGGGCTCGTCGGTGACGATGTCATCCGGGTACAGGCTTGGGCCCTCCGGCAGCAGCGTGCACAGCAGGTCGGTGACCAGCTCCACCTGCTCGCCCGTGACGGCCGACACCGGGATGATGTGCTCCCACCGGATCCCCGAGGACTCCTCGAGGTTGTGGATCTCCTGCAGGTGGTTGCGCAGCCGCGACTTGCTCACGAGGTCGGTCTTCGTGGCCAGCGCGACGAGCTTGGGGTGCTGGGGCAGGTCGGCGATCGCGTTGACGATGAACGTGTCACCGGGGCCGATGTGCTGGTTGGCCGGCAGGCAGACGGCGACGACGTCGACCTCGGTCCACGTGTCCCGTACAAGCGTGTTGAGCCTCTCCCCCAGCAGCGTCCGGGGGCGGTGCAGTCCGGGGGTGTCGACGAGGATGAGCTGTGCGTCCTCGCGGTTGATGATCCCGCGCACGGTGTGACGGGTCGTCTGCGGCTTGGACGAGGCGATCGCGATCTTCTCACCGACGATCGCATTGGTCAGCGTCGACTTGCCGGCGTTGGGACGGCCCACGAAGCAGGCGAATCCAGAGTGGTGGGTCATGCCGGGCTCTCCTCGGCGGCCTGTCGGGCCAGTTGGGTCGCGGCATCGGCCGCGTGGTCGTCGGTCTCGGAGGAGAGCCGTACGAGGACGGTGCCGATCTGGTTACGGCGCCCGGTCGGGCGATCGGCGATCAGCTCGAGGCCCTCCCAGTGCACGACGGAGCCGGGGATCGGGACCTTGTTGAGCTGCTTGGCCATGATGCCGCCGACCGAGTCGACGTCGTCGTCGTCGAGCTCCAGACCGAACAGCTCACCGAGGTCGTCGACCGACAGCCGTGACACGACCCGGTAGTAGCCCTTGGACAGCTCCGTGATCGGCGGTACCTCGTCGTCGTACTCGTCAACGATCTCGCCGACGATCTCCTCGAGGATGTCCTCGATGGTGGCGAGCCCGGCCGTACCGCCGAACTCGTCGACCACGACCACGATGTGGCTGCGGTGGAGCTGCATCTCGCGGAGCAGGTCGTCGACCGGCTTGGAGTCTGGACAGAACGTCGCGGGGCGCATGAGCGACGTGACGACCTCGGACGTCTGGGCGCTCGGGTTGTCGTACACGCGCTTCATGACGTCCTTGAGGTAGACGAAGCCGACGATGTCGTCGAGCCCGCCCGTACCGACCACCGGGATCCGGCTGAACCCGGATCGGAGCGCGAGGGATGTCGCCTGCCGCAGCGTCTTCTGGGCCTCGATGAAGATGACGTCAGGGCGGGGCACCATGACCTGCTTGACGATGGTGTCGCTGAGGTCGAAGACGGAGTGGATCATCCGCCGTTCCTCCGCCTCGATCTGGTTCGAGGCCTCGGCGCGGTCGACGTACTCGCGCAGCTCGTCCTCGGACGCGAACGGCCCGTCGGGGAAGCCGCGTCCCGGCGTGATGACGTTGCCGACGACGATCATGATCTGCGGCGCGAAGAACAGGACCGCGGTGAGCAGGCTCATCAGACGGCCCGTACGGAGCGTGACGCTCGTCGCGTGCTGACGGCCGAGTGTGCGGCCGCCGACGGTGGCGACGATGAAGAGGAGGACCACGGAGATCAACGCCGTGACGAGCAGGGCGGCGGTGACCGAGGTGAAGGTGGCGAAGGCCCAGCTGGCGATCGTGGCGACGGCGAGGGTCTCGAACGTCAGCACGAGGAACTCGGCCGTCGCGCGCGTCGGCGCCGGGTCAGCGAGGATCTGCTCGACGCGCGCTGCCCCCTCGACGCCTTCCTCGACCAGGTGCTTCGCCCGGGCGCGGCTCATGGTGGCGTACGCCGCGTCGATCATCGCGAACACCGCCGCGAGCAGGACGAAGGCGATGGTGAGGCCGATTACTAGCCACTCGGTCACGTGGACGCGTCACTCGCTTAGGTCGACAGTTGCTTGCCAGTGCAGTCTAGCGATGGGAGCGGTCCTGGTCGCCGTGCGCTCAGGCGTGGGCGACCTTGCGCGCGTTCCAGGCGGCGATGATCTGGTCGTTGAGCCCGAACATCAGGGTCTTCTCCTCGGGCTCGGCGTGGTCGAAGCCGAGGAGGTGGAGGAGGCCGTGGACCAGGAGGTACTCGGCCTCTTCGTCGGTCGTCCGTCCGTTGTCCGCGGCCTGCTTGGCCGTCACGGAGGGGCAGAGCACGACGTCGCCGAGCAGGCCGAGCGGTGGCTCCTCGTCGTCCTTGGGTGGGCGCAGCTCGTCCATCGGGAAGCTCAGGACATCGGTCGGGCCGGGCTCGTCCATGAACCGTACGTGGTAGTCGGACATGGTCGTCTCGTCGACGAGCATGATCGACACCTCCGCTTGCGGATGGATCCGCAGCCGGTCGAGCGCGAAGCGGGTGAGCGCGACGAGACCGAGCTCATCGGCCTCGATNNGACGCCTCGTACCGGTCGTACGCCGCGACGATCCGGCCAACGAGCTGATGGCGTACGACATCGTGGCTTGTCAGCTGGCAGAACGCGACGTCCTTGACGTCGTCGAGCACAGTCTGTACCTCGCGCAGTCCCGACCGCTGCCCGTTCGGCAGGTCCACCTGCGTCACGTCACCGGTGACGACCATCCTCGAGCCGAAGCCCAGTCGGGTCAGGAACATCTTCATCTGCTCGGCAGAGGTGTTCTGCGCCTCGTCGAGGATGATGAACGCGTCGTTGAGGCTCCGGCCCCGCATGTATGCCAGCGGCGCGACCTCGATCGTGCCGGCGGTCAGCAGGCGCGGTACGGAGTCGGGGTCGACCATGTCGTGCAGCGCGTCGTACAGAGGCCTCAGGTACGGGTCGATCTTGTCGTTGAGCGTGCCGGGCAAGAAGCCGAGCCGCTCCCCCGCCTCGATCGCCGGACGGGTGAGGATGATCCGGTTGACGCGCTTGTCCTGGAGAGCGGCGACAGCCTTGGCCATCGCCAGGTACGTCTTGCCCGTACCGGCCGGCCCGATCCCGAAGACGACGGTGTGGGCGTCGATGGCGTCCACGTACCGCTTCTGGTTCAGCGTCTTGGGCCGGATGGTCTTGCCGCGGCTCGACAGGATGTTCTGGGTGAGCACCTCNNCGGCGTGGGCGACAGCCATCGGGGATCCCGACAAGGTGACCTCGTTGCCGCGGACGTGGATGTCGGCGTCGAGGTCGCGTTCCAGGATGCGGAGGTACTCGTCACGCGGACCCAGGACGTTGACCATGCTGATCGACGCGGGAATGCTCAGCCGTCGCTCAGCGGCGGGGCCTGTTGCTGCCTGATCTGTGATGGTTC
>PMLO01000151.1 GCA_003158895.1 Propionibacteriaceae bacterium
GCGCCACGCGGAGTTCGCCGTCACACCCACCCAGCGCGACCGCTGGCTGACGCACATGCTGGCGGCCTGCGACGAGATCGCGCTCCCGCAGGCCGAGGACACCGAGCTCCGTTCGTACCTCACGTACGCCGCCGACTTCATGGTGAACGCCGAGAGCTGAGCCTCGCGCTTCGACAGCCCGGCGGGGCCCGTTCACGCGAACAGGTGCCCGACGATTCGCGGGATCTCCTCGGCGAGGACCACAGCGCCCATGACGAGGACGAACACGCCGAAGGACTTTCGTAGCGTCCGTTCCGGGATGCGCCCGACCAACGCCGTGCCGATGAACGAGCCGACGATCGCCGTCGCGGTGACCGCAAGGACCACCGGCCAGTCGAGGGAGACGGTGACGAGGTGGCCCACCAGCCCCGCCGAGGACTGCATCGCGATGACGAGCAGGGACGTACCGATCGCCAGTGCCATGGGGAGCCCGCCGAGCAGCGCAAGGGCGGGTACCACGAGGAACCCACCGCCCGCTCCGACCAAGCTCGTGGCGAAGCCGACGCCGAAGCCGTCGAGCAGGACCCGGGCGGGGTGGCGCGTTGGGGCCGGGACGCCGGGGTTCTGCTCACGCCGACCGCGGATCATCGCCACCGAGGTCACGATCATCATGACGGCGAAGAGCACCATGAGCACCGCACCTGGGATGAGGCCCCCGACGAGTCCTCCGACGAACGCGCCGGTCATCGCAGCCACGCCGAACACCAGACCCGTGCGCCAGCTGATGCGCCCGCCCCGGGCGTGACGGAACATGCCGACGAACGCCGTGACACCGACGACGAACAGCGACGACGTGATGGCATGACTCGGATCCATGCCCAGGACGTACGTGAGGATCGGAACCGTGAGGATCGACCCGCCGCCACCCAACAGCCCGAGTGACACCCCGACGAAGACCGAGAGGACGAGCGTGATGATCAATGGCGCGGTGATCTGCATGTTGTTCAGACCGTCGGCAGCCCGGCCGACTGCCACGCCAGCATTCCGCCGGCCATGTTGTCGCACGTGTAGCCCGCTGACACCAGCAACGTGGTGGCGAAGCCGCTCCGGTTGCCGCTCCGGCATACCGCGATCACCGGCCGTTGCCGGTCGAGTTCGCCCATGCGTACGCCCAGTTGACCCAACGGGATGTGCAGGGAGCCCGGAATCCGCCCTTGGGCGACTTCGGAGTCCTCACGAACATCGACGATCTGGGCACTCTCCATGCGCTCGTGAGCTTGGTTCACGGTAATGTCAGCCAACGCTGTCGCCTCCTTCTGGGCCCTCCACGTCCGTGACGAAGAAAACCCCACTGGGGTATTTGTGTGCCCCAGTCTACGCACTCCACCGCGTGGTCCATGCCACGACGATCTGCTCCGCAGGCTGTTCCGCACCGTCTTGCCACCGACGCTGTCCTCGGTGGCTATCGGTGGAGGGATACGGGTGACTGCGGCCGACGGTGACCGGGAATACAGTTCGCCTCATGCCCCCGATCGACGACGAACCCACCTGGGAGGTGTTACCGGTTCCTCACCAAGGCACGGAAATCGACCGCTACCGTCCGCCGGCCAAGGACCGCCTCGACCCCGTGGTCATCGTTGGCAGGGCCGAGACGCAGGCCCAGAGACTTCACGGAGTGACCAGCGCTGCCGTCGTAGCGCTTCTCATCGGCGGCCCGCTGGCGAGCCTTGGGCCCCGGAACGCGCTCTCGTACGTGGCGGTCGGTGCAGTGATGGTCGCCATCGTCTCCGTGAGGTTGGTCCAGGTACTCCGCCGTCCCCTGGGTTGTCGTCCCGAGGTCACCGTCAGCGCCGAAGGCCTCAGCGCGATCGATGTCCACGGCATCACCCGCACGGCCACGTGGTCGGATGTCGGCAACCTGTTCATCGGGTGGTATTCGAACCGCAGGGTTCGCGAGCTGTACGTGACCTGGATCGAGCCGAGCGGCACGCACGTGGTCGTCAACCTTGGCGACTCGCTGGATCTGATGGATGTGCGCAGGACGCTTCTCGCGCGCGCTCCAGAAGGCGTGAACCTTCGCCTCGGAGCACAACGCGAATACGGTTCCGGCTGACCCCTCTTCCAACAACGCCCGGCGACGGCCCTGCCTCGTCGGGAGGTCGCTTCGTGACGCCACACGCCGCACCAACCGGGCGTGTCGTGGCCCCTCGAGACTGTACGTGACCGACTCACCGNNCCTCGATCCGGTGGGGGCACCGTCTCTACGACACGTCGTCCCGGTGCTCGACGACAGCGGTGTGCTTGGTGCGGGTGGCCTGGGCATTCAGTACCAGGCTGAGGACCAACGCGAGAACGCCGGCGCCCATGCAGATGTAGCCGACCATGCTCAGGTTCACCCCTGGCACGTTGTCGCGCACCGCGAAGCTCAGAATCGCGCCCACCACCAACAAGGCGATGCCAACTCCGATTCCCATAATGGGCCCCTTTGTCGTCCTACCGGGCGAGTGCCCGATCGCGACGCGCGGAAACCCGCACTACGTCTCGTACCACTGACGCTACTCCGAGCAGAAAACAGAAGCGCCCGGCCCGACGCGGGACCGGGCGCCTGTGCACCGACTCAACGAGCGGCAGTGCCCTCGGTGTAGTCGTCGTCGGACGTCTTGACCCAGCTCATGAGCTTGCGCAGCCCTAGACCGGTGGCCTCGATCGGGTGCGCCTCGGCGGCGGCGCGGAACGCCTTGAACTCGGGGGCGCCCGCGTCCTGGTCGTCGATGAACCGCTTGGCGAAGGCACCGCTCTGGATGTCGGTCAGGACGTCCTTCATGCGGGCCTTCACGCTGGCGTCGATGATGCGCGGACCCGATACGTAGTCGCCGAACTCCGCGGTGTCGGAGATGCTCCACCGCATCTTCGCGATCCCACCCTCATACATGAGGTCGACGATGAGCTTGAGCTCATGGAGGCACTCGAAGTACGCGACCTCGGGCTGGTAGCCCGCCTCCGTGAGCGTCTCGAAACCGGCCTGCACCAGCGACGTAGCGCCGCCGCACAAGACGGCCTGCTCGCCGAAGAGGTC
>PMLO01000167.1:0-2742 GCA_003158895.1 Propionibacteriaceae bacterium
CTCAACCGCCGACCCCGCAAAGTCTTGGACTACGCCACCCCAGCTGAAACACTCCACTCACAACTCGTGTTGCGCTGACCCCTTGAATCCGCCGGGCGATTCTCGCAACTGTGCAGCGAAAACCCGGATCGAGCCGCCGAGACACCGGACCGCGAGGGAGGCGTACTGCGGAAGCTCGAGAAGCGCTGCGCCGCTCAGTGTGGCGCGCTCTGCTCCAGGGCCGCGTGGATCGCCTCGGTAGTGGAGGTCTCGCCGAGCTTCGGGAAGACGCGGGCAATGCTGTGCTCGTGGCAGACCGGATCGCGGTCGAGCATGGCGTCGGTGGCGAGTACGACGTTGTAGCCGAGCTCGTACGCGCTCCTCGCCGTCGTCTCCACGCCGACGCTCGTCGAGACGCCGCCGATGACGACCTGCGTGATGCCGAGGACCCGGAGCTGCTTGTCGAGGTCACTGCCTGTGAAGGCGCCCCACCGGTGCTTGGTGAGAAGGATGTCGCGCGGGTCGGCGCCGAGCTCAGGAACAAGATCGGCGAAACCCTCGGGAGGGGTCGGCCGGCTGCCGCCTGCCGCCTGTACATCCGTACGTCCCGGGGCGCCGCCGGCCACGTTGACCAGCACGACCGTACGGCCGTGAGCCCGGAACGCATCGGCCAGCGCGGCGGCGTTGGTGATCACCCTCTCGACCGCGGGACGTACGGAGTCGACGATCCCCTTCTGCAGGTCGATGAGGATGAGCGCGCTGGTGCGTTCGAGTCGGGTGAGTGGCATGAGTGTGATCGTACCGAGCCACCCGCACAACTCTTCGAGCTCCCGCACAACCCCTGTGACCACGTTGCCGCACCACAGAGGGTTGTACGCGTAGAGGGCCCTTGCGCCACCACTATTCAGTGTTACTATCTACCGGTAGTCAGTATCGCTGAGTAGTCGAGAGGTCTCCCGTGGGCAAGCAGATGACCGAGATGCTCAAGGGGACGCTGGAGGGTCTCGTACTGGCGATCCTCGCCGCGCGATCCGCCTACGGGTACGAGATCACGGCCCGGCTCCGCGAGCAGGGCTTCACCGACATCGCCGAGGGCACCGTCTACGCGGTGCTCGTGCGGTTCGAGCAGAAGGGCCTTGTGGACGTGGAGAAGGTCCCTTCCGAGAAGGGGCCGCCACGCAAGGTCTACTCGCTCAACCCAGCGGGTCAGCAGTACCTCGATGAGTTCTGGAGGACCTGGAGCTTCCTCTCGGAACGGCTCGGACAGCTCCACGAAGGAGGCAGGTAGACATGGCCGCAAGGTGGATCGAGCTGGTCACCGGCTCGCTCGAGCAGAAGAAGCAGTATCGGCAGTTCAGGGCGCGCATGGACGCCCTCCCTGAGCCGTACGTCACCGCCGCGAAGGCACTGCACCGGTACTTCATGTACAACGTGGGCACCCCGAGCGATGAGTCAGCCCTCACGATGTTCGGAGACTTCGTCGATCTCTGGGAGCGCGCGGCCGTCGACGGCACGCCGGTGCGCGAGATCGTCGGCGAGGACCCCGTCGAGTTCGCCGATGCCTTCGTCCAGGCCTACGTGGGGACTCGCTGGATCGACAAGGAACGAGCCCGCTTGACCAGGGCCATCGACAGCGTCACCGGCGACGCGCAGTGACGGGAGTACGGACATGACGATGACAGCCACTCACGTACAGGCTCCTGCGATTCACGTAGAGGGCCTGCACAAGTCGTTCAAGACGGTGGACGTGCTGCANNTGAAGATCCTGTCGACGCTGCTGAGGGCGGACTCGGGAACCGCCAGCGTCAACGGTTTCGATGCGGACACGCAGGCGGCGGACGTACGGAGCTCGATCAGCCTCACCGGACAGTTCGCAGCCGTCGACGAGATCCTCACTGGACGCGAGAACCTCGTCCTGGTCGCCCGGCTGCGGCATCTCAAGGATCCCGGCACGATCGCGGACGACCTCCTCCACCGCTTCGCACTCACCGACGCCGCCGCGCGGCGCGTGTCGACCTACTCCGGTGGCATGCGCCGCCGCCTCGACATCGCGATGAGCCTCATCGGGAACCCGCCGGTGATCTTCCTCGACGAACCCACGACAGGGCTCGACCCGCAAGGCCGTCTCGAGGTGTGGGACGCCGTCAAGGCTCTCGCCCAGGGTGGCACGACGGTCCTGTTGACCACCCAGTACCTCGACGAGGCCGAGCAGCTCGCCGACCAGATCGGGATCCTTCACGGAGGCCGGATCATCGTGAACGGCACGCTCGCGGAGCTCAAGGCGCTGCTTCCGCCGGCCAAGGTCGAGTACGTCGAGAAGCAGCCGACCCTCGAGGACGTCTTCCTCACGATCGTCGCCGACAACGGCAATCCCGGCGACGCAGACACCGACAGCGCCGACACGGACGAGTAGGGAGCAACGATGGTCACTCACTTCTTCGGCGACACCGCCGTTCTCACGGGGCGATCCCTGAAGCACGTCACGCGCAGCCTCGACACGATCATCACCACCGCGGTGACGCCCATCGCGATGATGCTGCTGTTCGTCTACGTGTTGGGCGGTGCGATCACGACGGGATCGGACTCGTACGTCACCTATCTGCTGCCGGGCATCCTGCTGATCACGATCGCCTCCGGCATCGCCTACACCGCGTACCGGCTCTTCCTCGACCTTCAGAGCGGCATCTTCGAGCGATTCCACTCGATGCCGATCGCACGGTCGTCGGTGCTGTGGGCGCACGTCCTGACCTCGCTGGTCGCCAA
>PMLO01000167.1:2809-8176 GCA_003158895.1 Propionibacteriaceae bacterium
GCCCGGTCCGGTGCGCTGGTTCGCAACCACCACGGCGCGTCCCGCCGCTGGATCGTCGCCGAGGTCGAGAACTCGCTGCGGCGGCTGGGTACCGACCACATCGACCTGTACCAGCTGCACCGCCCCAACCCCGGCACGAACATCGAGGAGACGCTCGGCGCGCTCGACGACCTCGTACGCGCCGGCAAGGTGCTCTACATCGGCCACTCCGCGTTCCAGGCGAGCCAGATCGTCGAGGCGCAGTGGGCGGCGCGGGACCGGCTGCTCGTACGACCGGTGAGCGAGCAGCTCTCCTACTCGCTGCTGGTCCGTACGCCTGAGATCGACGTGCTGCCCACGGCCCTGCGTCACCACATGAGCGTGATCTGCTACTCGCCACTGGCCGGCGGCTGGCTGAGCGGCAAGTGGCGCAAGGGCGTCGAGGCACCGACACCGTCCACCGGGCGCGGAGCGAGCGGGCTGTTCAAGACCCGGGTACGACCTCGACAACCCGGCGAACGCCGGCAAGCTCGACGCGGCCGATGCCCTCGCTGCCCTCGCCGAGGACAACGGCATGTCCCTCGTGGAGCTGGCAATCGCGTTCGTCGTGAACCACCCGGGCATCACGAGCGCGATCATCGGCCCGCGCACCATGGACCAGCTCACGACCCAGTTGCCCGCGGCTGACATCGCGCTGTCACCCGATGTCCTCGACCGGATCGACGAGATCGTGGCACCCGGTACGACGCCGAACTTCTTCGACACCGCGTACGTGAATCCCGCCCTCACGGCGGCATCACTGCGGCGCTGAAGAGCCGCCCGCGTCGTTGGAAAGCCGACGTAGGTTCGACCAGAGGTCGGCACCCACCGAGGGAGTTCACATGGATCATGTACGTGTCGCGCTGGTCACGGGAGCCAACCAAGGAGTCGGGTTCGAGGTCGCGAAGGAGCTTGTCGCGCATGGGGTCACTGTGCTGGTCGGGTCCCGCAACGTCGAGCGTGGCGAGGCGGCTGCTCAGCAGATCGGGCCCGGAGCGATCCCCATCCAGCTCGACGTGACGGATGCGGCGTCGATTTCCGCCGCAGCCGACGGGATCCGCACGGAGTTCGGTCGCCTGGACCTGCTCGTCAACAACGCGGCGATCTCGAACACGAGCGCAGGGGCTCGCTCGCTGCAGGAGTACACCGCAACGTCGCGCGCGAGCAACGTGTCTCTCGATGAGGTGCGAGCGATCTGGGAGACCAACGTGTTCGGCGTCCTCGCCGTCTACCAGGCGATGCTTCCGTTGCTGCGTGAGTCGTCGGACGCTCGGATCGTCAACGTGTCGAGCGGCGTCGGCTCGCTGACCATGAACGCGGACCCGTCCTACCCCAGCCGCGCGATGTTCAGCCCGGGCTACTCCGCGTCCAAGACCGCGCTCAACGCCGTGACGCTCGCGATGATGCTGGAGCTGGAGCCGACCGACATCAAGGTCAACCTGGTCTCCCCGGGGTTCACCAAGACGAACCTCAACGGGTACGAAGGGACACAGTCCGTCGAAGAGGGGTCCCGCGAGGTCGTACGAGTGGCGCTGCTCGGCCCTGACGGTCCGACCGGTACGTTCACGCGCTGGGAGAACGCCACCATCCCGTGGTGAACCCTCCCGCGGGCCTCACGACGTAACTCCGCGCTACGTGACGACCAGATCCGATCCGTCGGTGGTGGCCGTCTTGGGGATCAGGGGCTTCGTCGTCGGGCCGTTCACGACCGAGCCGTCGACGATCGAGTAGGCGGACCCGTGACAGGGACACACGATGTTCTTGCCTTGGATCGTGGCCACGATGCACCCCTGGTGCTGGCAGACAGCCGAGAATGCCTTGTACGTGCCGGCGGTCGCCTGGGTGACGACGACCTTGTCGTCTGCCCGGATCACGCCACCACCCACAGGGATGTCCGACAGGGGGATTCGCAGGGCCGCTGCGCTGCCCGCCGCAGTGGACGCGGTGCCCCCGGTGGCTGGGGTACTGCATGCTGCCACTCCCCCGATGGCGAGGGCGCTCAGGCCGAACAGCTGAAAGACGGTGCGACGTTCCATCCTGGCTCCTTCGCCGTGGCGTCGGTGGACCCGACGATGCGTGCCCACCGTCTTGTCCGGTGAGCCCCACTGGATGAACGTCAGCAGGCACCTGGTGGTTCACCCGTCAAGGCGTGGTGCCCCCGTGTCACCGGCTGGCCGGCCGGCCGGCGGGATCACTCCCCGGTCGTGGCGAGCGGCGGGCTGAGGTGCTTGTCGAAGAAGGCCAGGATGCGGGCGCGGGCGTCGTGGGCCGCGTCGGGCTCGTACCCGTTGTGCATGATCGGTCCGAAGACAGCGAAGAGGGCGGGGGAAGACTCTCCTGCCCCGACCCGATCGTTGAGGAACGCGTGTCCGGCGGAGGCGTACTCCTTCACGTCATGGTCCACTCCGACCTCGGTGAGTGCGCTCTCGAGCCGTGCCGCGGCGCCACGCAGCGATTGGTCCTTGCCGCCGAAGCTGCCCACGATGGGGCACGCGGTCTTCAGGAAGCCCGCCGAGTACGCGCCCTTGTCGGCGGTGCCGTAGTTCACGCTGGCGACGGCGAAGCCGCGCTCGGGGGCGAGCAGCAGCGCGAGGCCGCCGCCCAGGCAGAACCCGATCACGCCTACGGTGCCGGTGCACTCAGGCTGTTCAGTGAGCCACAGCCGCGCCGCGTCGAGGTCGTCGAAGGTCGGCCCACTGCGGTCGCGTGCGTCCCGCATGATCGAGACCATGCACGCGAGCTTGCTGCGGCCACGGAACAGATCGGGGGCGATGGCGAGGTAGCCGGCATCGGCCAGCCAGTCCGCCTGGGCCCGGATCTCGTCACCCAGACCGAACGCATCGTGGACCACGACGACGCCTGGGAAGGGCCCCGGTCCCGCGGGTGTCGCCACGTACGCGGGCAGGTCGCCGCGAGGAGACGGGATCGTGGTGTTCGCCATCGGCCAAGACTGGCACGGGACGTACGACCGGGGCCACGGTCCCGGGATACGAGCGGCTCAGGAGGGACTGTCGGGTTCCACCTGCTCGAGACCAGCATCCCGCGCGGCGGCACCTAGAGCCTCGAGGCCGAACGCGGCAACCGGTCCGAGGGCCCCCGTCTGGGTGATCGCACCCCGAGCCGCCTCAACGGAGGCCCAGGCCAGGATGCGAGCCGTGAAGTCGTACCCGTTGGGGCCATGCATCTCGATGCGGTGGATCAGCTCGCCGGAGGCAGAGCGCGCCTCCGCGACGATCATCGACCCGGAGCGCGACCGGGCCTCGGCATCAGGTCCACCGGTAGAGCCCTCCGACCCGAGGATCGAGTAGAGCTTCGCACCGACCCCCGGGATCCTCTTCGCCCCGGACACGATGGCGGTGAGCGCCGGAGTCACCCTCCCACCGAACCCGGGGCGGCCGAGCAGCACGTCGATGTCGCGCAGGTGCGGGTGGAGACGAGGTACCGCGAAGTGCTCGGAGCCCCCGACGCTGATCCCCTGGAGCACGGTGCCGTCGTCAAGGGTGAAGCGGCGAACCCGGGCTCCGGTGCGCTCGCTGCGCAAACGCCCGCCCCGTAGGGCGAATGAGGGATCGAGGATGGCGCCCGCCGTGCTGGCCTTGGTCCCCCCGCTGATACCGGACGATCCTTCGCTGAAGTACCCCACCTCAAGACGGGTGGCCCCTGGCCCGGCGGCTCGAAGAACACGCTCCGCCGCGAGATTCCCGGGAACGAAGTCATAGCCGAACGCTGTGAGGAGAGCTGCTCCTGCGCGGGCGGCCGCGGGTCCGTACTGCTCGAAGACCCGACGGATGAAGGTGGGCTCGCCGGTCGTGTCGACATAGACAGCGCCCGCGGCGATTGCCGCCTCGACCGCGGCCTCGCCCCAGCGAGCGAACGGTCCCACCGTGCTGATCAGCACGTCGCCGCGCTCCACCAAGGAACGCACGGACGCCGCATCGGTGACGTCGGCGAGACGTGTCTCCAGCCCACCCAACTCCTTGGCGAGCGTGTCCAGGCGTTCGGGCGAACGCGCCGCGAGGACAGGGGCGACACCACGCTCGACCAGAGCCCTTGCCGTCAGGTCACCGGTGTATCCCGTCGCCCCAAGAATCACGATGCGACCGCTCATGTACGCCTCCTCCACTCGGACGCTACCGCGACGTCACTCTCGTGAGCTGAGCAGCTGCTGGAACCGGTCGATCATGAGGTCCCGGCCCTTGGCGTTGGCGACCTGCTCCCTGGTGGCGAGGTCACCGTTGGCGAGCTGGCCCGTACCGTGCGTGGGTCCGAGCGGGAGCATGATCGATACGGGGTTCAGGGTGTAGTCGCTCGCGTCGCCGCCATCGATGGCGGCGAGGATGTTCGCCGCGGCGATCTGGGCTTGGCGGCCCGCCACGCTGGCTCGGTTGATGTCGATGTCGGCGATGTCGCCGATCGCGTACACCCGATCGTGGCCGACCACGGTGAGTCGCGGCGTGACGTGCAGGTACGCCCCCGTGGCCATGGCGCCGGCCAGATCTCCGGCAACGTAGTCGGTGGTGGGCTGGACGCCGAATGTACGGAACCAGATATCGCCCTCGATGCGGGCGCCGGACGCGGTGGTCACGGCGAACGCGCCCAGCTCTCCCAACGGCGTGGCGGGCGGCTCGAGGAGCGACGCGCCCAGCACTCGCTGCACGCCGAGCTCGTCCAGCTGGCGGTTGAGCTCGTCGCGCAGCTGCGCTCCGTACGGTCCGGGAAGGATCTCGGGAGCCTGGTCGACGAGGGTGATGGTCTTGTCGGGCCAGGCGGCGGCGATTTCTCCGGCGAACTCCAGCCCCACCGCTCCCGACCCCAGAAGCATCACGCGTCGAGCGGCGCTGAGCTGCTCGTACGTGTGCCGATAGCGGGCGATGGCTTCGACACTGTCGTCACGGTCGCTCTTGGCCGGGTACGGATAGGTCGAGCCTGTCGCGAGGACGACGAAGTCCGGTCGCAGGACCCTCCCGGACGCCAGCTCGACCTGGGTGCCGTCCACGCGTACGGCTCGGTCACGGATGACCTCGCCGTTCTCGAGCAGCCGGTCGTACGGCAAGAAGATCTGCGGAGCGACGGTGGGGTCGACCGCGGCACGCAGCGCGGCGACGTTGTGGACGAATGCGTCTCGCGGCTCGACGAGGGTGACCTGCGTTCGTGCGTCCAGGGCCTTGGCAACGGCCACGCCCCCGTAGCCGCCACCGACGACGACCACGGTGGGGAGCTGCTTGTCTTCCGTCATCTGAGTCTTCCTCCGTCGACCTGGATGGGTGCCTTCAGCTGATGGCTGTGCGTACGACGGGGGCGAACTCCTCGCCGTACCTGCTGATCGAGTCTGACACGGCACCCTCAGGC
>PMLO01000130.1 GCA_003158895.1 Propionibacteriaceae bacterium
ATCAGATGTCCTTGCGGGACTCCGCCACGATCTCGGCATCCACCGGCTGGGAGAGATCCTCCGCCTCAGCAGGCTTCGCAGCCTCGATGCCCGTCGGAGCCTTGATCTCTTCCTTGAACTCACGGATGGCGCGACCAGCGCCCTGACCCATCCCCGCAACCCGCGAGCCGCCGAACACCAGCAACGCGACAACGAGCAGGATGAGCCATTCCGACCCGACCGGAAGACCGAGCAGTGCAGTCATAGTTACTCCTTCAATAAGAACGGACCCAGATTAGGCTCGAGTATCAAGACTGACGCGACTGAGGCTTCGTCCCGGTCGTCGGCCGGCCAGGTCAGGTCTACTTCTTCGTCGCCGCGGTCGCCTTGGGTGCGACCGCCGGGGCGGATGCAAACGGTGCCGCCGAGGGTGTGTAGCCGTACTCGGTCGTCGGGTGGGCAGCCACGAACGCAGCCATCGTGTCGTTCTGCAGCGCCTTACCCAGCGCCGCGACACCGGGAACGTCGACCACATCGATCGACTGGCCGTCGGCACTCGTCCCGAAGCCGGTGATCGGTGCTTGCACCATGTGGATCTGGCTCGGGTTGGTAATCCCGGCCAAAGACACAGCCAGCGAATAGATCACGCCATTTGTCATCCCCGGATCGACCGTGACGTACTTGCCGATGGTGTCCATGACCGCGTTCAGCTTGACCGGGTTCGCGAGCACATCGGGCGTACCGATCTTGAGCGCGATCGCCTTGAGGAACGCACGCTGACGCAGCGTACGGTCGAGATCGCCGTTGGGCAGCTCCTCGCGCTGACGCGAGTAGGCGAGAGCCATGTAGCCGTCGGTGATGACGAGCGGACCCTTCGGGAACTGGTACGTCACGCCACGGTCGTCGACCGCGACCGAGCCCACCGGGTTGTCGACGGTGACCGGTCCGATCTGGTCGACGAGCTGGATGAAGCTGGAGAAGTCGGTGACCACGACGTGGTCGATGCGCGCACCGGTGACGCTCTCGATCGTCGACACGGCCAGCGCGGAACCGCCCCACGAGTAGCCCGCGTTGATCTTGGCCTTCCCGTGGCCGGGGACCGTCACCCACATGTCGCGCGGGAACGAGACCAGGTAGACCGACTTCCGGTCGGCCGAGACGTGAAGAATGATGAAGGTGTCGCTGCGGCCCTGGTCAGTGCCCCGACTGTCACTGCCGATCAGCAGGATGTTCATCGCCGTGTACGTCTGGTTGCCTGTGGGAGAAGCCGACGGCGGACGGCTTCCTGTCGGCATGAGCGACGAGTTCCGGGAGATGCTCGACACCGAGTTGTTCAGCTTGACCCCGAAGTAGCCGACCGCGGCCGCCGTCGTCGCAAACAGCACCGCGATCGTGACGATCACGACCCTTCCCCAACGGACGCCTCTACGAGCCCGACCCGGCCCGCCAGCAGGAACGGGCTCTGACCCGTACGGATAGGAGTTCTCCGGACCCATCGACGACTCGTCCAACGTCACACCTCTCTCAAGCCAACACGACACCAGGTAGGTGCAGGCTACGGCCGCCTGAGTTAAGAGATCGCTGCGCTTTGCTTGTGCTTTGGACTTATCGAGCTGCGCGACATCAAGGTCTCGGCGGGTTAGCGAACGGCCTAGAGCCGGCAAATTCGGACCGCAAGGAGCCGAGACCGCTCGATGTCAGCGAGTTGAGCAGTGTGCTGGTGGCCGGCTTCGATGGCGAGTTGGCGGTGGAGTTGGGGAAAGTTCAGGTAGGTTAACTCTTGTGGAAAGTGGCCTAGCAGCTCCCGCCGAGGCCGCGGCCGACGTACCGGGGCCGCGTGTCGGGCAGACGCCGCGCAGGGTGTCATGGCTGTGGGGTCCTGCGTTTGTGGCGGCGATCGCGTATGTGGATCCGGGCAACGTGGCGGCGAACCTGACCTCGGGCGCACAGTACGGATACCTGCTGGTCTGGGTCCTGGCACTCGCCAACGGCATGGCTGTCCTCGTGCAGTACCTGTCGGCGAAGGCGGGGCTGGTCACCGGACGCAGTCTGCCTGAGCTGTTGGGCGATCGGATGCGGCGAGGCCCCCGGTTGGCCTACTGGGCACAGGCGGAGCTGGTCGCGGCCGCCACCGACCTGGCAGAAGTGCTAGGTGGAGCGATCGCCCTACAGATCCTGTTTGGGGTGCCGCTGCTGCTGGGTGGGTTGATCGTGGGCGTGGTCTCGATGCTTCTGCTGAGCATCCAGACCCGTCGCGGGCAACGTCCCTTCGAGTTCGTGATCATGGGGCTTCTGTTGGTGCTCACGTTGGGTTTCATGGCCGGGCTGTTCGTGACTCACGTTTCATGGCCGGCGGCCATCAACGGGCTGGTGCCCAGGTTCCATGGCACGAATTCGGTGCTGCTGGCGGCGAGCATGCTGGGAGCAACGGTCATGCCGCACGCCATCTATGTCCATTCCGCGCTGGCCCGCGATCGGCACGGTGCGCATTCGAGCGAACTGCCTCGACTATTGCGTGCGACCCGCTGGGATGTGGTGTCCTCGATGCTGGTTGCCGGCGCGGTGAACATCGGCATGCTGCTACTCGCGGCATCCAGCCTGGACGGAGTCACTGGGACGGATTCCATCCAAGGAGCGAACGCCGCCATCGGCCANNGCCGGTGCGGCGGTCATGGCCGGTTTGCTGAAGGTCCGCATCCCGATGCTCGCCCGACGCGCCGTCACCCTGATCCCGGCGCTTGTCGTGATCGGCACAGGCGTGAATCCCACCTGGGCGCTCGTGCTCAGCCAGGTCCTGCTGAGCCTTGGCATCCCGTTCGCCCTCATACCCCTGGTCCTGCTCACCAGCGAGCATGCATTGATGGGCAAATTCGTCAACACCGGCTTCATGAGGATCATCGCCTGGATCGTGGTGGGGCTCATCGTTCTGCTCAATGTTGCGCTGATCGTCCTGACGGCGATCGGGGCCACCTGATGGGTCACGTGGACGACCTGACCCCGATTGCACAGGACTATCTGAAGGTGATCTGGTCAGCGGTCGAATGGGGTGATCCGCCGATCACCACCAAGGGTCTGGCGGCGAGGTTCGCAACAACCCAGGCAAACGTGTCCGAGACCATGCGCCGGCTCGACGGCCAGGGTCTGGTCACCTACCAGCCGTACAAGCCAGTCACCCTGACCAGCCTCGGCAAGAGCCTGGCGGTCGCCATGGTCCGCCGGCACCGGCTGCTCGAAACCTACCTGGCCCAAGCGCTCGACTACGGCTGGGAAGAAGTACACGACGAAGCCGAACGCCTCGAGCACGCAGTCTCTGACGAGTTCCTCGACCGCATCGACCATCTCCTCGGCTATCCCCGTTCCGACCCCCACGGCGACCCCATCCCAGCTCCCAACGGGGACTGGACACCCCAGACAGAAGCGATCAAGCTCTCCCAGGCTGAGCCGGGCCAGTATCGGGTCGTACGCGTCGCAGACACCTCGCCCGAACAACTCTCCCGCCTTCGGCGTGAACACCTGGAGCCGGGATCGACCGTTCACGTACGCGCCGGACTACCCCTGGTCATCGTCGGCGCCCCATCACCCGCCGACATCGAACCCGCAGACCTGGACGCCGTGCGGGTACGCCCCGCCTGAATCCACCGATGGAGCCTGGTACATCGCCCTGCCTTGGTTGAGATCAACCGCGCCTTGCTCGTGGTCGGCAGCGGCGTCCGAGGGTCGACCGCGGACTATCCCCCGGCCGGTTCGCTCGTCGTCGTCGCAGGAGCATCTTCCTAGGGACCTGTGGTGACCTGGGCCGCTATGTCGTGCGAGCCGGACGCCGCGCCTGAGACAGCAAGGAAAGGTACCCGAGGCATGACCCAGTCCACCCAGACGAGCCGGGCTGCCGGCGCAACCGCAAGCGACCAGGCGATGGACGCCGCGATGTCGGTCGGGAAGTGGACGGCATCGACCGCCAGGGCCGCTGCCACCAGCACGATGAGCAACGTACCCACACCTACGACGATGGGGTGCCACCGAGTGCCGTACACCACGAACGCGAGCGCCACGACAAGGGCCACGATGAACGCTGTGTGGCCGCTGGGAAAGGACGGGTCCGTCTGAACCGGCAGGAACGGATGTGGCATCACAGCAACGTCGGGTCGGCCACGATGGACGATCACCTTGATCACCTCCGCAGGGATCCAGGTGAGGGCGACGACTCCAGCGAACGCAACTCCGGTCCGCAAGTCCTTGACGATCCAGATCACCGCGGCAAGCACGACCGTCAAGATGACCGAGGGCACTGGCTCGAAGACGTGGTAGGTGGCCGAAGCAACCGCTCCGACCACGCCGGTGTGCAGGCCGTTGAATGCCCGGGCCAACCCGAGATCCTGTCCAGGTCTGAGCACCATCCCCGTCACGACCAGCAGCACGAAGACAGCCGCCGCCACCACGAGCAGCCGAGCCGGATGGCCAGCTCTCCGGAAGATCCCCACCTCGTCGAAAGATCGGAGCGTGAGGCCAGTCGTCGGCGAGGTCATGAGCAGCACCATTCTTTTCGCTGAGCCAGATGAAGCGTGCGACCCCTACCGGATCCCACCAAGAACATACCCAGCGTACGTAGGCCACCGGATGATCTTGTCGTCCTGCCGGACGGCACCTCGGAGGGTCCCCCTGACAGCCTTGCGTACCCATATTCTGCAGGTCGGACACGTACACGAGATCGAGGACCTGCATGCCTTCTCTGTCGCCAGGACCTCCGGTACTCACCGCGTACGTCGTGTGGCTGATGGTTGTCGTCGGATGGGGATGAATCGATATCGTGAGGTCACCGCGACTGCAGGAGCATCATGACCGCTGAGGTGATCTCGGCTGAGTTGCTGGCCGTTGTTGTCGCGATGGTCGGCGACGAGCCGTGTGTGCTGACCCTCGGCGACCCAACGCCCCGGCTGCCGGCCGGGCCGCTGCTGCCGGGGCACCGGTCGTTGCAGGCCGCGACGCGCCGCTGGGTCGAGGAACAGACCGGCCGACGGTTGGGATATCTGGAGCAGCTGTACACGTTCGCCGATCTCGATCGCGATGGCTCCCCCACACGTACCATTTCGATCTCCTACCTGGGCCTCACAACGCCCAACGCCGACATGGGGTACGGCGCCTGGCGCGGCTGGTACTCACTTCTGCCGTGGGAGGACACCCGTACGACCAGTCGGGTACTCACCGCGCAGATAACCCCACAGATTCGGGCATGGGCCGACCAGCAGCCCTCGCTCGCTTCTGGACGCAGGCAGCGGTGCGCCATCACCTTCGGTCTCGACGGCAATCCCTGGCAGCCGGACCTGGTCCTGCAGCGCTACGAGCTGTTGTACGAGGCGGGCCTGGTGCCCGAGTCACCCTCGGACTGGCGGAGTCCCGACGACGAGCTCGCCCCAGGCGATCGCATGGTCGGCGACCACCGGCGGGTCCTGGCCACCGGGTTGGCCCGTTTGAGGGCGAAGATCCAGTACCGGC
Organism: Propionibacteriaceae bacterium; assembly: GCA_003158895.1. GTDB lineage: Bacteria > Actinomycetota > Actinomycetes > Propionibacteriales > Propionibacteriaceae > Fen-668. The sequence continues at coordinate 5,470 of PMLO01000130.1, forward strand.
CGGTGGTCTTCGAGCTGATGGCCCCCGAGTTCACCCTGGGCCAGCTCCAGGACTGCGTCGAGGCGCTCGCTGGACGGGCGGTGCACACGCAGAACTTCCGCAGGCTGATCGAACAGCAAGCGCTCGTCGAGGACACCGGCCAGGTGCATGCCGAGACCGGTGGACGGCCCGCCCGGCTGTACCGGTTCCGACGTGAGGTGCTGCAGGAGCGCCACGCGGCAGGGACGAAGCTGCCGACGACGAGGAGCCGCTGACGTAGGCCGTCCCGGATGCTGGTCCACAGATTTCGGCACCACTTATGCTCCGACGTAGCATAAGTGGTGAGCGTTGAAGCCACCCGTCTGGAGGACCGCATGTCCATCACGCTGACGACCGCCGACCAGGTCTATCCCAAGGTCGCACACGTCATTCCCGCTATTGAGTGGGCCACGATGGCCGACGACGTCGAGGCGATCCTGCGGCTGAAACAGGAACGCAACGCCGTGATCCTCGGCCACAACTACATGTCCCCGGAGATCTACTACGGGGTCTCCGACATCGTCGGCGACTCCCTGGCGCTGGCGCGTGAGGCCACCGAGGTCGAGGCGGAGGTGATCGTGCTCGCCGGCGTCCACTTCATGGCCGAGACCGTCAAGCTGCTCAACCCGTCGAAAACCGTCCTCATCCCCGACCTGCGCTCCGGCTGCTCCCTGGCCGAGTCGATCACCGCGGAGGACGTCCGCGAACTACGCCGCCGCCACCCCGGTGTGCCTGTCGTGACCTACGTCAACACGTCGGCAGCGGTGAAGGCCGAGTCCGACATTTGCTGCACCTCGGGCAACGCGGTGGCTGTCATCGAGAGCCTCGGCGTGCCGCGGGTGATCATGATCCCCGACCAGTACCTGGCCGCGAACGTCGCCCGGCAGACGGGTGTCGAGGTGATCACTCACCCGGGGGCGTGCGAGGTCCACGAACGGTTCACCCGCGCCGACATCCGCCAGGTGCGCCTCGACTATCCGGGCGTGAGCGTGCTCGCCCACCCGGAATGCCCGCCCGAGGTGGTGGACGAGGCAGACTTCGCGGGCTCCACCGCACAGATGCAGCAGTACGTCGAGACCCGGCGGCCGACCCGCGTGGCCCTGATCACCGAGTGCTCGATGAGTGACAACCTCGCCGCGGCGAACCCCGACCTCGAGTTCGTACGGGCCTGCAACCTGTGCCCGCACATGAAGCGCAACAGTCTGGCTGCGATCAGACACGCGTTGGAGACGATGACCCACGAGGTCACCGTCGATCCCGAGGTCGCGGTACGGGCTCGGCTCGCCGTGGACCGCATGCTCCAGGTCGGGGCGGCGGCGAGATGACACACGACACGCTCGCAACCGTGGTCCAGGCCAACTGCCCCGTCATTGTCGGTGCCGGACTGGCCGGGCTGACCCTAGCCATCGAGCTGTCGCCCCTGCCGTGTGTGGTCCTCAGCGCCGGAGCGGTGAGCACCGGCACGTCCACCGGCTGGGCCCAGGGCGGAGTGGCCGCCGCAGTGGGGTCCGACGACAGCCCCGAGCTGCACACCGCCGACACGCTGATCGCCGGGGCGGGACTGTGCGACGCGGACGTGGTCCGGGACATCACCAGCGCCGGCCCGGACGCGATCGCCTGGCTCGCCGGGTTGGGCGCCGGGTTCGACCGCAATCCGGACGGTACGTACCGGCTGGGCCTCGAGGGAGCGCACAGCCGACGACGGATCGTCCATGCCCAGGGGGATCGCACCGGTGCGGAGCTGCTGCGTACGGTCGTGGATGCCGCCCGGACACTTCCCTCAGTGTCACTGTGGGACCACTCCCCTGCCCGGCGGATCCTGGTGGAGGACGGACGGGTCGCCGGCGTCCTGGTAGACACCCCCGACGGGCCGGTCGAGCTGCGCACCGACACCGTGGTGTTGGCCACCGGTGGGATCGGGGGACTGTTCTCCTTCACTACCAACCCCTTGTCCTCCCAGGGGCAAGGCCTGGCGCTCGCGTTCCGGGCGGGCGCGGTCCTGCGTGACATGGAGATGGTGCAGTTCCACCCGACCGCCCTGGACATCGACATCGACCCGATGCCGCTGGTCAGCGAGGCCGTGCGGGGCGAAGGCGCGATCCTCGTCAACGAGAACGGCCAGTGGGTGCTGCGGAACCCGCTCTCTGCCCGCGACGTCGTCTCCCGCGCCGAGTGGGCCCAGCTCCAGGACGGTCACCGCGTCTTCCTGGACGCCCGCACCGAACCGGGCGCGCGGTTCGCCGAGCTGTTCCCCTCGATCCACGCGACCGCGGTCGCCGCAGGCCTCGACCCGGAGCACGACCTGCTCCCCGTACGACCCGCCGCGCATTACCACATGGGCGGGGTGATGGTGGATGCCCATGGCGAGAGCACCGTGCCCGGGCTGTACGCAGCCGGAGAGGTCGCCTCGACCGGTCTCCACGGCGCGAACCGGCTGGCCAGCAACTCACTGCTCGAAGCCGTCGTGTGCGGACGCCAGATAGCCCAGCACCTGAAGCAGTCGACCTCCAGGGGGCGCTCGTCGGCACCACCCGCAGCCCGCACCTGGTCCGACACCCCGACTCCGAGAGGACCCGACCCAGTGATCCAACAGATACGCGAGGTGGTTACCCACTCCGCCGGCGTCCTCCGCGACGAAGCCGGACTCCACACCGGCCTCGACCTGTTGCGCCCCCACCTGGACCTCGACGCCGGCCTGGTCGGGTTCCTGGTGGCCTGGTCGGCGTTGCAACGTACAGAGTCGCGCGGCGCACACACCCGTACCGACTTCCCCGAGACCGCGACGCAACCCCAGCACACCCTGGTCAGCGAGCACCACCTGGCGGCGGTGAGCGTCCGATGAGATCACTGCCTTCGCTCGTCATCGAGCCGGTCGTCCGGGCCGCGCTCCTCGAGGACCTGGGCCGGGCCGGCGACATCACCACCGACAGCATCATCCCGCCCGACGCCCACGCAGAAGTCCAGCTCGTCGCCCGGGAACCCGGCGTGGTCGCCGGCACCGCCTGCGCCGTTCTGGCGTGGCAGCTCATCGACCCCGCGATCACCGTCGCGATCCACCTGCCTGACGGCTCCCGCGTGGAACCGGGCAGCGTCATCGGCACCATCCAGGGCCCTGCCCGCGGGGTGCTGACGGCAGAGCGGGTGGCGCTGAACTTCCTGGGCCACCTCTCAGGCGTGGCCACGGGGACCGCCACGATCGCCGATGCGATCGCCCACACCAAAGCCACGGTGTGCGACACNNCTCGACGACGCCGTCCTCATCAAGGACAACCACGTCGCCGTCGCCGGGGGGATCGCGAACGCCGTCCGAGCGGTACGGGCCAACGCCGGCCACATGGTCAAGGTGGAGGTGGAGGTCGACGACCTCGCGCAGCTCCATGAGCTCCTCGAGCTGCGGGTGGACGCGGTGCTGCTGGACAACATGGGACCCGAGCTGCTGCGCCAAGCAGTCGCCCTGGTAGACGGTCGGATGCTCACCGAGGCCTCCGGGCGGATCACGCCGGACACGGCCGTACCGATCGCCGAAGCCGGCGTCGACCTGATCTCGGTCGGCTGGCTCACCCATAGCGCCCGGGTCCTCGACATCGGCCTGGACTACGTCGGAGTGTGACCCACCCGGCATGAACCGCAGGTGCACCGTGCTGATGAGGGGAGCATGCAGGATCTCGAGCGGGTGGCGGTCATCGGGGCGGGTCGGCTGGGCACGACCTTGGCCGCGGTCTTCCGCACATCGGGCCCCCGGGATGAGGACAGGGACGCGGCGCTGGCGGCCGAGTGCGGCGCCGACATCCTGCTCGCACCGGACGTCGAGACGGTTTCCGCGCTCGGTGACGCCCCTTCGGACTCCGGAGCGCGACCGCCGAACTCATAGGGAGATCACAGGAGGGGCATGCCGGGCTCATGGGGACCTGGCACAGCATGGCTCTTCGCGGGGCTCGCGAGTACTTGATCGCGGACCCTGGCAGCTTCATTCAGCAGACTCGTTCACTGTGGAAGGAAGGCCTGCAGATGAGTCGGTGGCGCAGACGCACCATTGCCATCGTGGCGGCCGTGGCCATCGTCGTGGTGGCTGGCGGGGGCGTCGCCATCTGGACCATGACCCGTCCGGCGAACGCGGTGGCGACCGCCGCGACCGTGACGGCGCTGGCAGCGACGACGACGGAGCAGACGACCGTCGCGGCGACCGGCACGGTGGCGCCGCAGAACCAGGCGTACCTGAACTTCCCCGCTGCCGGAACGGTGGCGGCGGTCAACGTACAGGTCGGCCACACCGTCGTGGCGGGGCAGGTGCTGGCCACCGAGGACACCACGAACCTCGCGTCCGCGGTGACCACGGCACAAGCGGGCGTGGACTCGGCGCAGTCGAGCCTGACCACGGTCGAGGGTTCCTCGTCGTCGACCACCGCCCAGATCGAGGCGGCGAAGGCACAGGTTGCCGCGGCGCAGGCGAAGCTCACGTCAGCGCAGAACGCCCTCGCGGGAGCCACGATCACGGCCCCGTTCGCCGGAGTGGTGGCCCAGGTCAACCTCACCGTCAACAGCACCGTGAACGGACTGACATCGACGACCACAGGGCCCGGCACCACGACAGTCGTCTCCTCGGCCACGTCCACAGCGACTCAGGTCGTGATCGTCGACACGAGCACCTGGCTGGTGAACGCCACCGTGGGGATGGCTGACCTGGCCAACCTCAAGCAGGGGCTCCCGTGCACGGTGACGGCGACCGGTGCGACCTCGAGCCTGCCGGGCACCTTGACCAGCATCGGCATCGTCGGTACGACCTCGGCCGGGACGACCTCGTACCCGATCATCGTGACCCTCACCGGCAGCCCGACCGGCCTGTACATGGGTGGCTCGGCCGACGTCACGATCGTCGCGAAGTCGGTCACCGTTCTCACCGTGCCGACGGCAGCGGTCCAGCGGCAGAACGGCCAGACCTACGTCACCGTCGTGAAGGGTGGCNNGCAGGAGACGAGGTCGTGGTGCCGACGCAGGCCGCGGGGAACGGCAGCCGGTTCCCGGGCGGCGGTCGGTCCGGGTTCCCGTCGGGCGCACGGCCGAGTGGAGCACGCGGAGCAGGCGGGGCAGGGGGCGGATTCCCGACAGCCCTTCCCACCTCGCAGGGGACCTGACCGATGACCGCGATCGTCGAGCTCGCCGACGTCCACAAGACGTACAGGACGGGCAGCATCACGTTCGAGGCGCTGCGTGGCATCACTCTGAGCGTCGCCGAGGGTGAGTACCTCGCGATCACCGGGCCGTCCGGGTCCGGTAAGTCGACGTTGATGAACGTCCTCGGCTGCCTCGACATCCCCACGGAAGGCCGCTACTTCCTGGGCGGCGAGGACGTCTCCACGATGACCGAGAAGGACCTCGCCCTCGTACGGAACAAGCGCATCGGCTTCGTCTTCCAGCAGTTCAACCTGCTGGCCTCGATGACTGCCCAGCGCAACGTCGAGCTGCCGCTCATGTACGCGGGGGTCCACGCCACGGAGCGCCACACCCTGGCCCGCGAAGCCTTGGAGCGGGTCGGGCTCGGGGAGCGTACCCACCACAAGCCCGGCGAGCTGTCAGGTGGTCAGCAGCAACGCGCGTGCATCGCACGAGCGCTGGTCACCAACCCCGACATCATCCTTGCCGACGAGCCGACCGGGAACCTCGACTCGGTGTCGACCCACGAGGTGCTGCGTCTGCTGCACGAGCTCCACGACCAGGGACGCACCATCGTGCTCATCACCCACGAGCACGCGGTCGCGCTCGAGGCCCAGCGCCAGGTGCAGATCTACGACGGACTACTCACGGAAGGACTGCACGTATGACCTTCCTCGAGACCGTACGCACGGCCTTCACAGCCGTCATGTCTCGCAAGATGCGCTCGGCCCTGACCATGCTCGGCATCCTCATCGGCATCGCCTCGGTGATGCTGACCGTCGGCCTCGGCCAAGGCGCGCAACAGCAGATCACCAGCCAGATCAACAAGCTGGGCTCGAACCTCATCATCGTGAACTCCGGCGCCAACTCCAGCCTCACCGTGTCCAACGCGGGGGGCGCGGGCAACAACAGGACCCGCTTCACGACGCCGCTGACCCTCAACGACGCGGCCGCGCTCGCGGACAAGGACACCTGCCCCGACATCCTCCACGTCGCACCCGTCTCGACGACGAGCACGACCGCGTACAACGGCACGAACTCCGACTCGACCTCTGTAGTCGGCACGACACCGGACTGGGCGGACGTCACGGCGCGAACCATGACCTCCGGCAGGTTCTTCACCAGCGACGAGTCCAGTGCAGGGTCCCTCGTGGCCGTCATCGGGCAGACCACCGCGGACACGCTGTTCGGGAGTGGTTCGTACGTGATCGGCAAGACAATGACCCTTTCGGGTCAGTCGTTCACCGTCATCGGCGTCCTGGACTCCGTCGGCACCACCCTGTCGGGCAACGGCGACGAGACGATCGTCATCCCCGCCGGCACGTACGCGCAGCGGTTCTCGACGACCGCGAACATGAACACCGTCTCGACGATTCTTCTCGAGGCCAAGGACAAGGACTCTCTGTCCGCGGCAATCCAAGAAGCGACCAACACGATGTACGTGATGCACAACGTCACCCCTGCGGCACCAGACTTCACGGTGTCCAGCCAGCAAGCACTCGTGGAGACGATCGGCTCGCTGACGACGATCCTGACTGCACTCCTGTCCGGCATCGCGGCGATCTCGTTGCTGGTCGGCGGCATCGGCGTGATGAACATCATGTTGGT
>PMLO01000250.1 GCA_003158895.1 Propionibacteriaceae bacterium
TCAACATTGGCCCGGCGTTGACACCTCGTGCGCGCTACTGACTTGCCCGGCTCCGGCGATCTGGCAAGGGTTCGTGCTGACGATGCGCACCCTGGGGTCTGCGGCCGTGGCAAAGATGGTTCGTAGCAGTTGGTAGGCGTGGGCGCGCTCAGTGGGAGTGCTGGAGTTCAGCGACAGGTACCAACGAGTGACCTGGTCGGGCGTCACTGTCCGCATACGAGCGGTTCCGAAGGTGGGCAGGATGTGCCGCTCGAGCAGCCTCCGGTAATCGGCCTTGGTGCGGGGCTTTATCGGCCCCTGCTTGGTGCGTCGAGCCTCGAGCCAGTCGCCGGCATACTCCTGCAACGTCAACCCGGTCACGGTCCTTGCAGCGCGCCGGTCGTCGGGCGGTGTCCACGTGTCGAGCTCGATCAACCGCCGCTCTCCCACGATCCAAGCCACAGCGTCATCCTTCGTGTCGAAGGACCGATCAGCGCGCACCAACAGAGCATCTGGACCGATGTAGGCGGCGGTCCAGCGACCGGAGTCTCGCCGTCGCACACGGCCGAAACTCCGCCGCGCCGTGACGGGCACGCGCCTAGCCTTGGGCTTCTCGGCGGGCAACATACGGGCAACATAGCAGCCCAATATGGCCCATGTCAGCCCACTCGAGCACACTAAGACAAGTGGCTAACGGGCGAACGAAACGCCTTGTCAAAAGAGGTTTGACAAGGGGTGACCACGTTAGCCGGAACAGGTGTGGTCCACGGATTCGAATCCCGTTAGCTCCACTTCGTAGGACCGCTCTGACAAGGGGAAATGCTCCTGGGTCAGGGCGGTTTGTGGTTTCTGTGCACCATACAGGCAACTTCGACACGCAGACCCGCGGTCGCCACTGGCAGCCGGCTCATGGCGAGCGCCGATCGTTCTAGTGGGGGCTGATTGACCGTCTGGATGAGGTCGCGATCTTCCTATGCCGAGTACCGCGCAAGGCTGCCCGGACATGACTGGATGATCTGCGGGATCGCCTCACTGGTTGGCAGGAACGTCGCGGCGGCGAACGGTGCACAACCGAGAGAGATCGCCAGGTTCGCCAGTGAACTCGGCATGGTCCACGACACCATCTTTCCCAGACCCACACACCGAGTGCATCTCGGCGCTACGGATATATCGTTGTGACGAATTGTCGGCCCCCGCTGCGTTCGAAGCTAGCGAGAAAGGCAGTTGCGATCGCAGCAGAGCTTGGCTCCTCAACCGGCAGCCCAGTCCTCCTCTGTAGGCAGGGCGTGGAGGAGGAGTGAACATCCGACTTTGCCGATGACAGCGAGTTGCTTGTTGGGACACTTGGGGGTGTCCGCTGTCGTCGACTTTGGGGGCCACCATGCTTGATACGAGTGATGTGATCGCTTTCGCAGCCACCACCGACTTGGCCAGGGACACACACCTTCTACGAATCCGCTCTCGGCCTACGAGTGGTGGAGGAGAACCCGTTTGCCTGCGTGTTCGACGCCAACGGCACGATGCTGGGCGTCGAAGCACCCCAGCCCGGGTACACGGTCCTTGGCTGGCGCGTTGCTGGCATCCGCGAGACCATCGCTCTGCTTGAGTCTCGAAGGGTCGTATTCGTGCGTTACGACGGTCTGGAGCAGGATGATCACGGCGTGTGGGTCACTCCCAGCGGAGATCGGATTGCTTGGTTCACCGACCCCGACGGCAACGTTCTGTCTCTGACCGAGTTCCCGGAGCTTCGAGCCGCCCGCCATTGCTAGGAGCTCGACAGGACTTCCACGTACCCTTCTGTCCCGTTCACTCGGATCCGCTGACCGTCCGTGATCAACGTCGTGGCGTCCTGAACGGCGACGACCGCAGGGAGGCCGTATTCCCTGGCGACTACCGCGCCGTGCGTGGCCATGCCGCCGACTTCGGCGACGATGGCCTTGACGGACACGAAAACGGGGGTCCAGCTCGGGTCTGTGTAGGTGGTGACGAGGATGTCACCCTCCTCGATGTTGGCATCCTCGACGCGCCTGATGACCCTTGCACGGCCTTCGACCGTCCCCGCCGAAGCGGCGATGCCAACCAACGCCCCAGCCGGGACGCCGCTGCGATGGTACGAACCCGTGATGATCTCTCCATCGGAGGTCATCACCCTCGGAGGGGTGAGCTTCGCGTAGACCTCGAACTCTGCTTTTCGATTCTCGATCTTGGCCTGGTCCACCCGTCCCTTAGCGACAGCATCGCGGAGTTCCTCGAACGTCAGGTAGGACACGTCCTCCTTCTCATGCAGAGCTCCCATTGCCACGAGCTTCGCCGCCTCCCGCATCACCGCCTGCTTGATGATCCAGTAGTGCTGCATCATCAGGAACTTCGGATACTCGCGATAGCCGGCGAGGTTGCGCAGGACGCTGATCTGCTTCCTGGCCTTCTTGGCCTTGCGCTTGCCGCCAGGCAGCTTCTCAACACGACTCATGAGCTCACGCTCCGCCCGTTCGGACTCCGTCCGGCCCTCGTCGAAGGCAGCCTTGCTGGCACCGGGACCGAAGTTGCGTACGTCGCTCAGGATCATGGGGACAAGGGCTGTTGGTTGCTCGCTCCAGCGGGGCTTGGTGATGTCGAGCTCACCCGGGCACCGCACCCCGTACCGGTCGAGGAACGTTCGGAGGGCCTGTGCGACCTCCGGCCCGCCCTCCAAGGCGGCCAGGTCCTCGAAGAGTGTCTCGTCGGTCGCGCGCGGCAGGCCGTCCACGACCGCCGGGTGCCGGCGTACGACGTCGGCCACGTCCAGCAGCGCCAGACCCATCTCGGAGGTCACGTTGTTGGCCACAGACCGGGTGAGCGACTCCGCCACACCCTTCTCCCCCAGCCACTTCTCCATGTTCTTGTTGACCCCACGCAGAGCGAACTGGCCCGCGTACACCACCCCCATGCCCTTCGCCCCTGCAGAGGCTTCCTTGAGCTCTTCCAGATCCTCGAGGATGCCGGTGAACAACTCGGGGCCGGAGAAGCCTAGGAACCGGGTCCGTACGTCCTTGAGCGCCTCCTCGTTCTGCGACATGAGTCCTGCCACGACAGTCGCGTCGTTGGTGCGATAAGCCTTGACGGCCTCCACGGGAAGCCGCCACGTGAAGTACCCAGAGCCCATGGCTAGGAACTTCTTCCCGCCGCGGGCCAGCCCCTTCATGAAGGACGTGCGCGCCGCGATCGCCTTGATGGCGTCGAGCATGAGGGGGTCGACGGCCCCCATGGAGGCGAGGACGAGGCGACGCCCGACGGGCGACCCCAGATCGGCCGCCACGTCTCCGTAGAACCTTCCGCCGGCGTCAATCAGGGGGGTCCCCGCGGACTGCAACTGGAAGAAGGACAACCCGAACGGTTTCATCGCGTCGGTCATCATCTGCAAGTGGCCGAACGACAGGTACACGTGGTTCCTCGTGTCCTGCACCGGTGGTAGGGGATAGAGGGTGGTGATGGGCCGGCTCTGGACGATGAAGAACTCGCCTTCGGAGAGGCACCACTCGATGTCCTGGGGAAGTCCGAAGTGCGTCTCGACCTTCCTGCAGATGGCCGCCAGCTCCAGGATCTGTGCGTCGGTCAGCGCTTGCGCCGTCTGCCTGTCGGGCGAGAGCTGCCGCTGTTCGGTGCCGCCGGCTTCCAGCCCGTAGATCGCGACCTGCTTGGTCGAGATCTTCTTCCCGACGATCGCATCGTCTCGCACCGCGTACGTATCGGGATCCACGAGGCCCGAGACGAGCGCCTCGCCGAGTCCGAAGCTGGCGTCGACGGCGACGACCTTCCTGTCCGATGTCAGGGGATCGGCAGTGAATGCGATCCCGGAGACCTCGGGAAAGACCATTCTCTGCACGACCACGGACAGCAGCACCTTGCGATGATCGAACCCGTTCCGGATGCGATAGACGACCGCACGCTCGGTGAAAAGCGACGCCCAGCACAGACTCAAGCTCTTGAAGATCGACGCCGGCCCTCTGACGTTGAGGTACGTGTCCTGCTGTCCCGCGAATGACGCGGTCGGTAGGTCCTCCGCCGTGGCGCTCGACCGCACCGCGAAAGCATTCTCGGCGCCGAGCGTCGCGAGATGGCCGGCGACCTGGTCTGAGATGCCACTCGGTATCTCCGTGGCCTCAAGGGCGACACGGATCTTCCCACTGACGTCCCGGATCTCCTGGGCATCGTTGACCGTGAGCAGCTCCAGCCGAGCCAGGAGCGGCTCGAAGTCGGGCGTGCGCGACGTCACATCCCTGTACGCATCCGTGGTGACGCAGAAGCCATCGGGAACCCTGATCGCCTCGATCCGAGACAGCTCCCCGAGGTTGGCCCCCTTGCCACCCACCAGTGCCTGCTTCGTTGCGTCGACCTCGTCAAGGCTAAGCACAAATGACGTCATGCTCCGTGTCCCTTCCTTCGTCCGTGCAGTGATAGCGGGCTCAGCGGCACCGCAATCATTCGGGCTGCTCTGCCAGTCGCCGCTGCTGTTGTTCCATAAGATCCGCGAGAGACGGGTCCAGCGGCAGCCGGAGGCTTCCGACCGGCAGCCCCAGCAGCCGCTCCTGCGCGATCTGCAGCGCGAGCATGGTCTTCGAGGCCTCATCGAAATACGCACTCGGCTCGGGAAACTCGTACATCCGGCGCGCCAACCGGTCCGCGCCACCGTGGCGAAGCACGAGCAGGATCGAGGCCGTCGCTGCCGCGTCGGAAACGGTGAACGCCCCTTGGTCCATGCCCTCCTGTATGACGTCGGTGAGGATCGGGAGGGAATGCGTAAAGGCCGAGTCGAGGATCCCGACGCGCAGTGCAAGGTTCTCCACGCGGTACAGCGCCCGCCCGATCTCCAGGGTCACCTCGCCGCGAGATGCTTCGAACTGCGCAGAGAACGCAAAGAACCGGCGAAGCTTCGCCACCGCGTCGCCCTCTTCGTGCGCCAGCTCCACAGCGAGCTGCTGGAGCAGGTCGTCTCCGTACCGCTCGACGATCTGAGCCAACAGGTCCTGCTTGGACTCGAAGTAAAGGTAGAAGGTGCCCTTGGCCACTCCTGCTTCGGTCGTGATCCGTTCGATCGAGGTGCGCTCATAGCCGCGATCGACGAACAGTCGAGTCGCCACGGCGACGAGCTCGTCACGCCGAACCTCCGCTTCCTTCACCCTGCGCGCCATGGAGTGCTCCGTCTTGCTAAATGACCGTCGGTCACTGACCACCGGTCAGTATACGGTCTGGCGGGTCCGCCGCAGAAGTGGATGCGCTTTGGTGAGGCCCTCGCCGCCACAGGGTCGACGCCGTCCGGTCCACAGACGACGCGGCACTGTCATGCGACAACTGACCCTGGCGACGATCCGCTCTGCGACAGCTGGGCTGACTGATGGCCTCGGTGAAGGTCCGCATCTAGCCGCAGGTCGCGGGAGCGCCCTGAACTGCCGCCCTCGGTGTGTATAACGAGAGCATGCTGCGCAATCAGAGGTTCGGAGACACCGGGCTCAACGTGTCGATCTTGGGACTTGGGGCGGGCCAGATCGGCCAGAGCGACGTCCCCGAGTCTGTGGCGTCCGACGTGCTCAACGGCGCACTCGACCTGGGCGTCACGTTGATTGACACCGCGGCGAGTTACGGCTTGAGCGAGGAAAGGATCGGCCGACACCTTGGCCACCGGCGGGACGAGTTCGTGTTGTCAACGAAGGGCGGACAGGCTATCGACGGCTATCCCGACTGGTCGGCAGGCAGCCTGTCGGCAAGCATCGAGCAGTCGCTGCGGCGGACCCGCTCAGAACGCATCGATGTCTACTTTCTCCACTCCTGCCCAGTCGAGGTGCTCCGACGCGGAGACCTGCAGGACACCCTGGACCAAGCCGTTGCTGCGGGAAAAATCCGGATCGCTGGTTACAGCGGGGACAACGAGCACCTGGCGTTCGCCGCGGACTCCGGCCGGTTCGCCGCCATCGAGACCAGCATCAACATCGCCGACCAGTGGAACCTTCGCCACGTGGTCGGTGACGGGACTGACCTGGGCGTGATCGCAAAACGGCCCATCGCCAACGCGCCGTGGCGGTTCGACCAGAGACCGATCGGGAACTACGCCGAGCTTTACTGGCAACGCCTCCGGGATCTGGAACTCGATCCAAGAGACCTCGACTGGGCGGAGTTCGCGCTGCGGTTCAGCGCATACGCCCCTGGTGTGCATAGCGCCATCGTCGGCACTGCCAAACTGGAGAACCTGCGCCGAAATGTCGAGGCCGCAAACCACGGTCCACTCCCACCAGCGATGCTCACCGACATTGATCAGGCGTGGCAGCGCGTCGGATCCGACTGGGCCAGCTCAACCTGACGGCCACAATCCCGTGCACCGGAGACGCCGCCATCCTGAGGCCGAACGGCAGAACCATGCCCCCAACCTGTCCTCCAGCACCAGTCGCAACGGCATCGGCCGCTCCCCGAACCTTTGCGGCAACGCGCACCCTCCGCCGAGCATCGACAAACGCGCACATCTGCCGCGACGCGGCGGATGTCGTGCCAGCGGATCTATCTGGCACCGGGCGCTGGTGCGTCTCTCTACACAAAGCGCGCACGGCCGAGCGAGCCTGTCCGAGGGAACCATCGGGCCTCGATACCGTCGGACTGTGCGTTCGGAGTGGCTGGAATCGCTGGGCGTCCGCGACGCCCCGTCCGGCTTGGCGGCTGCGCGCGCGGCTCGGGACCAAATCCTGGAGCCCGCACACCGTGTGCTCGAGTCGACGACGGACTTCACGGTCCTCATCATCGTGTTCCAGGGCTTTGTGGCCCGCGCGCAGTGTTTGCACGAGGGGTCGGTCCAGATGACCGAGGCAGGCAACTCGCACGCGGCCTTCACGCTGCTGCGCGCCTATGCGGAGAACGCCGCCGCGATCCTCTACGCCAAGGACCACCCGAACGTGGTCGGCCACTGGTCGAACCCGGACGGCCATGGGATACCGATCGGGAAGATCACGAACCACGCCGCGAAAAGGCTCGTTGGCTTCAAGGGCATCTACGACCAGCTCAGTAAGTTCGCTCACCCTCATGCCAAGGGCCTGCTCGCGTCGTCCCGGATTAAGGACCTCGAAGAAACGACGATGGAGTGGTCTTCAGCGCCGCATTTCAAGACCCTCGAGGACCAATTGATCGCCTACGCCTGGGCTGTCGAGTTGGCCGAGGCGTCACGGCACCTGTTGTACGAGTTTGCCGAGGAGTACGGGCTCGGCTACTTCGGAAAGGCGGCGCGGACTGCGCTCCCCCTGGACCACAGCAAATAGCGCACCGGGCGCAGTACACCGAAGCGCCGCGTCCACCCACGAACATGGCATGACGATCCGCTCATCGGCGGAGGGCTTGGCTGACTCTCGAGGTGCGGTTTGCGTCGTCTCCGTTTCAGGAGATCGAGGGAGGCCAGCGATGCCTGCGCCAGTCGTCCCAGCTCGGGAAGCCCGCTGGTGGGCCGTCGATCGGTTCACTGCCGTCGAGTTCGCCAGGCGTTGGGATGCTGATGATCGCAGCCCAGGCTGCTAGCTCCTGGTCGGACATGTGCCAGGTCGTGTGCGGCTCTTCGGCCTGGCGCTGGTCGAGTCTTCGGCGCTGCTCGGCCGGGGTGACGTCGAAGTAGCGCATCTCACCACAGCTCCGAGCTGGGCTGCCGCTTGGCGTAACGCGGAGCGCTCCTCTCTGCCCCATAGGCCGAAGTCGATCACGACGTTGTTGCCCAGTTCGAGAGCGCGCAGGCCGATCTCTATCAGTCGTCCTTCGATGACGTCGGAGGCCGACGACGGGTTCGCGAGTCCGTAGAGCGCTTTCATCCATTCGTCCTTCGTGAGACGAGGAGCCCTCTTCTCGACCTCTATGCGCCGTGCCTCTGTGGTCTTCCCGGTGCCCGGCAGACCGACGGTTAGGAAGAGTGTCGGTCGGGTCATCGAAGCCCCCTCTCAACGTGGTCGCCTCATCATCGCCCACGCCTGGTGTGGATCGTGCCGCAGTCAGCGCGGATCTAGGGGCCGAGCTTGGAGGCAGGCATGAGCGTCGAGCGCGGGCCTACCCTCGTGCTCCGTCTCTCCGTGCCTGGATCCTTCCCGGCGGTCAAGGGTTGTCTGCATACCTGAGCTGGAGCATCACGGCGAGGGTGCCGCCGAGGAAGGTCAGCCCCAGCACCAGGTAGCTCGACCATGGGACGACCGCGGAAACCGGCCCGCTCATGCCCGTCATCATCGGCACGATCGACCAGGGGAACCAGGCCGCCCAGCCGGTGTGGCCGACCACGTCTCCGAGCAGCAGCATGCCGAGCGCGAACCCCAGTGCAGCCAGGTAGCTGCGGGTCCAGACAGTGATCCACGCGATCACCGGTACCAGTAGGAGGCTCGCCGCCGCGGCGACCACCGTGTTCATAACGACCTTCAGACCCAGGTCGGTGGTGTAGCCGGGCAGGCCCAGCGCCCAGCCGATCAGGAAGCCCTCGANNAGCAGGTTGCGGGCGGTGCCGTCGGCGTACTCACGACCGAACAGGTAGGCGACGATGAAAGCGAGCAGCAGCATGCCGGTGGCCCCGACGATCACCGCAAGGTAGCTGCCGTAGGCGGTCCAGGTGGCTTCGAGTCCGGTCAGGTTGGCCTTGGTGCCGAGCAGGCCGAGAGAGGCCGCCCGCGCCGGATCGCGGATGATCCACATGAACAGGGCCATCGCAGCGGGTCCGCACAGGATCGCGGCGAGACTCACCCAGGGCACCGCCGAGCGCCGGAGCTTCAGGAACTCGGTCACGACGACTTGTCGCCTCATCGTGCTGCCCCTCCAACCGTGGGCTCGGCTTTCGCTGCCGCTCCGGTGCGGGCGAGGAAGTACCGTTCGAGGTCGCCTGTCAGCAGCGCCTCCTCCCGCTCCGCAGCGGTGAAAGTGTCCCGGACGAAGTCGCGAGCACGGGCGGCCAGGACGTCACGCGGAGCCTCCTCGACCAGCCGTCCCGCCTCGACGATGCCGATCCGGTCCGCGAGGTGGGCAACCTCGACGAGTAGGTGAGAGGACATGAAGACGGTCACCCCCCGGTCCCTGGCCAGGCCGCGCAGCAGCTCCCGCACCTCGACGATTCCGGCGGGGTCGAGGCCATTGGCCGGTTCATCGAGCACCACGAGTTCGGGAGCGTGCAGCAGCGCTCGAGCCAGGGAGAGGCGCTGCTTGTTCCCGAGCGACAGCCTTCCGGCCCGACGATCGGCGTAGGGGGCGAGCCCCAGCCAGTCGATCGCCTCAGCTACAGCAGCCCTTGGGGCGCCGGTAAGCCGACGCTGCAGGTCGAGGTTCTCGGTGACCGTGAGGTTGGGATAGGCGGTGGCGGTCTCCACCAGGAAGCCGACCTTTCGCAGCCAGTCCTGCCGGCCGGCCGCAACGGTACGTCCGAAGACGGTGATCGTGCCGCTCGTGGGCCGGATCAGCCCCAGGAGCATCCGGATGGTGGTGGTCTTACCGGCACCGTTGCGGCCGAGGAAACCATAGATCTCGCCGCGCCGCACTTCCAGGTCGAGGCCGTCCACGGCCCGGACCCTCCCGAAGTGCTTGGTCAGGCCATGCGTGCTGATCACGCTGTCGGCTGCAGGCATCACGCCTCCTCGCTGCCGAGCACGCGCAATGCCAACCGGCTGGCTTCGGCGAGCGCTGCCGGCACCTCGGCCATCGGGGTGTGGGCCAGTTCCACGCCGTGCAAGCCGCCGAGGATGAACCAGGCTGCGGCCCGGGTGTTCGGGACGCGGAACGACCCTTCCGCAACCCCGTCCTCGATCAGCCGTTCGAGCAGGGGTATCAGCCTGGGTAGCAGCTGCTCGGCGAACCGGTCGTGCAGTCGCTGGTTCTCGGGGCGATGGATGAACTCGGCCATGTCGGCCAGTGCCGGGTCCTGGCTGAGGGCTGCGAAGCCACTGCCCAGTTGGCGCATTCTCTCNNTCGGCGGGCGTCCCGGGGGCGGTCGAGGCCAGGCTCATGCCGACCAGCAACCTGTCCGCCACGGCAGCCACCACGGCGACGATGACGTCGTCCTTGTTCTCGAAGTGCAGGTAGAAGGTGCCTTGGGCCACCCCGGCGGCGCGGACGATGTCGGCCACCGTGGTGCCGCTGACGCCCTTCTCCGCGAACACTTCGGTGGCTGCGGCGACCAGTTGCGATCGCCTCGCGGTGCGGTCCACCGTCCTGGGACTCATATTTCCTCTGCTGCTGACTGATCGCCAGTCATTAATCTAGCGCACCCGTTCCTGCACCCACCGAAAACCGCACGGTTCCGCTGCAGCGAGTGCCGGGCAATCCTTCTGAGTTGGCTAGCCGGTGGAATCGACACGAACCCGCGGATACAGACTCCCGGTACGCTTCACCCTGAAAGTCCTCCTCGACTCGGACCGGAATGTGATCTGATCACTCCCATTCTCCCAAGCCAGGAGCACTTTCCCGTTCAACACCACGCACTCTGGACACCCACATATGAAACCCCCGGGCCAGGCGGGGGACTCGTTTGTTCGTCAGGAAACATCGGTGACGCTGGCAGACGTGCTGGGCCCTGTATGGCTCTGCACGATCCTCCAGGGGGATCGACCCAACGCTCGCACATGCCGCCGGCGGCGTGTCGATTCTTGGGTCTGGTCGGTGGGTCCCGGCGGTATTCCGGCCGCAGCATCGCGACCCGCGTATGGAACCCGATGCCGACCCACCCAGCCGACCCGCTCCGCGGTCACCGACGCCGGCATCGAGGGGAACTCCGACAACAGAACCCGAACCCGGTCCTCGAACCCGTCGAACACCGCCCCAGCGGGCGGCCTCGAATACGACGGCGGCCCCGCGACGCCAACGCCCACGCGACCGTCTTCCGCGCGAGGCCCAACCGGTCAGCGATCGCTCGCTGCGACAACCCTCCGCCACATGAAGGCGACGGATCTCCGCCCACTCCTCCACAGTGATCACCCACCCAATCTCGGCTCAGGAGGCCCCCAATTGGCAGAGCGGCACCGGTCCCCTCTTCAACAAGCGTCGACAGCTGCGGATCGAGTTCGGCGAGCTGCGCAAAACAGGAACCGGACCCGTGGCCTGCGGTGCCGCCTCCCTCTTCCGCCGATGCGCGGGAAGGTGCAGTCTGCTGGATAGGACCGTTGGGAGGAGTTGTCATGCATGCAGTAGTAGGTGACCGGTTGCGCGTGCACGGCCGGGCGGCCGGTACGTCCGACCAGACGTCCGAGATCATCGAGGTTCGGGGACCGGACGGGGCACCGCCGTACCTCGTGCGCCACGACGACGGACAGGAGGCGCTGGTGTTTCCTGGGTCAGACGCGTTGGTAGAGCACCCGCAGGGCCGCGAGCAAACCTGAAGTGACGGGCTGGGCCGTTTGAGGCCATACCCGGGGTCGTCGGCGCACACTGTGTGGCCAACCTGTGGCGACGGGCCAACGACTTCGGGCGCTGCCAGGGCCCTTGGGAACACGATGGTCGACAAGAGACCTCCAGAAACTTGCGACAAGTTGCGATGATCGCTGGAAACACCCCGTCGCCATGGTCTCGTTTTAAGCGTCGTCGACGTTCTCAAGTCCGATTGCCCAGCTGCTGGGCCGAGCGGCGGGCCGGTCGGTCTCAACAAGGCCTGAGCTACCACCCCCAGCCAACCCGTGGCTCATGAGCATGCAGGCAAGAATCGACGAGATTCGCAGGTTTGCGGATGCCCGCACACATGCCGCGCTCAGCGCGGTCGATCGTGCCGAATGCAGTGCGTTGCGTTCGAGGCCTGGCAGAGCAAACGAAGCCCGTATCTGTCCTCATCCAGCGCCCCAGACGTGAGGCGCTGTTCGGCTGCCCGCAGCCCGCGCAGGCATGCGGGTTGAGTCAGGCGTGCGCCACTCGGTTCAGCCCAGGGGTGAGGAGCGTGAGGATGGCAGCAGCTGCGTCGGTGGGCGTCACGTCACGGCCGTCTTCGAGCCACCAGAGCAGGGCCGCCCAAACCGCGCCTCCAACGGCGGCTGCGAGTTCCGCGCGTTGCGTCTGGGCCAGGTCGGGCGCGGTTGCGTCGAGTCGTTCGCGGATGTGGGTGTGGATCCGTTCCCGCAACGCTGGCACCATCGGCCCGCCATGGCCCTGGACGAGGTAGGGCTCGGCAAGGACGCGGTGGCGGGCGAGGTGTTCGAACAGGCTGGGGACGAAGGCAAGGCAATGGTCCTGTCCGGATGCCGGCACGATCTCCATCGCTCCCAGGAATGCGTCAGCCAGGAGGGCATCGAGGTCGTCGTAGTGGACATAGAACGTGGAGCGTGAGCACCGCGCGTGAGCCACCACCCCGCCACTGTGATGTCGTCCCAGGAGCGGGTTCGGAGCAGGTCCAGCAGAGCGCCGCGAAGCCTGTTCTGAGTGCGAACCGCCCGGGGATCTGGCGATACCGGACACATACGCGCCTCCTGTCCGGGAGTGCCGGGGTTCGTCGTGGCGCACGTCGCCAGGGTGCCGGATGGTGGAAATACAAGTCCATCGTCAGGAGGAACCATGACCACCAAGACCCTGCCCGCCCCGCCGCGGACGCTGAACCATGCCGATCCTATCCAGCGCGCCCGGCGACTTGGCACTGCCGCGGCCTTGGTCGCCATGCCGGCCATCTTCGTGTTCGCTTTCGCCACCCATCCGGGGCTGGGCAGCATCCGG
>PMLO01000172.1:0-6640 GCA_003158895.1 Propionibacteriaceae bacterium
GGCCCGTACGAGTCGGGCGCGGACATCGTCCCCGGCGCCTGGATGACGCTCAAGCTCCGCATCGACGGGACGCACCTCACCGCGTGGATCGACGGCGTGGAGGTCCTCTCGGTCGCCCCGACCCTGGTCGCGCCGGCCGTCGGACAGCTCGGCCTGTTCGTCGACATCGGCACGGAGGCGTACTTCGCGAATCTGCGGATCACGTCGGCCTGACGCCTCATTCGCGGAAGGACGGGGCGGCCGCTTCCGGACGGGTCCGCAGGTATGCGACGAGGCCGGGCATGGCGGCCTCGATGGCGGTGAGGGTTTCGTCGAAGTCCTCCGGCGGTCCGTACCAGGGGTCCGGCAGACCCGTACCGGCAGCCAGGTCAGGGTCGAACGCGCTGAGGAGCCGTACGTCGGCCTGAGGGGCGAGCCGCAGCAGCCGCTGCCGGTGGTGCTCCTCCGCGGCGATCACGAGGTCGGCCTCGGCGACCTCACGCGCCGTCACCTGGTGGGCACGGTGGTGGCACGCGTCGTATCCGGCCCGCTCCAGCACGCGTCTGGCCCGGTGGTCGATGGGGTTGTCGGCTTCCTCGCTGGACGTGCCGCCCGACGTGAACGACGCCTGAAGCCCGGCCTTCTCGACGTGACGAGCGGCAACGCGCTCCATCATGGGCGAGCGGCAGATGTTGCCCGTACAGACCATGAGGACCTTCATGCACCCACCAACGTGGCGACGAGGATCGCCTTGATCGTGTGGAGCCGGTTCTCGGCCTGGTGGAACACGATGCTGGCTTCCGACTCGAAGACCTCGTCGCTCACCTCGAGCCCGTCCTCGACGCCGCTGAGGCGCTGCACCTCCGAGCCGAGCGAGGTGTTCATGTCGTGGAACGCCGGCAGGCAGTGCATGAACTTCACGTCCGGGTTGCCCGTACGGTCCAGCAGTCCGCGGTCGACGCGGTACGGCAGCAGCATCGGGATCCGCTCCAGCCAGACCTCCTTCGGCTCGCCCATCGACACCCACACGTCGGTATAGACGACGTCGACGCCCTTCACGCCTTCCTCCACGTCGTCGGTGATCGTGATGCGAGCCCCCGACTGGGCCGCGAGCGCGTACGCCTGGCGCACGATGTGCGGCCAGTTCTGCAGCGGCGTCGGCGCCACGATCCGTACGTCCATGCCCATCAGCGCCGCCGTGACCAGCAGCGAGTTGCCGGTGTTGTAGCGGGAGTCGCCGACGTACGCGAACGAGATGTCGGAGAAGTCCTTGCCTGTGTGCTCGCGCATCGTGAGCACGTCGCACAGGCTCTGCGTCGGGTGCCACTCGTTGGTGAGGCCGTTCCAGACGGGCACGCCGGCATGCTTGGCGAGCTCCTCGACGATCGCCTGGCCGGCGCCGCGGTACTCGATCCCGTCGTACATGCGGCCCAGCACCCGGGCCGTGTCCGCCGGTGACTCCTTGTGGCCGATCTGAGAGCCGGACGGGTCGAGGTACGTGACGTGGGCGCCCTGGTCGTACGCGGCCACCTCGAACGCGGCCCGCGTACGGGTCGAGGTCTTCTCGAAGATCAGCGCGAGGTTGAGCCCCTCGAGCATCGTCGTCTCGCGCCGTGCCTTCTTGGCCGCCTTGAGCTCCGCGGCGAGGTCCACGAGGTACGTGAACTCGTCGCGCGTGAAGTCGACTTCCTTGAGGAAGCTCCGACCAACCAGGTCGACCATCGGTACTCCTTGGGACGCGGAAGCCGACACTCTATCGAGCGGTCAGGGGAGGCCGGGTCTGCGAAGCTCTTCCGCGGATCGGCAACGGGGACGGAGCGTCAGGAATAGCGTGGATCCCAGCCTTGGGAGGTCGCCATGCCCAGACATGGAACACGCTCGCAACTCATGGGAGTCCTCATCCTGGGCCTGATCCTCGGCGGCTGTTCCACGGCGGAGCCGAGCGATACCAGCCACCTCCCTGCCTCGCAGGATCCCTCGTACAACAGCGCACTCGACGACCCCAGCCGCGTCGGCAGCCTGGCCGCTGACGCTGATCCGTCGTCGACGCTCAAGTTCCCGAAGGCGTACGGGCTCGAGCCGATCATTCGTCCCGAGACCCACGTGGTCACAGCCTCCGAAGGGGCTGCGCTCACCACGTGGACTGCCACGAACGCGCCGGCCTGCACGGCGACCTCCGCGTTGCGACCGAAGTGCGAGTACGACTTCGTGCTTGATCCCGTACCGGCCGGTGTCGCGGTCGGTTCGGTGCTCGCGAGCGGTGCGCTCCCGAAGGCTCCGTACGGCTTCCTCGTGAAGGTCACGAGCCTGACGGGTGCAACGGGTCACGCCGTTGAGGCAACCCTCGGTGACGCCATCGAGCAGGGCGAGTTCCGGGGCGACCAGCAGATGGACCCTGCGCAGGCTGTCGACGTATCTCTCGCGAAGGGTGTGACGCGCGCGCCGACGTTCGGTACCTCGCCTCTGCAGAAGTTCGCTGACACGCCGTCGTCGCTCCTGTCGCCGTTCGCGCCGACACTGCCGCAGAACACTGGCAACTCGTACGACTACAACGTCGACACCGATCAGTACGGCGTCCACTTCGTCGGCAGCCTCCACTTCGCGGCCGACTGCGGCGTGTCCGCCGGGCTCACGTACAAGTGGCACATCATCCCCAACGGCGCGTACTTCATCGCCGGCTGCGGGATCAGCGAGTCCGTAGCAGTGGACATCACCGTCGCCACCGACAAGAAGCTCGATCCCATCGAACTCGCGGTGGTGGACCTCGGCTCCATCACGTTCTTCATCGGTCCGGTGCCTGTGGTGATCCTGTTCCGGATGCACATCTACGCCGCCCTGGACGGGAAGGTGTTCGCGGGCGTCACGTACGGCGCGTCCGAGCAGGCGAACTTCGGGATCACCTTCGGCTATCACAAGGGCTGGATGGCCAACGCCGACTTCAGCGTCAGCGCAGAGAAGCATTCCGTCACCTCCGGGCCTGAGATCGACCTGTCCGGTGTTGTGGGCGCTGATGTGCGGGGCATGGTGTACGGGATCGTCGGCGCCGGCCTTGGCGGGGAGACCGGCATCGCCATCAAGGGCAAGCCGCTGACGAAGCCGTTGTGGTGCCTGTCGATCGTCGCAACGATGACCACGTCGATGTCCCTCGACCTCGGCATCAAGTCGTTCACGTGGGGGCCGCAGGCGATCTACTCCAAGGAGTTCCCTGTCTCGTGCGCCGAGAACTCGCCACCCGAACTGGTGATCGGCAACCCCAAGGACGGCGCGACGTACACGCTCGCAGGCCTCCAGGTGGAGCCGTACAAGGCGTACGGCAACGACCCTGAGGATGGGTTGCTGCCCGTGACCTGGACGTCCGATCGGGACGGGCCGCTGGGAACGACGGCCATCTCCGGCGGGCTCTCGAAGATGCCGTCCACGCCGGGCCCCCAGGTGCTCACGCTCACGACGACGGATCTGGACGGCAGGCAGACCTCCGCCCAGCTGCACATCACGGTGACGACACCGGTCTGGGGGCTGACCTCGACGCTGTACGACCTCTCGATGAACGAGCTGCCACGCACGGGCACGGCTGGCTACACCGGGCAGACCGTGTACCTCAAGGCGGTACCGAAGCCGCCGGCGGGCAGCATGCAGCCGACCTGCAAGGACGTCGTCTGGTCGACACCCGGCCTCACGTTCTCGAAGATCGACGACTGCCTGCAGTCGGTGGTGCTGCCGGCTGCCGGGACCTACACGGTGACGCTGCAGATCAACCCCTTCTGGGGCGGCGCGCCGATCCTGGAGAAGCGCACGATCACCGTGACCAAGCCCCCAGCCGTCATACCGCCCCAGGTGGGCTTCACGGTCACGGGTAACAGCGGTCGTGTCTTCACGAACGGCGGCATGTTCGTGCAAGGCGAGACACTCACGTTCACTGGGAAGTACGTCAACGCTGCGCAAGCGAACGCGACGCTCTCGTACGCCTGGACGTACTCCGTCGACGGGGCACGCCCTCAGTCGCTGGCGGGTGGCCAGGACACCGCGTCCGGGTCAGTGCGCACGTACGTGCTCAACGAGTCGAAGTCGACCCACGCGGTCGTGTTCACGTGCACGGTCCGCAACACCGCGACCTCGGCGCAGGTGACGAAGTTCACCATGAGCCTGACCTATCAGGGGTCGCCGGCCTAGCGCCTGATCGACTCACCAGCCCTGCTGCGCGATACCGTCCTGAGGCCCGCCGCCGTTGGCCGGCACCTGATGGATGCGGTGGCACACTTGCTGGATGAGGCACTCGGCGCACAACCTCGCTCGCCAGGCCGGATCCAACCCTCTGGTCGAGGTCGGCGCACGGCTCGGCTACGCGGCGTCGGGAGTGCTGCACCTCGTACTGGCCTGGCTCGCGCTGCAGCTGGCATTCGGAGGGAACGGCGGTCAGGCCGACCAGTCCGGCGCGTTGCGCCAGCTGACCGGCAACCCCGTCGGCGCTGCGCTGCTGTGGGTACTGCTGGTCGGCTTTGCGCTGCTGGGACTGTGGGAAGTGACCGAGGCGTTCGCCAGGCCTGCGAAGCAGAAGCTCAAGCCCGCCGCCAAGGCCGTTGTATACGTGGTCCTCGCGGTGACAACGGTCTCGGTTCTGTACGGGACCTCGACGAACTCCAACCAGCAGACCGCCAACATCACCGCCACGGCGATGTCCTACCCGGCGGGTATCTGGGCCGTCGGAGCCGTGGGCCTTGTCGTGATCGGCGTCGGGCTGTTCCACGTGGTCAAGGCAGTCCGCAAGGGCTTCCTCAAGGACCTGGCCGAGCATCCTCCGCAGTGGGTCGTACGGGTCGGACAGGCGGGCTACGTCGCGAAGGGCGTCGCACTCGGTGCCGTCGGGGCGCTGTTCGTCCTCGCCGCCACCACGCACGACCCGAACAAGGCGGGCGGTCTCGACGCCGGCCTTCGTAGCCTTCTGGCCGTACCGGCCGGCGTCGTCGTTCTCGCGGCAGTCGCGGTGGGCCTTGCCTGCTACGGGATCTACTCCTTCGCGAGGGCTCGGTACGCGCGGGTCTGAACCTCGTGCCGCCTCCGGCGATAGTGTCGGCGCCGTGAACGCTCCGTGGGTCAAGCACTACCAACCTGGTGTCCCGGCAGAGATCGAGCTGCCGACGGAGTCGCTCGTCGCGCTGTACGAGCGGTCGGTCCGAGAGGCCGGCGACTGCGTTGCAACCGAGTTCTTCGGACGCACGACCTCGTACGATCAGCTCGGCGACCAGATCTCACGTGCCGCGGAGGGGCTTCGCACACTCGGCGTACAGGCTGGCGACCGCGTGGCAATCGTGCTGCCGAACTCGCCTCAGCACGTCGTCGCGTTCTACGCGATCCTGCGACTCGGTGCTGTCGTCGTCGAGCACAACCCTCTGTACACCGAGCGCGAACTGCGTCACATCTTCGAGGACCACACCGCTCACGTCGCGATCTGCTGGGACGTGGCCGTGCCCAAGCTCAAGGCCATCCCCGACGACGTACCGCTTCAGCACATCGTCTCGGTCAACCTTCTCGATGCGTTCCCGACGATCAAGCGGCTCGCGCTCTCGCTACCGATCAAGAGCCTGCGGGAGACCCGGGCCAAGCTCACCGCGAAAGCTCCCGGCACGATCACCTGGAAGCAGCTGCTCGGTCACGGTCCGCTGGCCGACGAGCACCCTCGCCCGGATGTACACGACCTTGCCGTCATCCAGTACACGTCCGGCACGACCGGCGAGCCCAAGGGCGCGATGCTCACCCATCTCAACCTCTACAGCAACGCCCGCCAGGGCGAGGCCTGGATGTACGGCGCCGAGTACCGCAAGGAGATCTTCTACGCGATCCTGCCGATGTTCCACGCGTTCGGGATGACGCTGTTCCTCACGTACGGCATCCTCAAGCAGGCACGTCTCGTCATCTTCCCCTCCTTCGACGTGGACCTTGTGCTCGACGCCGCGAAGAAGAGCCCGCCCACGGTGTACTGCGCGGTGCCGCCGATCTACGAGCGCACCGCGATCCGCGCGCAGGAGCGCGGCATCTCGCTGAAGTCGGCGAAGTACTGCATCTCCGGCGCGATGAACCTGCCTCAGTCGGTCGTCGAGCTGTGGGAGTCGGTGTCCGGAGGACTGCTCGTCGAGGGGTACGGGATGACGGAGGCGTCGCCGGTCTGCCTAGGCAACCCGTTCGCTCCGAGCAGGCGCCCGAACACGATCGGCGTCCCGTTCCCGAGCACGTTCATGAAGGTCGTCGACGCCGAGGACCCCACCCGCGAGGTCGCGCAGGGCGAGCGCGGCGAGCTCCTTATCCAAGGGCCTCAGGTGTTCAGCGGCTACTGGAACAACCCCGAGGAGACTGCGAAGACGCTGTTGCCCGGCGGTTGGCTGCGTACGGGCGACCTCGTCACCGTTGACGCCGACGGCTTCACGACGATCGTCGACCGGGTCAAGGAGCTCATCATCACGGGCGGCTTCAACGTCTCGCCGTCGGAGGTGGAGGCGGTCTTGCGTGGCAACCCCGACCTTGTCGACGCAGCCGTCGTGGGCGTTCCGTCGAAGCACAGTGGAGAGAACGTGGTCGCGGTCGTGCTCCTTCGGCCGGGAGTCGAGCTGAACGCTGCTGGCCTGATCGAGTTCTGCCGCGTGCAGCTCGCCGCCTACAAGGTCCCGCG
>PMLO01000172.1:6651-16603 GCA_003158895.1 Propionibacteriaceae bacterium
GGTCGCGCGGGCCTTTCGGCTCGGGACGTCCGAAGTTGCGCTGTACGGCGTCGGGTGGAGCGTGGTCAGCGCAACTTCGGAGGTTCAACGCCGACGGGCGGTCGCCGCACCTCTTGTGGGCGTAACTTCGGCGGTTTGCCGGGCGTCAGCGCACGGGGCACGCCGCGAGAGCCGCGGCGAGGGATGCGTTGAGCTGCAGGAACTCCTGCCACTCAGGACGTGAGACAGACTTCTCATCCGGTGTCGTTGCCTGGTCCCAGCTCTCCAGCCTGCCGTTGCGCAACCGCAAGGTGAGCCGCTGCCCCTCCCGCGACAGGACCAGGTCGAGGTCGGCCGTGCCAAGGAACCGAACGGGGGAAACGACCCACTCGAGACCGCCCAGCTCGGCGTGGATGCTGGCGGCCAGCTCGAACCTCTCGGCCGCCGCAGCCGCATCCCGTCGACCCACCAGCGCTGCCCGTACGGCCGCGACCTCGTCGGGATCCCTGCTCAGGACCCGGTCGACGCGATCGGCCATTGTTGCCGTGTCCGCATGGCCGACACCCCGTACCCGCGCAAGGTCGCGTTCCGTACCGGTCAGACGCGTGCCTGTGTAGGCGAGCGAGAACTCGCGATCCAACGCCGCGACCGCGAGCCGGGTTGCGCCGCCGCCCAGGTACGGCCCGTACCAGCGCACGTCTGAGGTCGTGACCACCTCGTGCGCCACCCCCAGGGACGGCTTTGCCACGTCCAGGCGTACGAAGACGGGGACCTCCAGGCCGCCCGCGATCCGGTTCCATCGAGGCATGCGCTGCTCGAGCAGCAGGCGCTCCGCCCACGCGGCCTCATGCTCAGACCCACAGACGAGCGCTTCGATCCGTGCGATCTGAGGCACCATTCGTCGCAGATGGGACCGGCCACGCAGATCGCCCCAGTACGAGGAGACGCGGCGGCGCAGATCGCCGGCCCGTCCGATGTACAGAGCGCGACCCCGATCGTCGCGGAACCGGTAGACACCGGGCTCGGCCGGCAGGAGCGTTACCGCTGACGGCCGCACGCCCACGGCCGGCCTCAGGCCAGCATCAGGGACCTCGCCACGATGGCGGCGAGGATGACGACGGTGAGCGCGGACAGTCCGTACACCTGGATCTGATGCCGGCGCTCTCGGGGGGCGTAGGCCATGATCCAGCCCGCCAGGAGCCCGGCTACGAGGCCGCCGAAGTGGCCCTGCCAGGAGATCGTGTTGAGGTAGAACATGTCGTACGCGATGTTGGCGCCCAGGATGATCAGGATCTGCTGGTAGCGGCCCTTCGCCTTGTACGTGAGGACGAGGATCGCGCCCAGGACTCCGAACAGGGCGCCGGACGCACCAACGCTCGAGGTTTCGGGGGTGGTCAGCCACATGACACTCGCCGACCCGGCAAGGCCGGCGATCCCGTATACGGCGAGGAACCGTGTGCGCCCAAGGAGCCGCTCAAGGAGCGGGCCGATGATGAACAACGACACCATGTTCACCCCGAGGTGCACGATATTGAGGTGTGTGAACATGGACGTGACGACCTGCCACCACGCGCCGCTGGAGACGCCGGCAACCCAGTTGTTGCCGTTCGCGACGCAGGCCGCCTTCAGGACCCCTGGGTAGTACGACCCGGGGTCGATCACGTCGAGGCACAGGCCGCGCGGCACGAGCGCAAGGCTGTTGAAGAGTAGTGGCCCCTTGTTCGTCATCAGCCAGACCACGGTGTTGATGACGATCAGGACGATCGACGTGAGCCGGGGATCGCGGCTGGGATGGCCGCCGTACGGGAGAATCCCCTGCCTCGTCTCACGGGCACCCTGTCTCGTGCACTCGGGGCACTGGAAGCCCACGGCCGCGTCGACCATGCACGCGGGACAGATGGGACGGTGGCAGCGCGTGCACACCACACCCGCCGCGACACCTGCGTGCCGGTAGCACGTCATGGACCCGGTCTCGGTCACGCGAGTCTCCCGCGCGATCGAGCGGTCACGCTGACGTCTTCGGCCTCGAGTTCCACAGGGACAATCCTGTCATGCCCTTCCGACAGCCCGTGGCACGGCACGGTCTCGCGCCTCGATAGCACGGTTGTCTCGCATGGCGACACGATCTGTACGGTCCGTGGACGTTTTCATGCTTGAAACATGACCACGTTACGGTGATCCAATGAGTGCTGAGTCCGTTGCCGAGGAGTCCGATGTGAACGATCAAGATCCCGACGTTCACGCCGATGAGACGCCGACCACAGAGACCCGCCACGTGGGTCCCCACTTCCAGCCCACGCATCCCATCGCCCTGGCGGCCGTCACGACACCGCCGCACTCGGTCGACGGCTTCGTGAAGGAGTTCCTGCGCGAGCTGAACGGCAGCCAAGGCGTCGCGCTCGGGGGATCCACGGTCAACGACCAATATCTCGCGCTGGCCAAGACCGTGCGCCACTACCTCATGGCCCGCTGGCTGGAGACGAAGCGGCACAACCGCCAGACCAAGGCGAAGACCATCGGGTACTTGTCCGCGGAGTACCTTCTTGGCCGCCAGCTCGGCAACGCCCTCCTCGCGACCGACCTCACCGAGATCGCCGCGAAGGCGCTCGAGAGCTGCGGCCTGGACATCGCGACGCTGCGCGCGCAGGAGGTCGAGCCGGGCCTCGGCAACGGCGGCCTCGGTCGCCTCGCCGCCTGCTTCATCGACTCCCTCGCGACGATGAGCGTGCCCTGTATCGGCTACGGCATCCGCTATGAGTACGGCATCTTCCGTCAGACGTTCGTCGACGGCCGCCAGGTCGAGCAGCCGGACACGTGGCTGTCGCTCGGCGCACCGTGGGAGTTCCCGCACCCGGAAGCCTCCGTGCAGGTCGACTTCGGCGGCCACACGGAGACGTACGACGACTTGGGCACGACGCGTACGCGCTGGGTGCCGGCGTGGAACGTGCTCGGCATCCCATACAACTACATGGTCCCCGGCTACCAGAACGGCCGCGTGAACACGCTGCGCCTCTGGAGCGCCCAGGCCACGAAGGCGTTCGACCTGGCGATCTTCAACGCCGGCGACTACGCCGAGGCCGTCCGTGCGCAGACGTTCGCGGAGAACATCACGAAGGTGCTGTACCCCGAGGACTCGACGCCTCAGGGCAAGGAGCTGCGTCTGCAGCAGCAGTACTTCTTCGTCGCCTGCTCGCTCCACGACTTCATCGACGGAATGCTCGAGGAGGACTACGACCTCCACGACCTGCCGAAGCGGATCATGTTCCAGCTCAACGACACGCATCCGGTCATCGCGGTGCCGGAGCTCATGCGGATACTCGTCGACGAGAAGCAGTACGAGTGGGACGAGGCCTGGGAGATCACGAAGCATTGCTTCGCGTACACCTGCCACACGCTCCTGCCCGAGGCGCTGGAGATGTGGTCGGTGGAGCTGCTCGGTCGGCTGCTGCCGCGCCACCTGGAGATCATCTTCAAGATCAACGACAACTTCCTCGAGGAGGTCCGCGAGGCGTTCCCGGACGACGAGCTGCGCGCGCGCCGGATGTCCATCGTCACCGAGTACCCGGAGCGGGCCGTACGGATGGCCTACCTCGCCACCGTCGCCTCCACCAAGGTCAATGGCGTTGCTGCCCTCCAGTCGGAGCTGCTGGCCGAGAAGGTCCTGCCTGACTTCTCCACCTACTGGCCGGACAAGTTCACCAACGTCACCAACGGCGTGACGCCCCGGCGGTTCATCCGCCTGGCGAACCCGTCGCTGAGCCAGCTCATCACCGATGCGCTCGGCCCGGGGTGGGTCACCGACCTGGAGAGGCTCGAGGAGCTGGAGCCGTACGCCGAGGACGAGGACTTCCGCAAGGCGTTCAGGGAGTCGAAGGAAACCAACAAGACACGTCTGTACAACCTGCTGCGAGCCCGCGACGGCATCGACCTGCCGGACGGCAACCTGCTCGACGTCATGGTCAAGCGGCTCCACGAGTACAAGCGGCAGAGCCTCAAGCTGCTCCACGTCGTCACGCTGTACGACGGACTGATCTCCGGTCGGCTCGACGCGACGAAGGTCACGCCGCGGACGGTGGTCTTCGGTGCGAAGGCCGCACCTGGCTACAAGATGGCCAAGGAGACGATCTACCTCATCAACCGCGTCGCCGAGACGATCAACGCCGACAAGCGGGTACGGGGCCGGCTCAAGGTCGCGTTCCCCGCGAACTACAACGTCACCCTCGCCGAGAAGCTCATCCCGGCGGCCGACCTGTCCGAGCAGATCTCGCTCGCGGGGATGGAGGCGTCCGGTACGGGCAACATGAAGTTCGCGCTCAACGGTGCACTCACGGTGGGTACCGACGATGGCGCGAACATCGAGATCCGCAAGCTGGTGGGCGACGACAACTTCTTCCTGTTCGGCATGACCGAGCCGGAGGTCACGGCGCTGACGGCCGCGGGCTATCGGCCCAGCGAGTACTACGAGAGCAACGCGACCCTGAAGAGCGCCATCGACCTCATCTCGTCCGGCATCTTCTCGGACGGCGACCGGAACGCGTTCGAGATGGTCGTCTCCAACCTGCTCTATCAGGACCGCTTCATGGCGCTGGCCGACTACCAGCCGTACATGGACGCCCAAGCGGCGGTTGAGAAGGCGTACGCCGACGAGGAAGCCTGGACGCGCTCCGCGATCCTCAACATCGCGCGGTCGGGGTTCTTCTCGTCCGACCGCTCGATGAGGGACTACCTCACCAAGATCTGGGGCGCCACCCCGGACCGCTGACGGCGGCCCACGAGGCTCACCAGCGACCGGACAGGCATCCAGATGCCTGTCCGGTCGCCGGTCTCGGGGCCTACGTCGTCGACGCGGCGTAGATCGAGCTGATCGACTCGGCGAGCGCCGTGTCGAACTCCTCCGTCGTCATGTCCACGCGAAGCCCCTCGGTCAGGGCGCGCGAGAAGCTCGCGATCAGGCGGGGATTGCGAGCCAGCCGTGTGTTGGCCTCCTCGCGCGAGTAGCCGCCCGACAGAGCCACGACCCGTACGACCTGGGGGTGCTCGATCAGCGGCGTGTAGAAGCCGTCGACGTCCGGGATCGTGAGCTTGAACATGATCGGTCCGTCGAACGTGTCGGCGAGCAGGTGCTTGCCGATCTCGTCCATGAGGATCTGCTCGCACTCGCCCTTGTCGGGCGCGGTGATGTCGACCTCGGGCTCCAGGATGGGAACCAGGTCGGCGGCCGAGATCTGTCGGCCCAGCTCGAACTGCTGCGCGACGATGGCGGCGATGCCGTCCCGGTCGGCGGACCGGATGACCGAGCGCATCTTCGTCCCGAAGATGCGCGCTGCCTTGGCGCGCTCGAGCAGCGTGTCGAGGCCGGGGATCGGCTTCATGAGACGTACGCCCTGTGCTTCGTCCGCGAGCCCCTTGTCGACCTTGAGGAACGGCACGACGTGCTTGGCCTCCCACAGGTAGTCTGCGCTCGCCTGCCCGCCGAACGTACGATCCATCGTCATCTCGAACAGAATTGCGCCGAGAATGTGCGAGCCGTTGAAGGCGGGGCTCATGACGATCCGCTCCCTCATCGCGTGGACGAGGTCGTACATCTCGGCATCGCCGGCGTACGAGTCTGCGTTGATCCCGTACAGCGCCAGTGCTTTGGGGGTGCTGCCACCACTCTGGTCCAGGGCGGCGATGAAGCCTTGCCCGCTTGCCATGTGTTCCATCTGAGACGCGAACATCGTCAAACCTCCAGTGAGACCACGCTCTCGTGGGCTCACTTTCACCGTACGCCGGTCCGGTGTGGTTGGTGTCAGGACAGGAAACCCTCTGCGGCCAGCCAGGCGCGGGTGTCGGCGTCGTCGACCCAGAGGTGGGAGTGCCAGCCGCGGGTCGAGGCCGTGGTGACGTTCTCGATCTTGTCGTCGACGAACCACAGGGCCTCGCCGGTCAGCCCCATGGACTCCTCGACGCGGGCGTAGATCTCGGGCGACGGCTTGGCGACGCCCATGACGCCGGAGAAGAAGAACCGCTCGACGAGGTGCGCCCAGTCGAATCCCGCGGCCGTGTCGGCGAAGCTCCGCGGGGCGTTCGACAGGACGAAGACCCTCGTGCCGCGGGCGGCGAGCGCTTCGAGGATGGCTTGTGCTCCATCCCGGATCTTCCGCCAGCCACCGGTGTCGGCGGCGACAAGCTGCGGCAGGATCGCGTCGAGATCACGAACCTCAGCGCCGTCGATGAGAGGGAGTGCCAGCTCCCAGTACGCACGGTCGCTGATGCCCTCGTCGTACGAGTGACGGTGTGGTCCCCAGAACCCCTTCTCCACCGCCGCGGGCGTGCAGCCCAGGATCGTGGCCAGCCCCTCGTACAGTCCTGTCGGCGTCGAGAGCACCATGCCGAGGTCGAAGATCGCTACGTGTTGGGTCACGGCACCGAGACTATCGACAGGGGAGTGCGGATCAGTCGTGGAGCTTGTGGACGCCGAAGACGACAGCCCTCGGCACCCCGGCTGCCCGACCGCCACCCGTGAGGACCCCGTCGACGAGGTCAGCGGGCGCTGGGTGCCACGAGAGGTCTGCGAGGTACGCCTTGTGCGACTCCAAGGACGTCACCGCACGGTCTCGTCCGTCCTCGGTGACGGCCACGTGGTGGGTCGGGTGGGAGCTGCCGACCACGAAAAGCCACTTCGCGCCCCAGGGCTCCAGCCCGTCGCGGAGGAGATCGGGGAAGACCCAGCGGTTGTCGGCATCGCGCACGGCGTCGATCGTCGCCAGTCCCGCCGCGCGGTGGTCTGCGTGGTCGAAGCCCCACGGGGTGACGAGCTCGCCCGAGCCAC
The DNA here is from genome assembly GCA_003158895.1 of Propionibacteriaceae bacterium. Classification (GTDB taxonomy): domain Bacteria; phylum Actinomycetota; class Actinomycetes; order Propionibacteriales; family Propionibacteriaceae; genus Fen-668. The sequence goes on from PMLO01000172.1 coordinate 13,445, forward strand.
CGACCACCACGTCGGGCCGGAAGCGACGGATCTCGCGGGCGATGGCCTCCCGGAGGGCGAGCGAGTACTCCAGCGTGCCGTCGGGGAAGTCGAGGATGGTCAGTCGCTTCACACCGACCGCGGCGCAGGCCGCCTGCTGCTCCCCGGCGCGGAGCGGGCCGGCCTCTTCGGGCGGTCGCTGCATACCCGCTTCGCCGGCGGTCAGGAGTAGGTACGCGACGTCGACGCCGGCGGAGGTCCAGGTGGCGACCGCCGCGGACGTGCCGTACTCGGCGTCATCGGGATGGGCGACGACGACGAGGACGCGCTCGATGCTCTCGGCGAATGGCGGAAGAGGCGTCACTGGCTCTGTCATCGGGCAAGGCTAAGCCCCGATTCCTCGTCCCACCAGAGAACCGACTGCCAGGACCGCGTCAGCGAGCAGGCATCGCCACAGTGACGGTGACGCTGGGCGTGACCATCGTGTTGGTCGCGGTGATCGCGGTCACCGTGGTCGGGGCGTCGATCAGCAGCGTGCCCGCGGCGCGCCCGGACGCGTCCCACGCGAGCTTGAGCGCGGTGCCGTCGGTGAGGCACAACCCCGTCACCAGCCCTGCGTTCCCGGTGACGGCCTTGCCCTTGCCGTCGAGCGAGCCCCACTCGTACACGGCCATGCCGAATCCCTCGGACGTGTCGAGCTTCGTGGCGCTGAGCTTGACCGCGATGAACTGGCCGTTCTTCGGCTTCGTAGCGCCCGTCGGGCACTTGGCGTTCTCGGTGATGGACTCCACCGTAACAACGGCTTTCGCGAGCCCGCGGGTCTGCGACAGGTCGGCGGAGGTTCCCACCTGGAGCGTGACGGGCGCGTCGGACTTCCACGTCGTCGTGGCGGACGGATCAGCGCTCTGGGACACCACTGTCACGCCGGGTGGTGCGGTCTGGGCGCACGACGCCAACGTCGCCGCGCAGGCGACGGCCAGAACTGCTGCTGGGAAGGCGCGCATGGCCCCATTGTGCGGTCGCCTGGCTGAACTCCTGCGTAGGACCCGCCGCAGATGGGCTACAAATGGGCTCATGCTGTACGCGACCCATGCGCGGGTCCACCTCGACCACATCGTCGCCAACCTCCGGGCCATCAAGGCCCGCGTCGGCGATCGGGCTGTGCTGCTGGCGATCAAGGCCAACGCGTACGGGCACGGCGCGGTTCCCGTCGCGCAGGCGGTCGAGGCTGCTGGCGCGGCCGACTGGTTCGGCGTGGCGACCGTTCCGGAGGGGATCGAGCTGAGGCAGGCGGGTATCGCGCTGCCGATCCTCAAGCTCTCGCAGGTCTTCGAGCACGAGCTGGGCGACGCGGTACGGGCTCGGCTCGTGCTCACCGTCGTCGATGAGGCGACCGTGTTCGCGGCCGAGCGGGTGGCGGCGGCACAGGGTGCGGCCGTCGAAGTACACGTCAAGGTCGACACCGGCATGCGGCGCATCGGCGTCGAGCCCGACCGGGCGGCGGCTCTCGCCCGTCTCGTCGAGGAGCAACCGCACCTCGCGCTGACCGGCATCTTCACGCACCTCCCGGCCAGCGACGAGCCGGCGCAGGATGCGTTCACCGCGGCCCAGCTGGTGACGTTCGGGCGAGTGGTGGACGATGTCACCGCGACGATCGGCCGTGTTCTCCCGTACATCCACGCCGCCAACTCCGGCGGCGTCCTCGCGCATCCTGACTCGTGGGGCACGATGGTGCGCCCGGGCGTCATGGCGTACGGGCACTATCCCGATCCCGCCACACCTCGTACCATCGACCTCCTGCCCGGCCTGACCCTCGCCTCGCGCGTCTCGTTCGTGAAGCGGGTGCGCGCCGGCGAGTCGGTCAGCTACGGCCGCACGTGGACGGCGCCGAAGGACACGACGATCGCGACCGTGCCGATCGGNNGTCGGCCGCGTCTGCATGGACCAGACGATGATCGACGCCGGCGATGACGAGATCTCCGTCGGCGACGACGTCGTCGCGATCGGTGTCCAGGGCGACGAGCAGATCACGGCGACCGAGGTGGCGCAGGTCATGGGTACCATCCCGTACGAGGTCACCTGTCTCATCACCCCCAGGGTGACGAGGCTGTACGACTGACTCGCGCTGAGTCAGCTCCTGGCCGGACCTCCACGGCAGTCACCCTCGGGGGTCTGTTCTTCCGCGCCCTGGGGTCAGCTGGTGGTTGCTCTTCGGTGTGGCCCCGTGCACTCTGGATTCGGGGCCCGACATGCGAGAGGGCCGTTCCCAACGGGTTCGGCCCTCTGGCGCTTCGTACCGGGAGCCGGGGGAGGGACCGGTAGAAGCCATAGCGTCATGATCGCTGCGGAGATCTGGGTAGGTGGCCCGTCTCTGTAGCCCGCGCGGCTCATGTCGCCGTGATGACAACGTTACGTCAGCAGGCAAGCATCCCGCCACCTGGAAGCACACATTTCAGCCGTACGGACGAGGCGTATCAGACCACGGACATAGGTAGTGCTGCACGGGCTCAACCCCGGCCGGGATACGACCACCCCAAACACCTGTTGCGCCCTAAACTGCCCATGAGAGTGGGGGGTGAAGAGTGGACTACTCGAGCGCCACCGTGATCGGCGGCGGGATCGTCGGACTGGCCGTCGCGTACAGGCTGTCGCAGCGTGGCGTCGCGGTGACCGTGGTCGAGAAGGAGACCCACTGGGCCGCGCATCAGACCGGTCACAACTCGGGCGTGATCCACGCCGGCCCGTACTATCGCCCCGGATCGCTCAAGGCGACGATGTGCACCGCCGGCAACAGGTCGATGGTGGCGTTCGCCAAGGAGCACGGCATCCGCCACGACGTGTGCGGCAAACTCATCGTCGCGACCGACAACGAGCAGCTGCCCGGCCTCAGGACCCTGTACGCGCGGGGACAGGCCAACGGCACGCCCTGCGAGCTGATCTCGGCGGAACAGGCCCGCGAAATCGAGCCGTACGTCAACGCGGTCGCCGCGCTCCAGGTCCACTCGACCGGGATCATCGACTACACCGAGGTGACCGAGGCCTACGCACGGCTGGCCGCCGAGAACGGGGCCACTCTCATCCTCGGCTCAGCTGTACGCGCCATCCATACCGAGGCGAACGGCGTCGTCGTCGAGCACGACACAGGGCGGGTCACGGGCGACATCATGATCAACTGCGCCG
>PMLO01000214.1:0-10132 GCA_003158895.1 Propionibacteriaceae bacterium
GTCGCATGCTCCCGCGCGAACGGGTCGTAGTAGTCCATGACCCGCGTGAGGTACAGGTAGCTGAGCGCGTCGAACCGTTCGAGGAACACCTCGCCCTGATGGCGCAGGTAGCTCTCGACCGCGAAGTCCGCCCCGAAGCCCGGCGCGAAGTCGGCTTGCTGCGGCGACCTGCCGAACTTGTCCGACATCGCCTCCTCGGAGAGGTACGTGATGTGCGCCATCATTCGAGCGATCGACAGGCCGCGGTCGGGCTGTGTCCCCTCGGCGACGTACTGGCCGCCGGAGAACCCCGGGTCCCGGGTGATCGCCTCGCGCGCGACGGCGTTGAACGCGATGTTCTGCGCCGACAAGCGCGAAGAGGCGGCAACCACGACCGCGTGACGCAGGTCCTCGGGATGCGTCAGCGCCCACTCGAGCACCTGCATCCCGCCCAGCGACCCACCGAAGGCTGCGAGGAGCTTCTCGATGCCGAGGTGCGCGAGCAGCGCCCGGTGCACGGTGACGAAGTCGCCCATGTCGAGCAGCGGGAAGTCCAGCCCGAACGCACGGCCGGTGCTCGGGTCGATCGACGACGGTCCCGTGGTGCCCTGGCAGCCCCCCAGCAGGTTGGCGCACACCACGTACAGTCGATCGGTGTCGAGCGGACGCCCCGGGCCGATGAGGTTGTCCCACCAGCCGGGTCGCTCCGCGCCCTTGTGGTAGCCGGCCGCATGCGCGTCGCCCGTAAGGGCGTGGCAGATGAACACGGCGTTGTCGCGTGCGGGACTCAGCGTCCCGTACGTCTCGTACGCCACCTCGACCGGCGCCAACGTGGCGCCTCGCGTGAGCTTCAGCGGGCTGGACGGATCGAAGAGTGTGGCGCTACGAGTTTCGACGATCCCGACTCCGTCAGACGATGTCACCTGGTGTCAGGCACCTGCCTTCGCGAGGGCCTGGTCGATGTCGGCGATGAGGTCGTCGATGTGCTCGATCCCCACCGACAGGCGCACCATCTCCGGCGGCACTCCGGCCGCACGAAGCTCGTCCTCGTTGAGCTGGGAGTGCGTGGTCGAGGCGTTGTGGATCGCGAGCGAACGAACGTCGCCGATGTTCGCCACATGGCTGAACAGCTCGAGGGCGCCGATGAAGGCCTCTCCCGCCGACCGGCCGGCCTTCAGCCCGAAGGAGACGAGGCCCGACGAGCCCTTCCCGGTGAGCACCCTGTCGCCGATGGCCTTGGCGGGGCTCGACTCCAACCCGGGGTAGTTCACCCACGCCACCGCGGGGTGCCCTTCGAGGTGGGTGGCGATCGACATGGCGTTCGTGGAGTGGCGCTCCATCCGGAGCGCGAGCGTCTCGATGCCCTGGAGCGTGAGGAACGAGTTCATCGGAGCCGGGGTGGCGCCTGTGTTGCGGATCAGGACCGTGCGCGCCCGAATGATGTATGCGGCCGCGCCGGCCGCCTCCGTCCAGACGACTCCGTGGTAGGCGGGGTCGGGGGCCGTGATCACCGGGAACCGGTCGGCGTGAGCGGCCCAGTCGAACTTTCCTGAGTCGACGATGACGCCGCCCAGAGCCGTGCCGTGGCCACACATGTACTTCGTGGTGGAGTGCACGATGATGTCCGCGCCGTGGTCGAAGGGACGGCACAGGATCGGCGTGCCGACCGTGTTGTCCACGATGAGCGGCAGGCCCAGTTCATGCGCCTTCGCCGACCAGGCGTCGATGTCGATGATGTTGAGCGCAGGGTTGCCGATCGACTCGCAGAAGACCAGCTTGGACTTCTCGTCGACAACGCCGTCGAGCACCGCCGGATCGTCCGGGCTGACGAAGCGCGCCTCGATGCCGAACTGCGACAAGGTGTTCGCGAACAGCGCGTACGTCCCTCCGTAGAGGGTCGAGACCGAGACGATGTTGTCGCCGGCCCGGGCGAGATTGAGCACCGCGTACGTGATCGCGGCCGCGCCGGAGGCGGTGGCGAGCGCACCGATTCCGCCCTCGAGGGCCGACACCCGCTCTTCGAGCACCGCCGTCGTGGGGTTCATGAGGCGGGTGTAGATGTTGCCAGGCGTCTTCAGGGCGAACAGATTCGCTGCGTGCTCGGCATCGTCGAAGCCGTACGCAACGGTCTGATAGATCGGTACGGCGAGGGCATGGGTCGTCGGGTCGATCGTCTGGCCGGCGTGGACGGCGAGTGTCTCGGGCTGCGTCATCGGAACTCCTCTGGATCGCGCGTCAGCACAGGCTATCGGCGCCCACGGCCGACTGGTCCGGTGTTTCTCCTAGCGGACTCAACGCCCGAAGTCGAACAGGGGCGTCCAGGTCCGCCGAGAGCTGATCACGAAGGAGTCCTTCGGGTACGGATCGGCGGCCAGCAGCTCGTCGAGAGCGGCGTCGTCGAACACGTCGACCACGAGGAGTGCCGCGAGACCATCCGTGAAGGGCCCGGCCTGTACGAGTCGGCCATCAGCCTTCAACGACGCGAGCCACTCCCGATGCGCCGGCCGCGCGGCGAGACGACTCTCGGTCCGCTCGGGGACGAAGTCGTACTGAACAGCGACGATCATGGGACGCACCTTTCTCGGGGCTTGCTGGTCCGGCGTCGCGTGGAGCGGTCCGGAGCACGCGGAAGACTACTCTCCGCTCCGCCATCGTCTCGACACGAAACCCCTTGCCCGGTGGGCGACTTCGCGGACCCCGCCCGCCCGCAGGGAGCGTGCGACGACGCGCGCGTAGCCGCCCAGAGTCGGCGCTCCCGGAGGCTCCGGTGGCTCGACCGTAGGGTTGATGAGCAGGTGGTCGGCTGCGCGGTGCGGCGCGGCGGCGAAGTCCATCAACGGCGCCAGGACCTGCGACCAGCGGAACTGCTTCGCGTACCGGATGACGTTCTTCCGGGCCTCGGCAGCTGCCGCAGGGTCGTACAGCATCTCCTCGAGGGCCTTCTCCAGCGCATCGATGTCCTCCGCAGGAACACCGCGCCCGATCCCCTCCTCATCGAGGATGTCGCCGAACGAGTCCCCGCGCGTCGCGACGATCGGAAGACCGGTCCACAGGTAGTCGAGAATCCTCGTGCGGAACGAGAACTCCGTCTCCACGTGGTCGAAGTGGGTTGACACGCCGATGTCCGCATCCAGGAGGTGGTCAGAGCGTTCGCTGTACGGAACCCAGCCGGAGTTGAAGAAGACGTGCCGCCCCACCAGGCCGAGGCTCTCGGCCAGCTGCTGCGTCTCCCAGGCGATGCGCATGTCGGGCACGCCGGGGTTGGGGTTCTTGAGCCCCATGAAGTACAGCCGGATATCGGTGTGCCGCTTCGCCAGCCGGTCGATGGCCTTCACCAACGTCAGCGGATCGAACCAGTTGTAGACCCCACCTCCCCAGATGACGACCTTGTCGTCCATGCCGATGCCGGGGATGACACCTCGAATCCCGTGCCGGCGCTGTACGGGTGACTCGTCCGGCAGACCGAAGGGGACGACGCCCACGAGCGTGCTGAAGCTCCGATCGGGGCCCACGGTGAGCGCGTTGACACGACCCAGCGCCGCGAGCTGGCCGATCCAGAGGTCACGCTGCTTCGTCGAGGCGCACAGCATGTAGTCGGCCCGGGCCAGCTGACGGTTGAGCACAGCGGTGACGTTGTTGATGGCGGCGCGTCGGCCGTCCTCACCGAGGTCCTTGGCCTGCTCGAGCTGCTCGAGGTGCATCGGGTCGTACACGTCCGCCACGATGATCTTGTCGGAGTCGACGAGCCACCAGGCCACCTCCATGAGGAATCCCTGGAACACGATGACGTCCGCCCACTCGGTCTGACGGACCAGCTCGTCGCCAGGGGCGTAGTGGATCTCGAAGCGCTCGTGCGCGATGTCCTCGACGCCCGTGGTCGACACGAGCCGGACCGGGTGCGTCGTCGACAAGGCCACCGAAATCTCCCACGCCCGGATCGCCGGACCCGCCAACAGGCCGGACAGGGGATCTCCCGTCACCACGAGGATGCGGGGCGCCGGCGAGAAGACCCGGTCGAGGTCGAGAGCGGTGACAAGGTCCGCGTGCGCCGTGAGGTACCGCGGCAACGGATACGCCGGCTCGATCGCGTTCCGGAACAACGAGAAGAGCTCAGCGTCCGTACGGGATCGCTTGGCCTGAAGATCGCGACGTGTCTCCCCCATCGACTCGAGCAAGGAGACCAGGTAGTCGATCCCGAACAGGCCGGACATCGCGAGCTTGGGGACCGTGATCTGCGACGTCAACGCCATGTCGCTGAGGCTGGCCGGATCGAGGCCGCCCATCTCGGTGGTCCGCCGCACGCTGAGCGCCAACGCAGCCGGCAGCACGAGGGCCAGCGTCTCGTCGCTGTAGTTCTTCACCATGGACAACAGCGCGTTGCGCTCGAGGAGGTACGTCTCGCGATACGCGCCGAACGTGCGCATCGTCACGTGGTGCTTGTGATACGCCACCGACTCAGGCACGTACCGTACGCGCCGACCGAGGAGGTTCAGCCGCCAACCGAGGTCGACGTCCTCGTAGAACATGAAGAAGCGCTCGTCGAAGCCGCCGACCTCCCGGTAGTCCTCCGCGACGATGAAGAATGCCGCCCCCGTGCCGAAAAGCACGTCCCGCCCGACCTCGTACGACCCGTCGTCGGGACGCTCCGCCTCGCGCTTGTAGCCCATCCCGAACCAGGCCAGCGAACCGTCGACGTAGTCGACCAACTTGCCGTCCCAGTCGAGGACCTTCGACGCGACAGCACGGATCGTCGGGTCGGACTCCATGGTCTCGACCGCAGCGGCGATCCAGCGGCGTCCGGGGCGAGCGTCGTTGTTGAGGAAGGCCACGTACTGACCCTCGGCATGATCGACGCCGAGGTTGCACCCACCGGCGAAACCAAGGTTCCCTCCGGACTCGATGACGCGGGCCGTGGGGCACGCCTGCGCGATGCGTTCCGCCTGCCCATCTCCGGAGTCGTTGTCCACGACGATGAGCTCCAGCTTGTCGGCCGGCCAGTCCACGTCATCGAACGCCTTGAGGCAGACGATCGTGTCGTCCGCACCGTGGAAGTTGACGAGGATGACCGAGACGACGCCTTCGCGGACCGTGTGCGGGCCGGGCGTCAGATGCGCGGTTCCGAGATCAGTCACCGTGTCTTCCTCGGGGTGTGGTGCTTGTACACGCGCTTGATGCGACCTGCGACCCGTTCGGCGAGAACCGACGGGCCGCCCTCGCGGAGGTACTTCACCGCGAGGGCCATGTCCCCCGGTTTCCGTGGCGGTACGAACGGGGGCAGGTTGCTGTCGGCTGCCCTAACCGGGCGACGGCAGAACGCGGCAAGGGCGCGCCCGTCAGGATCCGTACGTACCAAAGACGTCAGTGACGGGTCCTCGTCGTACACGGCTGCGTTCACGCGCACCTGACCGGCGAGCGCGCCGAGCAGCAGATCGCGCTGCCGGACGTCGGCGGCGAGTACGAGGTCGGCGCGGCTCACCATCGTCTGCAGGGCATCCGCTCGGTGGTCCGAGGTCGGACCCTCCAGCAGCCAGGTGACCACGTCGAGCGTGGAGAGGTCCACGACCACCGCGGCGTCCGCCCGCGCCGCACCCGGGAGGTCGTCGAACGTCGCAGCAACGAGCACGATGACGTCTGCCCACGCGGGCAGCTCATGCAGCGGGCGCTCCACATGGGTGCCGCCTTCGAGGACCTGCCCTGTATCCGAGTCGACGAGACGAACGGTCATGCCGGTGTCCAGCTGTTCAGCGAGTCGCTCAGCTCGATCTCGGGCAGGTCCGGTCTCCGGGGCGACCACCAGCACGTGGAGCGGCTCGGTGAGCGCAGGTTCGACACCGCAGACGTCCACGAGCCGCGACAGACGGGTGCGGTCGGCGGTGCTCTCGGCGCCCAGGAGATGTGCGAGGGCGGGCTGCATGAGGGGTGTCAGCGCCCTGTCCGGGACGCGGCGACGAAGCTGCACCGAGGCTCTCGACCTCGTCGCAGCCTGGACCCCGGTGAGCGCCGAATCCAGTCCCAGGCCGGCCGCGATGGCCGAAGCCGGGACCGAGAGCGAGCCCACCTCGTCTCCTCCCGGCGAACGTTGGAGGTCGAGCACAGAGGTGTCCAACGAAGCGGACCGCAGGGCGCCGCTCAGAAGGTAGAGCTCCGCCACCGTGGTGAGGGGCCCGCGCAAGGCACTCCCCGGCAGCACCGTCAGTGCAGACATGACGGCGGCGACGCGGGTCTGTTCATCACCGACGGTCGCCATCCGGCGCGGCGTGGCGTGTCCGTCGAGTGCGAGGACCCTGTGGCCGTTCAGGTTCAGCCGCCATTGGAGGTCGAGCATCGCCGTCCGGGGATCACTTCCTGGGAGGTTCCCGCCGATGAGAGATATGACCTCGGGGTCGATCCGTTGCAGGGCTGCCGCATCGACGAGCAGGACATCGGTAGACGCCGCGAGGACCCACTGGCCGCCACCCCCGGGAGTGAAGCAGACGGCGTCCGCAGCACCGGACTCGATCAGGCCCTCGGCCCGTTCACGCAGCTCGTCGCTCACGTCGGTGTCAGCTCCGGACACGATGATCGTGGTGATCACCACCCCGCGCCCCATGAGTGACACCACGTCGGCAGTCCTTCCCTCGGTCAGCCTGACCATGCTAGCGAAGGCGGCTGGGCAACGGGTTCCCGNNTCGAGGTACGCGACCTGGTCGATCGCGTACGCAGGCAAGCGGGAGCCGACCGCCTGCAGCTTGTACTCGAGGAAGCCGTACTCGATGCCACCGGCCGCAGCACCGAGCACCGTTCCCGTGTACCGGCCGGTTCCCGCGGCGACGTAGCAGAACATCCGCTCCACAGCGTGAGCGAGGGTGCCATCCACGTAGCCGGAGCCCTCGGGAAAGTCCTCCCACGTCAGACCGAGCGACAGCCACGGCGCCAGCGCCTCGCGCCGGGCGACGAACATGCTCCCGTACGGTGCCACCGGCGTCTGGTCGTCGAAGGGGACGCAGAGCCCGAGCCGGTCGGCGAGCGTCTCCGCCAGACCTCGATTGCCGAGCCACGCGTGACCCATCGTGGGGTAGTACATGTGGACGACGGGCGGCACCACGATTCCCAGCTGCGGATCCGTCGCGAACCAGTCGTACAGCTCAGTCACTGCCGCCTCGTCGGGAAGCAGGTTGTCGAACAGATGCCGCCGGAACCACGCCGACGCGTTGACGTCGTCCTGCAGGGAACGCTTGCCGTGGAGCTTCACGACGAGGTCGTACGACGCGTCGCCGAGCACGTCCGCGCATCCGACGAGCAGCGCCGAGATGTCGCGCCCGCGATTGCTGGCCACGATGCGGACCTCATGCTGGTACTGGCGGGCGCGGGCCGCGAGCCGGGCTTCGATCGAGACTCGCCGTGCCTCGTCGGTCGTGGTGGCGATGACATGGACGTCACCGGGCAACAGGTCGACGCGGTCCATGAGGTCGTCGGTGAGATCGTCGTAGTAGAGGTGCAGGATCGCCGCCGTACGCAGCATCACCGTGCCCATCGCCGGCCGCGACCCCAGCACACGGGTGAGCGCGAGGTTCGTGGACAGCACACGCAGCGGCGTCCGGTCGAGCAGCCCTTGCCAGACCTCGGCCATGTCGATCCCAGCGGAAGCCAGGCGCTCGAAGCCGTCCGCCGGCACGACGGCCAGCCGATCCGCGATCAGAGGGTCGACGGTGAAGGAGGCCATCGGTACGAACGGGAGTCCATCGTCGATCAGCTGTGGCAGGTTCATCAGGGCCGGGTCCGCCGAGGAATAGCCCGTCGGATCGAACCCGTACCGCAGGCCGGCGGCGAGATTCAGTCCGTCGCCGGACTCCCGCCAGCCCGCGAGCTCGGCAGATGCGGCTCGGGCGCCGCTCATGACGTACCAGTCCGGGTCTAGGGTCAGTCGGAGACCCGGCTCGAAGGCGGGACATGACGCTTTCGGCAGCAGCGACCAGACCGGCACGTCTGCCATCCGACCGAAGACCGGTCCTAGCTCCGCGATCGGCCCGAACCATCCCGACCCCGTGAGCAGCACCTCGTCGTAGCCGGCGACCTGCCCGCCGAGCGACCCGATGATCACTCCGTGCGTCAACTCGTCGCCGGTCAGGACGGTGTCGGCGATCTCCTCGAGCACGGATCGGTCCGCTTGCAGAATCGGGTGACGAACGCCCACGACGAGGTGGTTGAGGTGCGGTCGCAGCCCCCTCAGCGCGGTGAGTACATGGGGCGGCACCCGCCACGAGTCGCTGGGTCGACCGGGAGCGTCGACCACGTACACGCCAAGGCGGGTCACGGGTGTTCTTCCACGTCGAGGCCCCGGCTGCTCACAGCCGCATCCTACGGGTGAAGGGTCCGCCTCACCGGAGGCTGGCGCTCATGAGCGCCAGCCTTTCCCGGACCTCGTACCTCGGCGTACCCCGCGGGCCCTGGCCGAGGAAGCTCTGCACCAGCGCGACCTCCGCGACGTTCCACGACGCCGTTGTCAGCTCCGCCAGCGCACGCAGATGACGAGACCCGTCGGACGGTTGGTTGCGCCGCGCGAGCGTGACGTGCGGGTGGTACTTCTGGCGCGCCACGTCGATCCCCGTCGTGGTCGCGGCGGTGTGGCAGCGGCCAGCCAGCTCGGGCAACGCGTCGCGGGGATCGTCGAGGTTCGCGAACAGCACATGCGCCTTAGCTGCCGACGCGAAGCAGCCGACGCCATGAAGGGCCAGCGGGAACTGAGTCGTACGCGCCGCGGCCGTCCTGAGTCGACCCACCAGCTCCTCGTACCGCCAAGGCTCCACGTCGGCGTAGAAGGCGAGTGTCACGTGCCAGTCGGACGCCTCCATCCAGCGCCAGGCAGAGTCCCTGCGCGGGTCGATCCAGCGTTCCAGCTCGTCGATGACGTCGGCCGGCGGGATCACCGCGGTGAAGAGTCGCTCCCCCATCGGATCACACCGACAGCGCGTCGCGGTTCGGCAGCAGCGGCCGAGTGGTCACGGGGCGATCGAGGTAGAGCCAGCACGTCGAGGCGATGTCGTCGGTCAGCGGCTTGTAGCGGCCATCCGGGTACCAACCGAGCGCCTGGACATCGACGCGGCCGAGCCGGTGCGAGAACCGGATCGGGTCCGGGACGTGCCAGCGGTACATGCCGAAGCGCTGCTGCGACTCGTACAGTCCGTCCGGCCGGATGACCTGAGGCAATCCGAGGTACAAGGTCGTGTACGTCTGGTAGCCGTTGACATCGAAGTTCCAGGCGCCTCCCATGTAGTCCTCCAGCCCGGTGGACGCGACCGTGGGGAACTCCTCGTCGTCGTCCAGCCAGAACTTCACCTCGCCCTCGCCCCACCAGCCGTTCGAGTGGGAGCCCCACGCGAGGTACGTGCCCACGTACATCCCCTGGCCTTCGACGGCCTCGGCGATGAGATGGGTGGTCCCTGCGGTCAGGGGGTTCGAGCGACGGAACTGCGTGTGCAGGTAGCCGTGATCCTCGAACGAGTCCCCTGTCTCGACATCGACCTGGTAGTAGACGCAGGCCGTCTCGTGCCCGATGTTCTCGAGCGTGATCCGGGCTCCCTCGCGGAACGGCATCGGCCAGTACGAGGTCATCCCCCCGTGCGGCGCGGCCACGACCATGGCGCTGGCCACGTGCGCGTACACGCCCCACCCGTTGCAGAAGAAGTCGCCGTACGGGACCTCGATCGCAGGCTCGTCGGCGCCGTCCCAGTACGCGCGCAGGATCAGGCTGCGCCAGTGGGGTCGGTCCGTGGTCGCCCAGAGGTGACGGACGCAGCCGGGTTCGTCGATGCTCGCCAGCTCGTGCGTGGCGCCCGGCGGGATGTCCACGTACGGATCGACCTTCCAGCCACGGCCGAGGTCACGAGCCGCGCGACTCGCCGAGCCGGCCTCGGATCTCGCCGCCTGCCCCGGCGCACCACGCGGGTTCTCCGGGCAGAAGGATCTGGTACGGGTCGTACGAAGCCGAGAGACGGACCACGCATCGAACATTCCAACCTCCTCGCTCGTACCTGTGGAGCGTACGACCCGGTGAACGCCGCTGCGAGACCAAGCGCGGATCGTTCACATCTTGACGATTCTTGTGGTGTCATTGCTTCATGGCTTCCCCTACCGACTCGGGTCGCGACGAACCCGGTCCTGGCTCGCAGTCGTC
>PMLO01000214.1:10232-15158 GCA_003158895.1 Propionibacteriaceae bacterium
CTCGCCACGCTCTCCGCACGCGTCGTCGAGTTCGTCCGCAGGCCACTTCCCCTCGGCGCTGACGCGGCGAGCACCATCAGCGTGGTCGAGTCGCTCCTCGAGGAGATGCTGACATCCGTCGGCGCGAGCCACGACGATCTCGTAGGTGGCGGCGTCGCCGTCCCTGCCCCGCTCGATCTGCACGGAATCTTGTCCTCGTCGCCCCTGATCTTCCCCGCGTGGGCGGGCATCGACATCGCCGCAGTGTTCACAGAGCGCTTCGGCGTGCCGTTCGCGGTCGACAACGACGCGAACCTGGGTGCTCTGGCCGACTTCCTCTGGGGGGCGGGCCAGGGCAGTCACAGCATGGTCTTCGTCGGCATGAACTACGGCTTCGGCGCTGGGATCGTCCTCGAGGGCACCCTCTTCCATGGGGCGACGGGCGTGTCGGGCGAGATCGGTCACACGACCGTCGACGAGAACGGCGACTTCTGCCAGTGCGGCAATCGGGGGTGCCTGAACACCGTGGCGTCGATCAACCGCGCCCTGGAGCTGCTGGCACCGATCCACCCCGAGATCGACTCCACGGAGAAGCTCCTGGACGCCGCCGCGGAGGGCCTGCCTCCCGCCATCCGGGTACTGACCGACATGGGCAGGGCCTCCGGAGTCGCCATCGCCAACGTCGTGAACCTGCTCAACCCCGAGGTCATCGTCGTGGGTGGAGATCTGGCGCGCGCGGGCGGGGTGTTCACGGACCCCATGATCACGATGGCGACGCGCCTCTCCATGCCGGCGGCGGCAGACGTTCGGTTGCTCACCACCCCTCTGGGGGAGCGCGTCTTCGCACTCGGTGGGGTTGCACTGGCCCTGGGCCTCAACTCCCCTCAGGGGCTTGTTCTTTCGTGATCTGACGAATAGATCACGAATTGGTCTCTCTAGCCTTCAACTTGTGACATTAGGGGACTTCTTTGGTCTAGAGTCCGCAGTGGCTCGATGACGAGCCGCGGAGCCTCATCCGCCGCACGACGAACGGAGCCACCGTGGACACGCCCAGCGGGTTCGAGACCATCCGCGACGTCTTCGCCAGTGGCGCCAAGAACGTCATGGGTCCGCTCAAGGCGCTCCGTCGAAAGGCTCGTCAATGATGGGTGTTCCCGCCTCGCTCCGCGCTGAGGTCGACCGTCTCAAGGCCGAGGTTGCCACGCTGCATGCGCTCTTGCCGGCGAACAACCTGGTGGCCTGGACAGCGGGCAACGTCTCAGCGCGCGTCCCGGGTGCGGACCTGCTGGTCATCAAGCCGTCCGGAGTCGTGTACGACGAACTGACTGCCGATGCCATGGTGGTCACCGACTTCGACGGGACGCTCGTCGAGGGCGACCGGGCCCCATCCTCCGACACGTTCGCGCACGGCTACGTGTACGCGCACATGGCGGGAGTCGGCGGAGTCGTGCATACGCACAGCGACTACGCGACGGCATGGGCGGCGCGTCGGGAGCCGATCCCGTGTGTGCTCACGATGATGGCCGACGAGTTCGGCGGCGACGTCCCCGTGGGCCCGTTCGCCCTGATCGGCGACGACTCCATCGGACGCGGGATCGTGGAGACCCTCAGCGGGTCCCGCTCCCCCGCTGTCCTCATGGCCCAGCACGGCCCGTTCACCATCGGCAAGAACGCGACGGCGGCAGTCAAGGCGGCCGTCCTGTGCGAGGACGTCGCCCGTACCGTCCACCTCGCCCGTCAGTACGGCGAGCCCCAGCGCCTCGATCAGGCCGACATCGACTCTCTCTACGCCCGCTACCAGAACGTCTACGGACAGAAGTAAGGACATATCGCATGGCAAGCATCTGGTTCCTCACCGGCAGTCAGCACCTGTACGGGCCAGAGGTCCTCGCGCAGGTTGCGGATCAGTCGCGCACCATCTCCGATGCCCTCGCGGCGTCCGACTGCGTGGTGCCGACGATCGTGGCGAAGCCGGTGCTCACCGAGACCGATGCCATCCGGCGGGCACTCATCGACGCGAACGCGGACGACGACTGCATCGGCGTCATCACGTGGATGCACACGTTCAGCCCGGCGAAGATGTGGATCACCGGGCTAGACCAGCTGCGCAAGCCCTTGCTGCACCTTCACACGCAGGTGAACCGCGACCTTCCGTGGGACACCATCGACATGGACTTCATGAACCTGAACCAGGCCGCCCATGGCGACCGGGAGTTCGCGTACATCACCACCAGGCTGTCCGTACCGCGCACGATCGTGTCCGGCCACGTGAGCGACCCGGCCGTGCTCTCCCGCATCGGCGTCTGGTCACGTGCGTGCATCGGCGCGGCCGCGCTGCGCAACCTCAAGGCCGTACGGTTCGGCGACAACATGCGCTACGTCGCGGTCACCGAGGGCGACAAGGTCGAGGTCGAGCGCCGCTTCGGAACGAGCGTCAACACGTACGGGATCAACGACCTCGTGGCGGTCGTCGATGCGGTGACCGACGCCGAGGCGGATGGCCTGTGCGTCGAGTACGCGGACATCTATGTGGTGGCGCCCGAACTGCTGCCCGGTGGCGACCGCCACGACGCGCTGCGCTACTCGGCGAAGCTCGAGCTGGCCTTGCGCCGGTTCGTCATCGACGGCGGGTACGGGGCGTTCACGACCAACTTCGAGGACCTCGGCGGGCTTCAGCAGCTCCCGGGCATGGCCGTACAGCGCCTCATGGCCTCGGGCATCGGCTTCGGTGGCGAGGGTGACTGGAAGACCGCGGTGATCGGCCACGCGCTCAAGGCGATGGCCACGGGTCTCCCGGGCGGTACGTCGTTCATGGAGGACTACACGTACCACCTCGAGCCCGGCAACGAGCTGATCCTCGGGGCGCACATGCTCGAGGTGTGCCCGTCGATCGCCGTTGCGAAGCCGCGCGTCGAGATCCACCCGCTGGGTATCGGAAACCGCTCCGACCCTGTACGGCTGGTGTTCGACGCCGCTCCGGGCGCCGGTGTGACACTCGGCCTCAGCGACCTCGGTGACCGGCTGCGCTTCGTCTCGAACGAGATCGAAGTTGTCAGCGTGCCCCACCCGATGCCCAAGCTTCCGGTGGCCCGCGCGGTCTGGCGTCCCCTGCCTGACTTCGCCACCTCCACCCAGTGCTGGCTCGCCGCCGGCGGCCCTCACCACACCATCCTGAGCACCCAGCTCAACGCGACCCACCTGCAAGATCTCGCGAAGATCACCGGGGTCGAGCTCGCCCTGATCGCCGGCGACACCAAGGAGCGCGACTTCACCCACGCGCTCGCCTGGACCGCCGCCGCATATCGCCTCGGCATCGACGCCTAGGCACCCCAACTTCCTGGCTCGGGGACTTCCCGTTCAGGAGAAGCAAGATCGGCCCTCACCGCCTGCGGGCCGAGAAAGTAGGTAACGCAATGCGCAAGATTCTGGCCATCGCAGCTGCGGCGGCCCTGGCACTCACGATGTCTGCGTGTGGACGTGACACTGGCACGCCTGCGACTGGGGCCTCTGGCTCGTCCGCCGCCGTCGCTGTCAAGGGAACGATCGGCGTTGCGATGCCGACCAAGACCTCCGAGCGGTGGATCAAGGACGGCGACTACATCAAGCAGCAGCTTGAGGCCGCCGGTTACACCGTCAACCTCGTGTACGCCAACGACGACATCCCGACCCAGGTCACCCAGGTCAACGACATGATCACCAAGAAGAACCAGCTCCTCATCGTGGCTGCCATCGACGGCGTTGCCCTCAAGGGTGCGCTCGCAGAGGCGAAGGCCGCGGGCATCCCGGTCGTCGCCTACGACCGCTTGCTCCTCCAGACCGACGCCGTCTCGTACTACACGACGTTCGACAACTTCAAGGTCGGCGTCCTGCAGGCCAACTCGCTGCTTGACGGCCTCGCGGCCTCCGGCAAGCCGAAGCCGTGGAACGTCGAGCTGTTCGCCGGTTCGCCCGACGACAACAACGCGACGTTCTTCTTCAACGGTGCGATGAGCATCCTGCAGCCGAAGATCGACGACGGCACCATCAAGATCCCCTCCGCTGAGACCGACTTCAAGGTCGTCGCCACGCTCCGTTGGGACGCCGCCGTCGCCAAGAAGCGCATGGAGAACATCCTGACCAAGTCGTACGCCTCCACTGACGTCAATGGTGTCCTGGCTCCTTACGACGGCCTGTCGCGCGGCATCATCGCGGCTCTCAAGGGTTCCGGCTACGGCACGGGTGGCAAGGCTCTTCCCGTCGTCACCGGCCAGGACGCCGAGCTCGAGAGCGTGAAGTCGATCCTCGCAGGTGAGCAGTACTCCACGGTCTTCAAGAACACGCGCGACCTCGCGGCCGCGGCGGTCAAGATGGTCCAGGAGATCACCGGCGGCACAACCGTCACGGTGAACGACACCACGTCGTACAACAACGGCATCAAGAACGTTCCCACCCAGCTCCTGCAGCCGCAGGTGTGCGACAAGTCGACCTGCAAGCAGATCCTTCTTGACGCGAACTACTACACCGCGGATCAGCTCGCCTGATTCCCCTCATGGTGCGCGTGCGGAGCGGTCCATCGCTCCGCACGCGCACCGCACGGACAACCGTCTGAAGGAGAACCCATGACAGACACGATCCTCTCCATGCGGGGGATCACGAAGGAGTTCCCGGGGGTGAAGGCCCTTGAGGACGTGACCTTCGAGGTGGAGCGGGGCGAGATTCATAGCATCGTCGGCGAGAACGGCGCCGGTAAGTCGACGCTGATGAAGGTGCTGTCCGGCGTATACCCCTTCGGTACGTACGAAGGCGAGATCCATTTCAACGACAAGCTTGTCGAGTTCCGTAACATCCGAGAGTCGGAGCACGCGGGCATCGCGATCATCCACCAGGAGCTCGCGCTGATCCCGCAGCTCTCGATCACGGAGAACATCTTCCTGGGCAACGAGCCCGGACGGATGGGCGTGATCGACT
>PMLO01000043.1 GCA_003158895.1 Propionibacteriaceae bacterium
GCCGGGCCCATGATCAGCGAGATCTGCGGGATGACGCCGCTGGCGAGCGTGTTGCGGCGGAAGATCTCCGCGTACAGGCCGAGCGAGACGACACCCTCCTGGATGCGGGCGCCGCCGCCCTCGTTGATGCCGATGATCGGCACGCCGGTCTTCAGCGCGAAGTCGAGGATCTTGCAGATCTTCTCCCCGTACACCTCGCCGAGGGCACCGCCGAAGATCATGACGTCCTGAGAGAACACGCACACGGGCCGGCCGTTGATGGCGCCGGTGCCGGTGATGACGCCGTCTCCGTACGGACGGCGCTGCTCGAGACCGAAGTTCGTCGAGCGATGCCGCGCGAACTGGTCGAACTCGGAGAAGGTTCCTTCGTCGAGCAGGGCGAGCACGCGTTCGCGGGCGGTCATCTTGCCCTTGGCGTGCTGCTTCTCGACGGCCGCGGCAGGCGCGGAGTGGATGGCCTCTTCGATCCGTCGGGCCAGGTCGGCGGCTTTGCCGGCTGTCGTGTGGATGTCAATGTCCATGAGGGCACACCCTAGCGAGGGAATGGCACCTACGAGACCGGTCGCAGGGGCGAGAAGGTGTCCGAGGAGGGTGCGGCGTCCACCTCGCGACCCGTACGGCTAGCGTGGACGCACATGAAAACTCTGGATGGTGTCGATCTGTCGCTCGTCGGTCCGTGGACCGTCGAGGTCGTCGACACCACGGGATCCACGAACGCCGACCTCGCCGAACGCGCGCGGGGCGGGGCATCCGGATGGCAGGCGCTGGTCGCGGGGGAACAGACCGCCGGCCGCGGGCGGCTGACCCGTACGTGGTCCAGCCCGCAGGGAACTTCCCTCTCTTTGTCGGTCCTGCTCCGTCCGACGCGGCCGGTTCCGGAGTGGGGTCTGTTGCCGCTCATCACGGGGCTTGGCGTCGCGCGCGCTCTCGAGGCGCTCGGTGCGAAGGCCGTTCTCAAGTGGCCCAACGATGTCCTGCTTCCCGCCGACGACGAGCGCAAGGTGTGCGGGATCCTTGCGGAACTCGTGGGCGGACCGGCGCAGGGCGTTGTTCTGGGGATGGGCGTCAACGTCGGCCAGGCACGCGGCGACTTCCCCGTGCATACGGCAACCTCGCTACGGCTCGTCGGCGTCACCGTGACCCGGCCTCAGGTCGCGACAGCCGTCCTCGAGCAGCTGGGTGAACTGTACGAGGCGTGGGACACCTACGGCTGGGACGCGGTCAAGGGCTCGTACGAGTCGTCCTGCGTCACGCTCGGCCGGACTGTACGGGTGGAGCTCCCCGACGGTACGGGAGTGCTCGGTACAGCCAGCTCGATCACCGATGGCGGTCGCCTGCGGGTCAGGACCACGTCGGGCGAGAGGGTCTTCGCAGCAGGAGACGTCCAACACCTGCGCTCGCTCTGACGGAGTGCCCCGGCGGCTCAACCGGCGACACCTTCGGGCGAGGCTGGACGGTGGAGACCTTCCCCATGTGGGATTCTTGGCGCATGGCGTTCTCGGAGAAGCAGCTGGGTACGGGCGAGCATGTGGAGCTCCACCTGCGTACGCACTGGAAGGCACTGATCTGGCCGGCGGTGGCGTTCGTGCTGCTGTGCGCCGCGACCGGTGTGGCGATCGGGGTTGCGCTGCCGGCGATGCCGCCGGGCGGCAAGACGATCGTGGGCTGGATCATCGCCGTCGTCGCCGTGATCCTGTTCGTCTGGCTCTGCGTCGTACCGTTCCTGCGCTGGTGGACGACGACGTTCACGATCACCAACCGGCGCCTCATCACCCGCCGCGGCATCCTCAACAAGCGCGGGCACGACCTGCCGCTGATCCGGATCGCCAACGTCGAGTACGAACGGTCATTCCTCGACCGCATGCTCGGCTGCGGCACCCTGACGCTGACCACCGCCGCGGATGACCCGTTGACGCTGCGTGACATCCCGGATGTCGAGCACACCCACATGCGGCTCGGCGAGCTGATGACCGAAGCCGACACGGCGCGTCGAGAAGATACGTGACGCAGCCCGTCACCGAGCGACTGGCCCTGCGCGTACAGCTCGTACGGTTCGTGGCCGTCGGCGTCCTCTCGGCCTGCGTCGACTTCGGGATCCTCTGGCTGCTCATGCACTTCGGGCTGGGCCACACCCCGGCGAAGGCCATCTCGTTCGTCGCCGGCACCACCACTGCGTACCTCATCAACCGTCGCTGGACATTCGGTGCCACGGGCTCGGCGAAGTCGTTCGTCGGAGTGCTCGTGCTGTACGGGTCGACGTTCGTCGTGCAGGTCGGCCTGTTCTCGCTGCTCTACCCCTGGCTCTTCAGCCGCTGGGGCTACACCGTCGCCCAGGTCGTCGCATTCGTCATCGCGCAAGGCGTCGCGACGACGGTCAACTTCATCGTCCAGCGCACGCTGATCTTCCGGCACTGACGGGGTGCCCCGATAGGCTCACCCCCCGTGGGAACCCCAGTCGTCGGCATCATCGGCGGAGGCCAGCTCGCCCGCATGATGCANNGCCGCCGGCATCGGCCTCGGCATCCGGGTCGCGCTGCTCGCCGAGGGTCCGGACGTGTCCGCCGCACAGGTCGTCCATGACGTGACGGTGGGCGACTACACCGACCCGGCCACCGTGTTCGCGTTCGCCGAGCGCTGCGACGTCGTGACGTTCGACCACGAGCACGTACCGCCCGCTCTGCTCACGGACCTCCAGAGCCGAGGCGTCCTCGTACGACCCGGGCCAGAGGCTCTGGTGCACGCCCAGGACAAGGTCGTCATGCGCACCCGCCTGGCCGCGCACGGCATCCCGGTGCCGACGTTCGAGGTGGTGGCTACCCCCGAGGCCCTGGTCGCGTTCGCCGACCGTGCGCGCTCCGCGAAAGGCGCGTCGACGGGCTGGCCGGTGATCGCGAAGACGTCGCGCGGCGGGTACGACGGCAAGGGCGTCTGGAAGATCGACGACCCTTCGACCGCGGAGGAACCCTTCACGAACCTGGCCCCCGGCGTACAGATCCTGGCCGAGGAGTACATCCCCTTCACCCGTGAGCTGTCCGCCCTCGTGGCGAGGTCGTCGTCCGGGCAGGCCGTCGCCTACCCCGTGAGCGAGTCCGTGCAGGCCGATGGCATCTGCGTGGAGACGACCACGCCGGCGCCCGGCCTCACCGAGGAGCAGGCGACCGCGTGCCAGCGGATGGCGCTCGAGATCGCCCGTGACCTCGAGGTGACCGGCATCCTGGCCGTCGAGCTCATGCAGCGCGCCGACGGCACGGTTGTTGTCAACGAGCTCGCCATGCGGCCGCACAACACGGGCCACTGGTCCATCGACGGGGCCGTCACGAGTCAGTTCGAGAACCACCTCCGCGCGGTGCTCGACCTGCCGCTCGGCGACCCTGCCGCTCGCGCGCCGTGGACCGTCATGCGCAACGTGCTCGGTGGGACCCGTACGGAT
This sequence comes from Propionibacteriaceae bacterium, assembly GCA_003158895.1. Taxonomy (GTDB): domain Bacteria; phylum Actinomycetota; class Actinomycetes; order Propionibacteriales; family Propionibacteriaceae; genus Fen-668. The sequence goes on from PMLO01000043.1 coordinate 3,431, forward strand.
CTCGTCGAGGGCCTGCGACACGTGCTGGCGCGCGATCCGGGACTGAAAGTGCAGCTGTACGGGAAGGACGTCGTGCCGGGCCGTAAGGTCGGCCATGTCACGGCGGTCGGCGACGACCTCGACGAGGTCCGTCGCCGCGCGCGTCACGGCGCATCGGAGCTGAGGAGCGAGTCATGAGCGCACGGGTCGGGATCGTCATGGGGTCGGACTCCGACTGGCCGACGATGCAGGCGGCCGCGGAGGCGTGCACCGAGTTCGGCGTCTCCTATGAGGCCGATGTCGTGAGCGCCCACCGGATGCCCGAGGACATGGTCGCGTACGGGCGTTCCGCCCATGAGCGTGGCCTCGAGGTGATCATCGCCGGAGCCGGCGGCGCGGCCCACCTGCCGGGCATGCTGGCCGCCCTCACGCCGCTCCCGGTGATCGGAGTCCCCGTCCCTTTGAAATACCTCGACGGCATGGACTCGCTCCTGTCGATCGTGCAGATGCCGGCGGGCGTCCCCGTGGCGACGGTTGCGATCGGGAACGCTCGCAACGCCGGGCTGCTGGCGGTACGGATCCTGGCCGCGGGCGACCCCGTCCTGACGGCCAAGATGGTGGACTTCCAGTCCGCGCTCCGGGCCACCGCCCAGGCGAAGGGTGCCATCGTCCGCGGAAAGTGAGCCCTGCCCGCGTGGCGGACAGGGTACGGGGGCGTCGCTGCGCATACTGGTAGACGCTCAAGTGATCCCTCCCTCAAGGAGAGCCAACGTGGCATCGACCGAGGCGACTACCCCAGGCGCGGACGTCTGGAGTCGTAGTCAGGCGACGGTGTTCCGTCGTGGCGCGACGATGCTTGCCATGTCCCTGATCGTCCCGGGTTCGGCACAGCTGGCCGCCGGCAGCAGGCGTATCGGACGGGCCGGGTTGAGGATCTGGATCGCGATGGTCGTCGCCGCGCTGGTCGCGCTGGTCTCCCTGTTCCTGGCCCGCAACGTGCTGCTGGGCGTACTCACCACCGGCTGGGTGCTCTGGGTCGCGTCGTGGCTCGTGCTGGCGCTCGGCCTGTTCTGGGCCTTCCTCATCCTCAACGCGTGGTGGGCCGCGCGACCGCGGGACATGGGTGCGCTGCGCGCCGGGATCCTGGGCGGCATCGCGCTCGTGCTCGCCGGCACGGTTGCGTACGGGACGGTCTTCATCTCGTCGGCGCTCCGGTCCTCGGGCAATGCCTTCTCGACCGTGCTGGGAGGCGGCGGCGACACCAAGGTAAAGGCCGGCCGGTACAACATCCTGCTGCTCGGCAGCGACGCGGGGAACGACCGCACCGGAGCGCGCACCGACAGCGTCTCGGTCGCGAGCGTTGATGCGCGGACCGGGCGGACCGTGTTGTTCGGACTGCCGCGGAACCTCGAGGACGTCCCGTTCATCGACTCGTCGCCGCTCAAGAAGCTCTACCCCAACGGCTACAGCTGCCCGACGCACGAGTGCATGCTCAATGCCGTGTACACGCTGGCGTGGGACCACAAGGCGCTCTACCCGGGGGTCAAGGATCCCGGTCTGCAGGCCGTCAAGGAGGCCGTTGAGGCGATCACGGGGCTGGAGATCAACTACTACGCGATGGTCGACATGTTCGGGTTCAAGGACCTCATCGACGCGCTCGGCGGCGTACACATGGACATCAACATCGCCGTCCCCGTCGGCGGGGACACCTCGAGCGCGAAGAGCTGGATCCAGCCAGGGCCGAACCGCACTCTCACCGGCGCGGAGGCGCTCTGGTTCGCGCGCGAGCGCAAGGAGTCGACCGACTACGCACGGATGCAACGGCAGAAGTGCGTGATGTCGGCGATGCTCCACCAGATGGACCCGCTCACCGTCGCGACGAAGTTCGGTCAGATCGCGTCTGCGAGCGGCCAGGTCCTCGTGACCGATGTCCCATCGAGTGAAGTGTCGACGCTGGCCGATCTCGCGATCAAGGCTCGGTCCTTGGACATCGCCAACGTGTCGTTCGCGCCGCCGCTCATCGCGCCTGGCAGCCCCAACTACGACCTCATCCGTCAGACCGTCGCCGAGCGGATTGCGGCCTCGGGGGCTCTGGACAAGGCGCCGGCAAGCTCCACGGCCCGGACCTCCGCCGCCCGAACCTCCGCCGCCCCCAGCGCCGCGGCGTCGACGACGGCACCCAGCACCAACCCCACGGCTGCGAAGAGGCCGACCGTCGAGGAGTCGGTGACGACTCAGACCGACGATCTGTCGAGCGTGTGCGCCGCGCGCTGAGGCTCGCGTTCTGGGGGTGCGGCCCTCAGGCCAGCATGTCGCGGACGAGGGGACCGACCCGCGACCCGTACAGCTCGATGCTGCTGCTGATGAGCTCGTGAGACAACGGCCCCGTGCTGACCTTCATGGCGAACCGGGACGCGCCGAGGGCCTTGACGCCCGCGGCGATCTTGCGGGCGACGGTCTCCGGCGACCCGACGACCATCGAGCCGTGCTCCATCTCGTACAGGAATGACTCCCTCGTCGGGCGTCTCCAGCCACGGTCGCGGCCGATACGACTCATGGAGGCGACGTACGGGCCGAAGTACTGCTCGAACGCTTCCTCGTCCGTCGCGGCCACGTGCCCGAAGCTGTGGATGCCCACCCGGCCAGGCGCCTGCTCCAGCTGCTCGAGCGCACGGTGGTACAGCTCGACGAACGGCGCGAAGCGCTCCACGGGTCCGCCGATGATCGCGAGCATGAGGTCGAGCCCATGCCGTGCGGCCCGGATGACCGACTCGGGGCTGCCGCCCACTGCGACCCAGGTGGTCAGCGGGGCGTCCTCGACGGGCGGGAAGACCTCCACCCCGCGCAGCGGCTGGGTGAGGCCGCCTTCCCAGGAGATCTTGCCCTGTCTGCGGAGCTCGACGAACATCGCGAGCTTCTCCTCGAACAGCTCCTGGTAGTTCGCGAGGTCGAAGCCGAACAACGGGAAGGACTCCGTGAACGACCCGCGTCCCACGATGACCTCGGCGCGGCCATGGGACAGCGCGGCGAGCGTGGAGAAGCGTTCGAAGACGCGGACGGGATCGTCCGAGCTCAGTACGGTCACCGCGCTCGCCAAACGAAGGCGCTCTGTACGGGTCGCGATCCCTGCCAGCACCATCTCGGGTGAGGAGACCGCGAAGTCGGCGCGGTGGTGCTCGCCGATGCCGAAGACGTCGACGCCCGACTGCTCAGCCAGCATGGCTTCGTCCACGACGTTCCGGATGACCTGGGCATGGCTCACCGGTAGGTCGCCCCGGTCGAGCGTGACGTCGCCGAAGGTGTCGATGCCGAGCTCTAGATCCATCGTGTCTCCGAGTCTGCCGAGCGGTCGACCATTCCCAACCGCTGACGCGCATCGTACGTTGTGGCGCGGGAGTTTCTGGAAGGACGACTCGTGGGCGAACGGTTGGGCATCCTCGGAGCAGGCAAGCTTGGCACGGCCGTGGCGCGGCTGGCCGTCGAGGCGGGCCGTGAGGTCCTCATCGCGGATGCGCGGACGGGCCCGATGATCGAACTCATCGTGTCGACGGTGGCCGCAGGGGCCCGACTCGTCGGCGTCGACGAGATGCTCGCCTCCTCCGACATCGTGCTACTGGCCATCCCGTACTCGCGGGTCGGAGAGCTCGACCCCGACAAGCTCGCCCACGCGATCGTCATCGACGCCACCAACCCCTGGCTCGAGTCGGACGGAGCGAACCCCGCGGGCTCACCGCTGAGGGGCCGTCCTGGGATCCGCCTGGTCCGGTCCCTCAACCACGTCGCCTACGAAGAGCTCATGTCGTATGCGCAACCAGCCGGGTCTCCGTTCCGTACGGCGATCGCCGTGGCCTCCGACGATGCCGCGGCCCGTGCGGAGGTGGCGGTGCTGGTCGAGGCGCTCGGGTTCGACCCGGTGGAGCTGGACGACCGCAACGCGTGGCTGCTCGACGCCAATGGGCCGTTCTTCGGCCGTCGGCTGTCCAAGGCCGAGATGTCCGCTCTCGCCTCAGCCTCGCGTCGAGCCGACCGGCTCACCTGGTGAGAGGTCAGGCCTCGCCCAGCGGGCGAGCCCGCTTCGTTCCGGCGATGGCGGCCACGAGGATCGCCTCGAGTGCGAACCGCGTGGCTTCGGGGAGGTCGACGGCTTCCTTGTCGAGGAGCCACTGGAGCTGAATGCCGTCCATGACGCCGATCACGGAGGTCGCGGCATGGGTGCGGATGTCGTCCGGGAGGTCCGGGCCGCAGACGATCCGCAGCGCGTCCTCGATGTAACCGCGCAGGGCGGTGAACCGGCTGATGACGAAGTTCCGGGCAGGGTGGTCCTCGGTGACCGACTCGCCTGTGATCGCGGCGTACGTCTGGACGAGTCCCTCGCGTTGGGCGTTCGCGGCCGCGGTCCGATACAGGTGGACGAAGAGGTCGAGCCCGATGGGCATCTTCTGCGCGGACAGCGTCTCGAGGTCCTCCGCGTCCCGGTACTCCAGCACGGCGATGAGCAGCGCCTCCTTCGAGCCGAAGTGATGCAGCACGCCCGCATGGGTCATCCCCACCTGCGCCGCGATGTCGATCAAGGACCCCTTCTGGTAACCCTTGGTACCGAACGTCTTCGCTGCCGCTCGGACGATCTCTTGGCGTCGCTCTTGCGTGGACTTGCGTTCTCCCCTCACGCGGAGAGTCGACGCAGGACCCGTTTGCATGATGGTCCTCTCGCTGTGTTCTGGTGTTGACACGTCATTACCCTTTGATCGATCAAAGTTAGCGCTGAACGGGGTGGGCCGCATCAGGGCACCACGGCGAATCTCGCCGAGAGCAGGCTGGAATCGCGTGAATCCGGGCCGACCAGCAGCTCGAAGTCCCCGGGCTCGACGACCCGTTTCGTGTTCGCGTCCACGATCGAACACTCCGACACCGGAAGGTCGAGTGACACCCGGGTCGACTCCCCGGGTTCCACGGTCACCTTCTGGAAGCCTTTGAGCTCCTTGTCGGCCCACGTGACAGACGTGACGAGGTCGCGCACGTACCACTGCAGGGTCTCCGTCACCGGCCGGTCGCCGGTGTTCTCGATGGTCACGCTGGCACGGACGGAGCCGTCGACCCCGACGGTCGCAGCATCCAGGCGGAGGTCGGTGTACTCGACACTGCTGTACGAGAGGCCCTGGCCGAACGCGAACGCCGGCTCCTGCGTGAGGTCGGCGTAGCGGTTGCCGTGCTGGCCGCGGATCTGGTTGTAGTAGGTCGGCTGCTGGCCGGAATGTACGGGGAACGAGATCGGCAGGCGTCCGCTCGGCTCGATGTCGCCGAAGATGAGTTCGGCGATGGCCTGGCCGCCGACGTCACCGGGGTTGAACGCCTCGATGAGGGCTGACGTCGCGGCGAGCTCGGGCGGCAGCACGAGCGGCTTGCCGTTGATGAGCACGACCACCACCCGCTTGCCGAGATCGACGATCCGGCGCCAGAGCTCGCGCTGCCCGCCCTGCAGCTCGAGGGTCGCCGTGGACCTGCCTTCGCCGGTCAGGAAGACGTTGTCGCCCAGCACCAGCACGACGACGTCGGCCGCCGAGGCCACCGTGACGGCCTCTGCCAGCTGGCCCTCGTCCGGGGCCACGGGCGTGATCACCGGGTACTGCGGTTGTCCGTCTTCGCCGATACCCCAGGAACCGGTCTGCGTGGCGATGCCGCAGCCTGTCGCGTGGGTGACGGTCCAGCCGTGGCCCGCCGCGAGTTGACGTACGCCGTCGAGAACAGTGACCACACCCTCTGGGATGTAGTCAAGCCCCAGCCAGGAGCACTGGCCGGACCCTCCGGCCCAGTCGCCCAGTTGCGTCGCAGGGTCGTCAGCATTGGGCCCGATCACGGCGATCGTGCCTGACGGCGCCGTGATCGGCAGGGTGCCATCGTTGGTGAGCAGTACGAGGGACTCCCGGGCGATCTCCAGGTTCGTCTGCCGATGCTCGTCGCAGCCGATGACCTCACGCTGCCGCTCGAGGTCGGGGCCGCCGGGATTCTCGAACAGGCCGAGCTCGAACTTGCACGCCAGGATCCGTGACACGGCCGCGTCGATCGTCGACTCGCTCAGCAACCCCTTGCGTACAGCCTCCTGCGCACCGTCGTAGAACTGCGGCGTCGTCATCGTCATGTCGTTGCCGGCATCCATCGCCCGGGCCGCGGCCTCGGTGTAGTCGGCGCAGATCTTCTGCTCCCACACCATCCGGCCCACGTTGTCCCAGTCGGTGACCAGGACCCCCGCGTAGCCCCACTCGCCACGCAGGACGTCGCCGAGCAGCCACCGGTTCACGGTGATCGGCTGGCCGTCGATCGCCTCGTAACCGAGCATGAACGTGCCCGCGCCCTCGCGCGCGACGCGCTCGAATGGAGGGGTGAACCAGCTCAGCAGCTTGCGCCGTGAGATGTCGGCCTCGGAGGCGTCGCGTCCGCCCTGCGTCTCGGAGTAGCCCGCGAAGTGCTTCGCGGTCGCCAGCATCGAGGTGTCGTCTCGCAGTTCGGACCCCTGGTAGCCCGCCACCATGGCCGATGCGAGCTCGCCGATGAGGTACGGATCTTCCCCGAACGTCTCGTCGACCCGACCCCAGCGCAGGTCCCGCGCGATGCACAGCACGGGCGAGAACGTCCACTTGAAACCGGTGCTCGTCGCTTCCACAGCAGTGATTCTGGCCATCCGGCGGGCGTTCTCCGGTCGCCAGCTGCAGGCGACGGCGAGCTGCGTCCCGAAGATGGTGGCGCCCGGCCAGAAGGAGTGGCCATGGATGCAGTCGTCGGCCAGCAGCAGCGGGATGCCGAGCCTGGTGGCGGCCGCCAGCTCGATCGCGAGGCCCATCCGATCAGGCGGGATATGGAGCAGCGAACCGACGTTCTGCCTAGTCACAATGTCATCGAGGTCGCCCTGGGCATCGAGCTGCATGCACTGGCCAACCTTCTCGGCGAGCGTCATCCGGGCCAGCAGATCCGCGACGCGATCGGCGGTCGCGAGGCTGCTGTCCTGGTACGCGAGCATCACGTCCCCTTTGACGAGATCGAACGATAACGAAACGGTTACCCCGCGACTGAGGCCCAGTTCGTGGTGTTACTGTCTGGTCAGTAACTGTACGACTCCGCCTGCCTCAATGGAGAGGATTCATGGGAATCGAAAGCCTCGGCGATGAGTCCGTCCGTGTAGCTGACGGATGGCTCGACCTCACCGGAAGTGCGTGGACCCTTCGTGCCGACCCGACCACCTCGGCGTGGTCGGCCGTGCCGGAGAACGTGCGCACGCCCGTTGCTTTCGGCATCCCGGGGACTGTGCCGGGATGTGTCCACACCGACCTCATCACCGCCGGGCTCCTGGCCGATCCGTACTTCGGTTCGGCCGAGGCCGACCAGGCATGGGTCGGGCAGCAGACCTGGAGCTACTCCTTCACGCTGAACCTCACGGGTGAGTCGGAAGAGCTGTACGCAGACAACTGCGACCTGGTGTGCGAGGGGCTCGACACGATCGCGGAGATCCGCGTCAACGGCCGCACGATGGGCACCTCGGCCAACATGCACCGACGCAACGTCTTCCCGATCCGCCCGAACATCGGCGTCGGCCCGAACCACATCGAGATCGTCTTCCGTCCCGCCCTCGAGTACACGACGCAGATGGCGGACCTCGTCGGGGAAAGGATCCACGTCGAGACGCACCCGTTCAACCTCATCCGCAAGATGGCCTGCAACTTCGGCTGGGACTGGGGACCATCGCTGGTCACCGCCGGCATCTGGAAACCGATCGGGCTGCGCAGCTGGGACCACGCACGGATCACTGATGTCGGCGTCTTCGCCACGGCGACCGAGAACGAGGCGGGCGACTGGCAGGGAAACCTGCGCGTCGACGTACAGATCCAGGGCGAGACCCGGTTCGGTGCGGTCACCGTACGTGTCTCTGGCCACGGGGCATCAGGCCAAGCCGTCGCCATAGCTGAGGACTGGACCCAGGTCGAGCTCACGCTCACAGACATCCAGCCCTGGTGGCCGCACAGCCTCGGTGAGCAGCCCCTGTACGACGTCGAGGTCGTCTTCCACAACGACGTCCGAGTGCTCGACACGATCCACAAGCGCACGGGCTTCCGTACGGTCGCGCTCGACACGACGCCGGACCCCGATGGCAAGGGCGCCTCGTTCGGCTTCGTGATCAATGGAGTCCCGATCTTCGCCCGAGGCATGGACTGGATCCCGGACGACTGCTTCCCGAGCCGCATCACGCCGCAGCGGTACCGCGAGCGTGTCCAGCAGGCCAAGGACGCCCACGTCGACCTGCTCCGCGTCTGGGGCGGCGGCCTGTACGAGCAGGAGGCCTTCTACGAGGCCTGCGACGAGCTCGGCGTCATGGTCTGGCAGGACTTCGCGCTCGCGTGCGCCGCGTACCCGGAGGAGGAGCCGTTCGCCCTCGAGTTCGAGGCCGAAGCCCGCGACAATGTGATCCGCCTCTCCGCGTACCCCTCGCTCGTTCTCTGGAACGGCAACAACGAGAACATCTGGGGCCACGAAGACTGGGGCTGGAAAGAGCAGCTCCAGGGACGGACGTGGGGTGCGGACTACTACTACCGCCTGTTCCCCGAGATCGTGGCCGAGCTCGACCCGAGCCGTCCGTACTGGCCGGGCAGCCCGTCGTCAGGGCCGGCGGAGCTGTACCCGAACGACCCGAACTACGGCTGCATCCACATCTGGGACGTCTGGAACGCGCGCGACTACACCTGCTACGACGACTACTCCCCTCGCTTCGTGTCGGAGTTCGGCTACCAGGGACCTGCTACGTACGCGACGTGGGCGCGCGCGCTCGCGCCCGAGGACCTCAGCGCGACCAGCGACGCGATGCTCGTGCACCAGAAGGCCGCCGGCGGCAACACGAAGCTCAACGACGGCATCAGGGGCCACCTGCCGATGCCCGGCGAGACGGCTGCCGACTTCGACGAGTGGTTGTTCGCCATGCAGGTGCAGCAGGCACGAGCGGTGCGGTACGGGATCGAGCGCTGGCGCTCGCTGCGCGGCCGCTGTCTCGGCTCGATCGTCTGGCAGTTCAACGACTGCTGGCCCGTCACCAGCTGGGCTGCCCTCGACCTCGGCACCAACGCCGCGGGGGAGCCGGTCGCCCGTCGCAAGCCGCTCTGGTACGCGGTGCGCTCGGCGTACGCGGACCACCTCGTCACCGTGCAGCACGACGACTCAGGCTGGCGTGCCGTCCTGGTCAACGACGGTACGGACACCTGGGCGGTGATGGGCACTATCGCGCTCCGCACCCTGGATGGCGACGTCCTCTGGTCACAAGGTTGCGACGAGACGCTGGCGCCGCGGTCGCGCAAGGACCTCGTGCTGTCAGGTCTCCCGGCCACGGATCGTACGGACGTGGCGATCGTCGTCACCGCGGAGGGCGCGGAACGGGCCGTCAAGCTTCTCGTCGAGGACGTGGACCTGCCGCTGCCCGAGCCTGTGTACGAAACGTCAGTCGCGCGTACGGACGAAGGCGTCGCCGTCACCGTCACCGCACGAAGCTTCCTGCGCTCGCTCTGTGTCTTCCCGGACCGGGTGTCCGAGGACGCTTGGGCCGACAGCCTGCTCGTGGACCTCTTCCCTGGCGACGCGCACACCTTCACGATCGCGGGGGACATCCCCGAGGACGCATTCTCTCACCTCACCTCACGGCCGGTGCTGCGTTCAGTGACGAAACCGTTGACCCCGAGCGAGGCCGCATGAGGGTGGACTGACACAATCGCGGTGTCGGCAGTGCAGCCGGCGGGGAGCCGCTCCGTAAGCACTCGAATACTCAAAAACACTTTGTCTTCCAGTCATTGAAAGGGCCCAACGCCGGGCCAAACCAACGGAGGTAACAATGTCGGATTCAGTCTTCTTCACCCCGTCTCGCCGGACGCTTTTGAAGCTCGGCGGCGTGGTGGCTGGTGGGGCGGCTCTCGCAGCTTGTTCCAGCAAGACCCCAGCTGCCACAGGCTCGGGCTCAGCGGGCACTCTGCCCGGTATCGGCAACAACGGTCAGGTCGGCAAGGGCCGCACCGGCGCCAACGCCGACACCCTGTTCGTCGCGGGCTTCCAGTGGGGCCCGCCCACCACGTACAACCCCTTCTCGCCGACCGCCGCGTGGCCGGCCAGCTCCAACGTCATGCAGATTGTGTACGAGTCGCTGCTCCGCTGGAACATCCTGACCGGTGAGATCATGCCCGGCCTGGCTGCCAAGTACACGGTCGACGGCACCAGCACGGTCACCCTCACCATGCAGGACGGGATCACCTTCAACGACGGCACCCCCTGCACGGCCCAGGACGCTGCGTTCTCGTTCAACATCGGCAAGACCGCCACCGGCATTTCCGTCGCCTCCTTCTTCCAGGCAGCCGACTCCATCGACGCCACCGACGACAAGACGATCGTCATCAAGATCAACCAGACCACCAAGAACGTCGGTCAGGTTCTCCAGATGCTCTGCGAGAACTACGTCGTCCCGCAGAAGGTCTTCTCTGCCCTCGCGGCTGACAAGGTCTCCTCGGAGATCATGACCACCCCCGTCGGCACCGGCCCGTTCAAGGTCGACACCGCGGACCAGACGCAGGTCGTCCTCACGCAGACCGGCAGCTACTGGGGCAAGACGTACTACGGCGGCCTCCCGGTGATGAAGACGATCATCCACCCGATCTTCAAGGGCAACGAGGACGCCAACCTCCAGTTCACTAACGGTGGCCTCGACATCTGCCAGACGTTCCAGAGCCAGATCTGGAAGACCTGGGAGGCCGGAAAGCCCACGGGAACCTACCTCAAGGCCAAGCCGTACTACGTCCCCGGCAGCCTGCCCATGCTCATCATGAACACCACGAAGCCCGGCCTCGACAGCGCGATCGTGCGCAAGGCCATCGTCACGGCCATCGACTACGCGTCGATCTCCGACACGGCGATGTCCGGCTACTCCGACACGGTTCAGGCCAGCCTGATCCTGCCGTCCGGCGCCGAGTCGAAGTTCTTCAACCAGTCCGACGCCACGGCCAACGGCTGGAAGTACGACAAGACAGCCGCTGAGAAGCTCCTCACCGACGCCGGCGCCACCAAGGGCAGCGACGGCATCTACGTCCTCAACGGCAAGCGCCTCGGAGGGTACAAGATCATCACGCCGACGGGCTGGACCGACTGGAACGCCTCCTGCGAGATCATCGCGTCGAGCCTCAAGGCGATCGGCATCGAGGTGGCGACGAACTTCCCGCAGCAGGCCGAGACCACTCAGGCGATCCAGGGCGGCACGTTCGACATGTGCGTCTGGTACGTCTCCGGAGTGAACCCGTCCAGCCCGTGGGCGCGTTTCCGCGACGTCATGAGCCAGTCGCTCATGAAGCCCGTGGGCACGACCTCCTTCGCCAACTACGGCCGGTGGACCAACGCTGATGCGGAGGACCTCCTCACGACTGCCGCGCAGGCAGCTGACGACGCAGGCAAGAAGGCCGCCTACGACAAGCTCGACGCGCTGTACCGCAAGGAGATCCCGGCTGCACCGATCATGTACCGCCCGGATGAGTTCTACGAGTACTCAGCTGTGAACTTCTACAACTGGGCGGACGAGAAGAACACCTACGCGCCGCCGATGTTCCGCGGGGCCGGCAACACCTGGATGTACAAGATCAAGAAGATCGCCGGCTGAGCTCTCCTGATCATCTAGGGGCCGACTAACAAAGGAGTTGGAT
>PMLO01000074.1:0-2447 GCA_003158895.1 Propionibacteriaceae bacterium
CCTCCACTCCTCGCCCGCGCGCATCACGGGTCGGTCTCACGGGAGCAGCGGTCGATCATCGAGGAGGACCTCAAAGCGGGGCGGCTTCCGGCGGTGGTTGCGACGTCCTCCTTGGAGCTCGGCATCGACATGGGTGCGGTCGACCTCGTCGTACAGGTCGAGGCACCCCCTTCCGTGGCGTCCGGGCTGCAGCGAGTCGGACGCGCGGGGCATCAGGTGGGGGCGGTCTCGCGGGGCGTGCTCTTCCCGAAGTTCCGCGGCGACCTCGTCCAGACCGCCGTCATCGTCGAGCGCATGCGGGCCGGGCAGATCGAGGCGCTGCGGGTCCCGTCGAACCCCCTCGACGTGCTCGCGCAGCAGATCGTGGCCATGTGCGCGCTCGAGGACTGGAACGTCGATGAGCTGTTCGACCTTGTCAGGCGCTCGGCGCCGTTCGCGGGGCTGAGCCGCGCGGTGCTGGAGTCGGTGCTCGACATGCTCAGCGGCCGCTACCCATCGGACGAGTTCGCCGAGCTGCGGCCTCGGGTCGTGTGGGACCGGGTTGCGGGCACGCTCACCGGTCGCCGCGGTGCGCAACGGCTCGCCGTGACCGCAGGCGGCACGATCCCCGACCGCGGGCTGTTCGGCGTGTTCCTCGCCGGCGCCGAGTCGCCAGGCCGCCGGGTCGGTGAGCTGGACGAGGAGATGGTCTACGAGTCGAGGGTCGGCGATGTGTTCGCGCTGGGTACGACGTCGTGGCGGATCGAGGACATCACCCACGACCGCGTCATCGTCACGCCCGCGCCCGGCGTGCCCGCCCGGCTGCCGTTCTGGAAGGGCGACTCGCTGGGCCGCCCGGCCGAGCTCGGCGCCGCGGTCGGCCGGTTCGTCGGCGAGGTGGCGCGTCTGGAGCCGAAGAAGGCGCGTGAGCGGGTCCGCACGGCCGGGCTCGACGAGTGGGCGACCGACAACCTGCTCGGCTACCTCGACGAGCAGCGCGAGGCGACCGGACACGTACCCGACGACCGCACGCTCCTCATCGAGCGCTTCCGCGACGAGCTCGGCGACTGGCGCGTGGTCATCCACAGCCCGTACGGCGCGCCGGTCCACAGCCCCTGGGCGCTGGCGATCGCCGCCCGGCTGCGCGAGGCGTACGGGCTCGACGTGCAGGCGATGCCCGCCGACGACGGCATCGTGCTGCGGTTGCCGGACACCGCGGAGGATGCCGGGATGTACGGGCTGGACGACAGCGGCGCCTCCTTCGACCCGGCGCAGCTGCTCGATGCGATCCTGCTCGACCCCGACGAGGTCTCCGAGCTCGTCACGTCGCAGCTCGGCGGGTCGGCGCTGTTCGCGGCGCGGTTCCGCGAGTGCTCGGCGCGGGCCCTGCTGCTCCCGCCGAGGACGCCCGGCCGGCGTCAGCCCTTGTGGCAACAGAGACAGCGCTCGGCGCAGCTGCTGAGTGTCGCCTCGCAGTACCCGTCGTTCCCGATCGTGCTCGAGGCTGTACGGGAGTGCGTCCAGGACGTCTTCGACGTGCCAGGGCTCGTCGACCTGCTGCGCCGGATCCGCAGCAAGGACGTGACCCTCGTCGAGGTCGAGACGCGCCAGCCGTCGCCCTTCGCACGGTCGTTGCTGTTCGGCTACGTGGCGCAGTTCATGTACGAGGGCGACAGCCCGCTGGCCGACCGGCGGGCGGCGGCGCTGACGCTCGACCCGACACTGCTGGCCGAACTGTTGGGAACCAGCGAGGGGCTCGCGCTGTCCGAGCTGCTCGACCCCGAGGCGCTGACCCGCACCGAGGCGGAGCTCCAGCACCTGGCCGAGGACCGCCGCGCCCGTGACGCGGAGGACGTGGCAGACCTGATCCGTACGATCGGGCCGATCAGCGCGTACGAGCTGTCGCGGCGCATCGCCGGCGACGACCCCGTGGCGCTCGCCGCGACCTGGACGACGCAGCTCGCCGACGCGCGACGGGTGGTGCGCGTGGGCATCGGCGGCCAGGAGCGCTGGGCCGCCGTCGAGGACGCGGGGCGTCTCCGCGATGCGCTCGGTGTCTCGCTGCCGGTCGGCCTGCCCGACGCGTACACATCGCCGGTGGCCGACCCGCTCGGCGACCTGGTGATGCGGTACGCGCGCAACGCCGTGCCGTTCGCTGTTCCCGAGGTGGCCGCGTGGCTGGGGCTGGGCACGGCGGTCGTCCGCGATGCGGTGCGGCGCCTTGTCGTGGACGGCCGGCTCACCGAGGGCGACCTGCGTCCGGTCGGCTGGGTGTCTCGCGCGACGGACCCGGCCGCTCCCGACGGGCCGCCGCCCCACTACTGCGATCCGCGGATCCTCTCCCTTGTCAGAAGGCGGTCGCTCGCGGCGCTCCGGTCCGAGGTCGAGCCGGTCGCCGCTGCCGACTATGCACGCTTCCTGCCCGCCTGGCAGAACGTCGGAGGACGGTTGCGCGGCGTGGACGGCGT
>PMLO01000074.1:2465-7203 GCA_003158895.1 Propionibacteriaceae bacterium
GAGCCGTCCGACGATGCCGACCGGCAGGTGCTCGAGGCCCTCGATGGCGGCGGCGCGTACTTCGCCCGCGGCATCGCCGACGCGAGCGGGCTGGACGTGGCCGCAGTCGGCCAGTCGCTGTGGCGGCTCGCGTGGGCTGGGCGTGTGACGACGGCGACGGTGGGGCCGCTGCGGTCACGGCTCGCGCACGTGTCGACGGCGCACAAGCCCCGCGCGTCCGCGAGACGTGGGCGGTACGGGAGGGCCGGCGGGGGGTTGGGCATGTCCGGCGCGTACGGTCTCCGGCGTCCCCTCGCAACGGGTGGCGCACCGGTTCCCGAGGACGCGGCTGGGCGCTGGTCGCTGTTGCCGACGCCACCGGCAGAGCCGGACCAGCTCAGGCGCACCCAGGTCGAGTTCGCCCGCGCCGAGACGCTGCTCGAGCGGTACGGGGTGGTGACGCGGGGATCGGTCGTCGCCGAGGACGTACCGGGCGGCTTCGCGGCTGTCTACCGCGTGCTCGCGGCGGCCGAGGAGGCCGGACGGGTACGACGCGGCTACTTCGTCGAGGGGCTCGGCGCGTCGCAGTTCGGCGGCACCGGGGCGGTCGACCGGCTGCGGGCCACGACACGCGCGCTCGGGGACGGCAGGCGCGAGAGATCCCGCGCCGACAAGGATGTTCAGGGCGACCAGGTCCTGGTGCTGGCCGCGTGCGACCCGGCCAACCCGTACGGCGCCGCGCTCCCGTGGCCGCTCCACGAGGCCGGACCGGGCGGGTCGCGAGGTCACCAGCCGGCGCGAAAGGCCGGCGCACTGGTCGTACTGGTCGATGGTGCGCTCGCCCTGTACGTGGAGCGCGGCGGCAAGACGCTGCTCAGCTTCAGCGAGGACGACGTGTTGCTGCTCCCTGCGGCCCGCGCCCTGGCCGATGCCGTACACGCCGGCGCTCTTGGGAAGCTCACCGTGGAGAAGATCGACGGATCGTCGGTGATGGGCAGCGACCATCCACTCGGCGGAGCGCTGTCGGCGGCCGGCTTCCAGCTCACGCCCAAGGGCCTGCGGTTGCGCCGCTGACCGGCGGACTCCCACAGCAGTCGTTCACGCTGACGAACTCCACGCTGACAAGCGGTGCGACCGCCGGGATGATGGTCTATCAGTCGATGTCGGGCGACGCCGCGGGCTCGGACTCCACGGCGACGAAGGCGACGATGACGATCGCCAACAGCACGGTCACGACGACCGCGAACGTTCCGATGATCTACGTCACCAACACCTCGTGCGTCGTGAACGTCACCAGCTCGACCCTCACCCACCCGTCGTCGACCGCGCTGCTCTCGCTCGCCGAGGACAGGTGGGGCACGAGCGGCTCCAACGGCGGCCACGCCACGGTGACGTTCGCCGGCTGCACCGTGACCGGTGCGCTGACGGCCGGCTCGTCGAGTTCGGCGACCGTCGCGCTGACGAACGGTACGAAGGTGACGGGCAGCACGTCCGGCTCCGTGACCGTGACGAAGGACGGTACGTCGTCGATGGCGGCGTGAGGATCAGCTGTCGTCGCGTTCACGTACCCTCGGTCCATGCGCTCGTTAGCCAACTCCATGCTGCTTCGGATCGGCATCTCGATCGTCGGAGGCGTCGCCGTGGGCCTCGGATTCGCGCTGACGGGCCACCCGGCGGTCGCGATCATGGCGGCGTGGGCCACGTTCGCGGCGTTGTTCACCGTCCTCACGTGGCTCGCCGTCGGACGACTGGATGCGCAGCAGACCCGCGACCATGCCAAGGAGAACGACCCCAGCGACGGCTGGGCCGACTCGCTGGTGGTCATCGCCAGCCTCGCCAGCATCGTGGGAGTCGGCTTCCTGCTCGAGGGAACGCGGACGAACGGTCAACCCGCGAGCCCACTCGTGGCCCTCGTCGGCGTGGCGGGTGTCGTGGCGTCCTGGGCCGCCGTGCACACGGTGTACGTGTTGCGCTATGCCCGGTTGTACTACTCCTCGGCACCGGACAAGCCCATCAACTTCCACTCGGACGACGACCCGGACTACCAGGACTTCGCCTACATCGCGTACACCGTCGGCATGACCTATCAGGTCAGCGACCCCGAGTTCCGGCAGAAGGAGATGCGTCACGTCGCCCTGCGACACTCCCTCGTGTCGTACGTTCTCGGGGCCGTCGTCCTGGCGACCACGATCAACCTCGTCGTCCAGCTCGCGTCTGGATAGCCCGCGGCCCCGCGTACGATCCCGTACATGGCCGACTCGCAACCCTCGTACCGTGTTCTCGCCCCAGGTCAGCGCTGCCAGGTGTGGGTGTCCGACCTCGCCGGGAGCACGCGACTCGTGTACGAGACCGGTGATGTCCTGTTCGAGGCACCGAACTGGGGACTCGACGGCCAGCTCGTCCTCAACGCGCAGGGCCTGCTGTGGGAGCTGCCGGCAACCGGCGGGGAGCCCCAGCAGATCGCCACGGACGGCCTGCCGCCCGTCAACAACGACCATGTGCTCTCGCCCGACGGCCAGACCATCTACGCGTCGGCCAACGACTGGCACATCTACGCCGTCCCCCGTACAGGCGGTAAGGCCTCGCAGGTCTCGCTCGACGACGGCCGCCTGCACTTCCTCCACGGCATCAGCCCTGACGGTGACGTCCTGAGCTACGTCGCGATCCAGCCCGAGGGCGGCAGCTGGAGAGAGCACGCGAACGTCCGGCTGCTCGCCGCGGACAGCTCCTGGGACATCCCGCTGACCGACTCGTCGCGGCCCGACGACGGCCCCGAATTCTCGCCTGACGGGGAGTGGGTCTACTTCAACACCGAGCTGTTCACGACCGCCGACGGGCATGCGCAGCTCGCGCGCGTGACCCTGGACGGTTCCGACCTGCAGCGGCTGACCCACGACGACCAGGTCGACTGGTTCCCCCACCTGTCGCCGAACGGTACGCACGCGGTGTACATCAGGTTCCCGGCCGGTACGACCGGGCACCCGGCCGACAAGCCCGTCGAGCTGCAGATCGTGGAGCTGCCCGAGTGGGACACCGCGACGGCGACGATCCAGCTCTTCGGCGGTCAGGGCACGATCAACGTCACGAGCTGGTCTCCTGACAGCACCGAGTTCGCGTACGTGGCGTACCCGACGGAGTAGTCGCGACCCGTTGCGGACCCCATCGACTATCGATAAGGTTATCGGTAGTCGATAACAGGGAGCGTACCCATGAGCCTCGTCGTCCTCCTCGTGCTGGTCCTGATGGTCGTGGGGGCGATCATCGGTCTCTTCACGGCGGGCAGCAACGCTCTGGTACGCGTCGTAGAGGTGGCCTGTCTGATCACGATCGCGGCGGCAACCCTGAGCGCCGCCATCGGGCTCGGTCGGTCGTTGCTCACCAACACCACGACGTTCGAGGTTCCGCTGACCGTGCACGTCCCCGACGTGCGGATACCGGGCCTGATGATCGTCAAGCCGTCCGCCGTGATCGTCTCCGGGGGTGCGGATCGCGCGACCATCACCGTCACCGGGCTCAGCTGGCTGAGCCGCATCCTGCTGGCGTCGGGAAGCCTCGTACAGGTGGCGGTGACCATCGTCATCGCGGTGGTGGTCCTTCGTCTGGCCCGGAACGTACGGGCGGGGAAGCCGTTCGACGGGCTCTCGCGCTCGTTGATCCAGTGCGGGGTCGTGCTCTTCGTCGGAGCTCTGCTGTGGTCTGTCGTCGGTGGGATCGGCTCGTACGCGGCGGGCCGCGAGGCCCTGGAGATCCACGGCTGGGGAGCCGACGAGGGGACCCTAGCTGCCCAGCTCCTAGGCGACTCCACGACCGACCTCAGCTACTTCGGCTGGCCGGCGCCGACCCTGTTCATCACGCTCCCGTTCTGGCCGTTGGGTATCGCATCCGCATTGGCGCTGCTCGGGGCCGCCTTCCGTACCGGTGAGCGGCTGCAGAAGGACACGGAAGGCCTCATCTGATGCCGCCCGAGGATGACGAGGGGCGGATCCACTGCCACCTCGACGAGCTGCTGGCCAGGCGCGGCATGACGCTGACACGGCTGTCGGAGCGCGTCGGGATCAGCATCGTGAACCTGTCCGTCCTGAAGAACGACCGGGCCCGCGCGATCCGCTTCTCGACCCTGACGGCGATCTGCGACGCTCTCGACTGCCAGGTGGGTGACCTCTTGAGCGTGGATCGCTGATCGCTTCCTTCCATGACGCCGAAGGGCCCCGCACGATTCGTGCGGGGCCCTTCAGCGTCGTCGTACTCGGATCACTGCTGCACGCGGCGCCTCCGGGCCACGAGGAGCAGACCGCCGCCCGTGCCCAGCAGGGCCAGGGCGATCAGCGGCACCATCCACGGGATGTCCGAGCCGGTGCCCGGCAGGCGAGTGATCGTCAGCGTTGCCGCATCGACCTCGTCATTCGGCGTGGGATCGATGAACCCGCCGGTGACGTGCGCGGTGTTCGTGATCGACGTCCCGGTCGACGCCTTGCCGACCTTGGCGATGATCGTGATCTTCGACACGCTGCCGGCCGGGTATGCGGCCTTGTTGGTGCAGACGACGTTCTGCCCGGTGATCGAGCAGGTGAAGTCCGTCGAGGTGGCGGACACGGCTGTCAGCAGGCTCGGCAGCACGTCAGTGACCACGACCTTGCCCGCCGGAACCGTGGACGGACCCAGGTTGGAGATCGTCAGGACGTACTCAGCGTTCTTGCCTGAGACCAGGGTGCCGATGACTGCCTTCTTGAGGACGAGGTCAGCCGCGTTCACGACGACC